>NZ_JACMIA010000001.1:4340000-4640000 GCF_014252955.1 Stappia sp. 28M-7 | reverse complement strand
CTTCGGTCTGTTCCCCGTCCTCGTCCTCGGTCGCAGCGGCGGCGGCCTTGCGGCTGGCCGACTTGGCGAGGTTCTGTTCGATCTGGCGGATCGCCTCGGTGTCCGAGCACTTGTTCACGGCAGCGATCTCACGCGACATGCGGTCGAGGGCGGCCTCGTAGAGCTGACGCTCGGAATAGGACTGCTCGGGCTGGCTCTCGGACCGGTACAGGTCGCGGACCACCTCGGCGATGGCGATCAGGTCGCCCGAATTGATCTTCGCCTCGTATTCCTGGGCGCGGCGGCTCCACATGGTGCGCTTGACGCGCGGGCGACCGCGAACGGTCTCGAGCGCCTTCTTCACGGCGGGAGCATCGGCAAGCTTGCGCATGCCCACGGAAGCGATCTTCGCGACCGGGACGCGCAGCGTCATCTTGTCCTGTTCGAAATTGATCACCAGAAGCTCAAGCGCATATCCCGCGACATTCTGTTCCTCGATCGCGGTGATCTGTCCAACGCCATGGGCGGGATAGACGATAAACTCACCGGTCTTGAAACCCTGTCTCTGCGCGGTTTTCTTCATCGTTGTTGCCATACGCCTATGCTACTCCTGCGCAGTTGCGGCCAGAAGCCGGGGGCGGCGCCTGATGCGTCGCCCATCCATGGAGAGAACGCACGTCCACCGGGCTTGTGGCAAGCCACAACCCGTCGGAGTTCGTTATTCGATGATCAGCCGACCGAACTCTGGTCTCGGATCAGTTCTAGGAGGGATGCCGCCCCCCTTCGCATGTGGCGAAGGGTTCGCAACCATAAAAAAACCTCCGCGTGGAGGGGAGACCACTGGTTCGATTACTGAGGAAAAGACTATAGCACAAAACTTGTGGATTTCAAAACGGGACCCGGCAGCCGGCCGAAACCGGCGCCGCAGTCGTCAGGGATAGCCGAGCGCCAAGGGCGCGCTCCGGGGATCGGACATGTCAAGAGCCGCGGGGCGGCGGCCGGGTCTCAGTCGCCCGAACCCGGCTCCGGAGAGAAATAGGCCTCGAGCTTGTTCGGCTTGCCGTCGAACTCCTCCGCCTCGGGCAATGCGTCCTTCTTGACCGTCAGGTTAGGCCACTTGGAAGCATATTCCGTGTTCAGCTCCAGCCACTTTTCCAGACCCGGCTCCGTGTCCGGCTTGATCGCATCGGCCGGGCATTCCGGCTCGCAGACGCCGCAGTCGATGCATTCGTCGGGATGGATGACGAGCATGTTCTCGCCTTCGTAGAAACAGTCGACCGGACAGACTTCGACGCAGTCGGTGTACTTGCACTTGATGCAGTTGTCCGTGACGATATAGGTCATCGCAGTCCTCTCGCGGCGCCATTCCTGCCGCCGACCGGCGGGCCATGCCGCTGCCGTGTCGCGGCCGTCAGATCGAGGCCCGGTCTCCGTTCCGCGGATGCAGTCCGATGCGGGATGCCGGCTTCCGTCCCGGACGAGAGACCGGAAGGGCGCCGGCCGGTGTGCGGGCGGTTATTGATGCCTGCGTACCGGGTTTGGCGATGGGCTTCAAGTTCGGAATATGTTGCCGATGATAGCTCCCGGAGAAGATTTTTCTCCGCAATTGAAGCGTCGCGCCGACGGACCGTGTGTCGCAGGGCAATGCGCGCAAGCACCTGAGCTGGCTCAGGCCTTGTCCGTGAGCCGGTCGATCTGACGCCGCTGGCGCTTGGTCGGACGGCCGCTGCCGCGTTCGCGCCTGCCGGGCGCCGGACCGTCTCGGCCGGCCGGGCCCGCCTTGGTCGTACCCGGGCTCGCGGTGTTCTCGTCCTCATCCTCGCCATCGTCGGAGATGGGCGATGCGTTGGGCGACGGATCCAGGTCCTGGTATAGCAACCGGGCTTCGGGTGCCGGACCGCGCCGCGTGCCGGGGGCCAGGACCTTCAGGACAAGGATCCGGTTTGCCACGGCGATGGTCAGGACATCGCCATGGCGGATCGCCTTGGCCGGCGCCTGAGCCTTGTCGCGGTTGACCCGCACATGGCCGCCATTCACCAGCTTCTGGGCAAGGCTGCGCGACTTCACGATCCGGGCAAACCAGAGCCACTTGTCGAGCCGCTGCGGCGTCATGTCCGCAGGCGGTGTGGCCGGTCCGGTGGTCGCGTTGTCGCTCACCCTTGCCGCAGTCCTCCGTCAGCCCTGCCGGTTTGCGGTCAGGAGCGTGGCTTCTTCTCCAGATCGGCCTTGAGAGCCGCCAGTTTCGCGAAGGGCGAATCCGGATCCATCTCGCGCGCCGGGCGTTCCGGCCTGGTGCCGCGCGGGCGCTGGTTGTCGGGACGCGAGCCTTCGTTCCGGCCCTTGCCGCCACCGCCGCCGCTGCGCTGCTGGTCAGGCCGGCCCTGCTGGCGGTTGCCGCCCTTGCCGAAGCCGCGTCCCTTGGTCCGCTGCTTCTGGCCCTGGCCCTGGCCTTGACCTTCGACGGCGTCGCCACCTGCTGCTTCCTGGCGCCGGCCGCCGCGCTGGGCGCCCTGCGGGCGACGGTCGCGCCGGCCTGGCCGCCAGATTTCGATGGCGACCGTTTCGGTGGCAGTCTCGGCGGGCGTCGTCTCCGAAGCGACCGCGTCTGCCGCCTCTGCATGAGCTTCGGCATCCGGCTCCGCAGGAGCTGCGGCGGCTTCTGCCGCTTCCGGCTCGGCGTCTACCGGAGCTGCGGCCTGCTCGTCCGCAGACGTTTCCGTCTCTGCCTCAGCCTCGACTACCGGGGTTTCGCTCACAGGTGCCTCGGGCGCTGCGGCATCCGCAGTCGCGGCAACCGGGCGCGTGACTTCGCGGGTCTCGGAGCGATAGCCCAGCGACTTCAGCACGGCGGAGAAGTCCTCGCCGGCACAGCCGAGCAGCGACGTCATCGCCACCGTGACGGTGAAGCCGCCGCCTTCGGCAACCGCGCCCTCGGGCGGGGCCACTTCCGCGTCCAGCGGCTTCCAGGCCAGAAGCGGGCGGATCAGGTCGGCCAGACGCTCGAGAATGTCGATGCGCACGGCGCGCGGCCCGCAGACGCGGAAGCCGACGACCTTGTACAGCGCCTTGGAAATCTCCGGGTCGACCGTGATCGAGGTGCGGCCCGAGGCCGACAGCTGGGGCAGCTCGGAGAGGCCTGGCATGTCTGGCTCGCCGTGCTTGAGCGCCCAGAGCTGGGCAATCAGGCGGCTCGGGGCCGGCTTCAGCAGTGCGGGCACGAAGATGTGGTAGGCGCCGAAGCGCACGCCCAGGCGGCGCAAGCCGGCGCGCATCGTCTGGTCCAGCTGGCGGACGTCCTCGGCGATCTCGGACCGCTCGAGAATGCCGAGCGCCTCGACCAGGCGGAAGGCGATGCCGCGGGCAAGCCCCTCAAGGCCTTCCCCGATCTCCAGATCGCGCAGCGGCTTCAGCACGGTGTCGATATGCGTGCGCAGCCACAGAACGAGGCGCGCCTCGACCTTCTCGCGGTCGGCCGCGTCGAGGCTGTCCTCGCACAGGACGATGAGGCCCGGGGTCAGCACCGTCCCGCCGGAGATCACGCGGCCGACGATCTCGCCGTGCCAACGCAGAGCCCCGTCGGAGGCAAGCGCGAAGTCCTCGTTGGCGCCGCGCGAAAGGCGGTCGGCGCGCTGGGTAAGCTCGCTGGCCAGGGCCTTCTGGGCCGCCGTGCGCAGGGCCTTGACGTCAGGGCCGTCAGCCGAGGGATCCGGTGCAAAGCGGAAGCCCTGCAGTTGTCCGACATGCTGTCCTTCGACAAGCACGTCCCCTGCCGATGTAATTTCCGCTTCAAGCATCGCGTTCTCTCTCAGCCGTCGCATCAATACGCTCGTCCGCCGGTCGACGAAGCGCTGGGTGAGCCTGTCGTGCAATGCGTCGGACAGACGGTCTTCTACGCCGCGCGTCACGCCTTGCCAATGGGCGGGATCCGCAAGCCAGTCGCCACGGTTAGCAACAAAGGTCCAGGTGCGGATATGTGCAATGCGGTTCGCCAGCGTATCGATGTCGCCGTCGACGCGGTCGGCGAAGGCGACCTGGCGGGCAAACCAGTCGTCAGGAACGACCCCGTTACGGGTCAGATGGGCATAGAGCCCGGCGATCAGGTCGGCGTGGTTGGCCGGCGCGATCTTGCGGTAATCGGGGACCTGGCACACGTCCCAGAGCAGGCGAACCCGCTCTGGCGTCGCGGCGACCCGGCGGATGGCCTCATCGCGCAGGGCATGGTCGAAGGCCGTCTCGTCGGCCGAGGGAGGGGCTCGCGTCAAGCCCTGTTCGCGCGGCGGTTCGTCCAGCGTGCGGCGCAGGCTCTCGACACTGTCGAAGTCGAGGGCGCGGTTGCGCCACTGGAACACCTTGAGCGCATCGAAGCGGTGGCTTTCCAGCGCTTCGACCAGTTCCTCGTCGAAAGGATCGACCCGGCCGGTGACACCGAACGTGCCGTCGCGGGTGTGGCGACCGGCACGTCCGCCGATCTGGCCCATCTCGGCCGGCGTCAGCATGCGATACTGGTAGCCGTCGAACTTGCGGATGCCGGCAAAGGCGATGTGGTCGACGTCGAGATTGAGGCCCATGCCGATCGCGTCGGTGGCGATCAGGTGCTCCACGTCGCCATTCTGGAACAACTCGACCTGGGCATTGCGCGTGCGCGGGCTGAGCGAGCCGAGAACGACGGCGGCGCCGCCATGCTGGCGGCGAATCAGCTCGGCGATCGCATAGACCTCCGAGGAGGAGAAGGCGACCACGGCCGAGCGGGCGGGCAGGCGGGTGATCTTCTTCTGGCCCGAATAGGCCAGGATCGACATGCGCGGCCGGGTGACCACGTTGAGACCCGGCAACAAGCGCTCGAGCAACGGGCGCGCCGTCGCCGAGCCGAGAAGCAGGGTCTCCAGCGTTCCGCGCATGTTGAGAATGCGGTCGGTGAAGACGTGGCCGCGTTCCAGATCGCCCGCGAGCTGAACCTCGTCGATGGCAACGAAGTCGACCACGAGATCGAGCGGCATGGCCTCCACCGTCGACACCCAGTAGCGGGTATCGGAGGGGATGATCTTTTCCTCGCCCGTGACCAGCGCCACCTTGTCGACGCCGACACGCTCGGTGATGCGGCCATAGACCTCGCGCGCAAGAAGGCGCAGCGGCAGGCCGATGATGCCGGTTTCGCGGGCGATCATCCGCTCGATGGCGAGGTGGGTCTTGCCGGTATTGGTCGGGCCAAGCACCGCCGTGACCGTCCGCGCGCGCGCCTGCGGCGGCAGCGTGGTCCAGGTGGGGGCGGAGTAGCCCCCGGCCGAAAACGGCCTCGATTGTCTGGAATGAAGCATTGGCTGCAGCTGTGCTGTGCGATCCGTGCCACGGCGAAAGCCGCCGAGATCCGTTGCTAAGTAGAACCGCGCGACGGGAAGGCGCCCGGGTCCGGAGAGGTCTTGCGGCGGAAGCTTCGGGCGACCGCAAGCCCGTTAACCTGAGAGGTAGCACAGTCTGCGCGGGGCTGTCGCCTGCTGTTTTCCGCAAGGGGCGAGGGGGTGCAGACGGCGTGGCGAACCGACTTGCGGCTGTCGCCGGACGGGCTCGAAAATCGGGGGCGGGCAGGCCCGAAAAAGGGTGAACAGAACGAGTCCTGAACAAAGCCGGACCGAATCGATGACTCCGGGAGATTCAGGTTTCGTTCCCTACGAGATGTTGTGTGGACGGTCTGATGTAGGGCGAAATCGTGAATCTGCTCAAGGATTTGCGCCATTCGATTCGGATCCGGACGAATTTGCGCCGGCGGCTCGAAAGCTTTCGATATCGTTAATCGGATCATTAAAATTTACGGGGCCGAATTCATCAAACGGCGAAACCGCGAACGAAGCCTGTCCGAATCGCTGACTGGATATTGTTCCTGATATGTTCCTGGCGTATGTTGTGGCTCGGCGCGGGCAGCCGACTGGATGATGAGGATGCGACGAGTGCGTTGCCGAGGTCCGATCGACGCGCGTTAACATCTTCGTTTCATTACGGGACGGTTTGCCGACTGCTATTTGCCGGGCCTATCGGGCCTCTCGTCCCTGCCGTCTTCCCTTGTTGCGGTGCAGCAGCTAGAACGCGGTGACGCTAAGGCACGGACGGCCCTGCGGGTCGTCCATCAGGAGGAGGGGCTGACTTGGCTATTCGGAAGATTCTCGTTGCCAACCGCTCGGAGATCGCGATCCGCATTTTCCGTGCGGCGAACGAACTGGGCATGCGGACCGTTGCCGTCTATGCGGAGCAGGACAAGCTCGCGCTGCATCGGTTCAAGGCCGACGAGGCTTACCAGATCGGCCGCGGCCCTCAGCTACCCGAACCGCTCGGTCCGATCGAGGCCTATCTGTCCATCCCGGAGATCCTGCGCGTCGCTAAGGCGGCTGGGGCGGACGCCATTCATCCCGGCTATGGCTTCCTGTCGGAAAGCCCGGAATTCGCCGAGGCCTGCGCCGAAGCCGGTATCGTCTTCATCGGGCCTTCGCCGGAGACCATGCGCCGGCTCGGCAACAAGGTTGCGGCCCGCAATCTGGCCATCGAGGCCGGGGTGCCGGTGATGCCGGCGACGGATCCGCTGCCCGACGACATGGGCGACGTGCGCCGCCTCGCCGCCGGGATCGGCTATCCGGTGATGCTCAAGGCATCCTGGGGCGGCGGCGGTCGTGGCATGCGCGTCATTCGCGACGAGGAGGCGTTGCTGCGCGATGTGGCGGCGGCCAAGCGCGAGGCCAAGGCGGCCTTTGGCAAGGATGAGATCTATCTCGAGAAGCTGGTGGAGCGGGCGCGGCATGTCGAGGTGCAGATCCTCGGCGATGCGCACGGCAACCTGGTGCATCTGTTCGAGCGCGACTGCTCGATCCAGCGACGTCACCAGAAGGTCGTTGAGCGGGCGCCGGCTCCCTATCTCGACGCGGATCAGCGCGCAGAACTGAGCGAGTACGGATTGAGGATCGGCCGGGCAGCGCACTATCGCGGTGCCGGCACCGTCGAGTTCCTGATGGATGCCGACACTGGCCGCTTCTATTTCATCGAGGTGAACCCGCGCGTGCAGGTTGAGCATACGGTGACCGAGGAGGTCACCGGCATCGACATCGTCAAGGCGCAGATCCGTATCGCGGCAGGCGCGATGATCGGCGAGCCGGCCTCCGGCGTGCCGGTACAGGAGGAGATCCGGCTGAACGGCCACGCGCTCCAGTGCCGTATCACCACCGAGGATCCGGAGCAGAACTTCATTCCCGACTACGGCCGGATCACCGCCTATCGCGGGGCCACCGGCTTCGGCATCCGGCTCGATGGCGGCACGGCCTATTCGGGGGCGGTGATCACCCGCTTCTACGATCCCTTGCTGGAAAAGGTGACGGCCTGGGCGCCGACCGCGGAAGAGGCCGCGCAGCGCATGGACCGTGCCTTGCGCGAATTCCGCATCCGCGGCGTGGCGACCAATCTGGTGTTCCTGGAGAACGTCATCGGGCATCCGGACTTCCGGGCCAACAGCTACACGACGCGCTTCATCGACGAGACGCCGGCCCTGTTCCTCCAGGTCACACGCCGGGACCGGGCCACCAAGCTGCTCACCTATATTGCCGACGTCACGGTCAACGGCCACCCGGAGACCCGCAACCGGCCGCAGCCCCTCGCGGATGCGCCCGCACCTGTTGCGCCGGTCTATGAGGGCGAGATCCGCAAGGGCACCAAGCAGCTTCTCGACGAGCTCGGCCCGCAGGGCTTCGCCGACTGGATGAAGGCGGAGCGGCGCGCGCTGGTTACCGACACGACCATGCGCGATGCGCACCAGTCGCTGCTTGCGACCCGCATGCGCAGCTTCGACATCGTAGCGGTGGCGGACTCCTATGCGCGCGGCCTGCCGCAGCTGTTCTCGCTGGAATGCTGGGGCGGGGCCACGTTCGACGTCGCCATGCGCTTCCTCACCGAGGATCCCTGGGAGCGGCTGAGGGCCGTGCGCGAGCGCGTGCCCAACATCCTGCTGCAGATGCTGCTGCGCGGCGCAAACGGCGTCGGCTACGCCAACTATCCCGACAATGTGGTCCGCGATTTCGTCTCCCGCGCCGCCGAGAACGGCATCGACCTGTTCCGCGTTTTCGACTGCCTCAACTGGGTGGAGAACATGCGCGTCTCGCTCGATGCGGTGATCGAGGCGGACAAGCTGTGCGAGGGAACGATCTGCTACACCGGCGACCTGCTGGATGCGGCGCGGCCGAAATACGACCTTGCCTACTACGTGAAGCTGGCGAAGGAGCTGGAGCGGGCCGGCTGCCACATTCTCGGCGTCAAGGACATGGCCGGCCTGATGAAGCCGGAGGCGGCGCGGCGCCTGTTCTCCGCTCTGAGGCAGGAAATCGGCCTGCCGATCCACTTCCACACCCACGACACGTCCGGCATTTCCGCCGCGACGGTGCTGGCCGCGGTGGAGGCCGGGGTCGATGCGGTCGATGCCGCCATGGATGCCTTCTCCGGCCTGACCTCGCAGCCGGCGCTGGGCTCGCTTGCCGCGGCCTTGCGCGACGGACCGCGCGACACAGGGCTGGATGCGCGTGCCATTCGCGAGATCTCCTTTTACTGGGAGGCGGCGCGGGCGCAGTACCGGGCCTTCGAGAGCGACCTCAAGGCGCCGGCTTCGGAAGTCTATCTGCACGAGATGCCGGGTGGCCAGTTCACCAACCTGAAGGAACAGGCCCGTTCGCTGGGCCTGGAAACCCGGTGGCACGAGGTGGCGCAGGCCTATCACGACGTCAACATGATGTTCGGCGACATCGTCAAGGTGACGCCGTCGTCGAAGGTGGTCGGCGATATGGCGCTGATGATGGTGGCGCAGGGGCTGTCGGTGGCCGATGTGATGGCACCGGACAAGGACGTCGCCTTTCCCGAGAGCGTCGTCCAGATGATGCGCGGCGATCTCGGCCAGTCCCCCGGCGGATGGCCGAAGGACATCCAGTCCAAGGTACTGAAGGGCGAGACCCCGATCACCGTGCGCCCCGGCTCGCTGCTTGCAGCCGATGATCTCGCCGCCCGTCGCAAGGAAGCGGCGGAAAAGACCGGCGGCGAGATCTCCGATACCGATCTCGCCTCCTACCTGATGTATCCGAAGGTCTTCACCGACTTTGCCGCCGCGAGAGACCGCTACGGTCCGGTCAACGTGCTGCCGACGCCGGTTTATTTCTACGGCCTTCCGGCCGGCGAGGAGATGATGATCGACCTGGAGCCCGGCAAGACGCTGGTCGTGCGCACCCAGGCTATCGGCGAGACGGACGAGAATGGTGAGTGCAAGGTGTTCTTCGAGCTCAATGGCCAGCCGCGCATCATCAAGGTGCCGGACCGGGCGCATGGAGCAGCCGGGGCCGCGGCACGGCGCAAGGTCGAGGACGGCAATGCTGCCCATGTCGGGGCGCCGATGCCGGGTGTCATTTCCACTGTCGCGGTGAAGGCGGGACAAAGCGTGTCGCCGGGCGACGTGCTGGTATCGATCGAGGCGATGAAGATGGAAACGGCGCTCCATGCCGACCGTGCGGGCACGGTGGTAGAGGTGCTGGCGACGCCGGGCCAGCAGGTCGACGCGAAGGACCTGCTGGTGGTCTTCGAGGCTGAGGGCTGATGCGCCGATGGTGCTGAGGATCGCCGCTGCCGACCTGCGCCGGGTGTTCCTGCACCTGCAGGGCCTGTCCGATGCCCCCTCGCGGCGCCTCGGGCAGGCGGAGCTGTGCGATCTCATCGACCGGCTCGGCTTCGTGCAGGTCGACAGCATCAACACGGTGACGCGCGCCCACCATCAGATCCTGTTCTCCCGCAACCAGACCTACCGGGAACCGCAGCTGACCAGGCTGCTGGAGCGGGACCGGGCGTTGTTCGAGAACTGGACGCACGATGCAGCGGTGATCCCGTCCGGTGCCTATCCCTACTGGCGCCACCGCTTCGCGCGCCAGAAGGAGCGGCTGAAGGCGCGCTGGACCAACTGGCACGGGCACGACTTCCATGGCGAGATCGACCGGGTTCGCGACCACGTGCGGGTGAACGGTCCTTCGCGGGGCCGGGATTTCGATGGGGATCGCATCCGCAAGGAGCCCGGCTGGTGGAACTGGCAGCCGGGCAAGACGGCGCTGGAATATCTGTGGCGGACCGGCGAGATCGCCGTCACGGCGCGGGACAATTTCGCCAAGATCTACGACTTGTCGGAACGGGTGATCCCACGCGAGCACTTTGAGCAGGAAGTCGGCCACGAGGCCTTTGTCGACTGGGCCTGCCGCGAGGCCTTGCAGCGGCTGGGCGTCGGCACGTCCGGCGAGATTGCCGCCTTCTACGACCTTGTTTCGCCGGAAGAGGCGAAAGCCTGGTGCACGCAGGAGACCGGAAAATCCGTCCTGCCGGTGGAGATCGATTTCGGTCCCGGTCAGCCGAAGCGCGCCAGCGTCGCGCGGCCGGACATCGCCTCTCTGTTGGCTGATGCGCCGGAGCCGCCGGCGCGCATTCGCACCCTCAGCCCGTTCGACCCGGTGTTGCGGGACCGCAAGCGGGCCGAGCGGTTGTTCGGCTTCTTCTACCGGATCGAGGTCTTCGTTCCGGCTCCCAAGCGCACCTACGGCTACTATGTCTATCCGGTGATGGAGAAGGACCGGATGATCGGCCGGGTCGACATGATCTGCCGGCGTGCGGAAGGGGAGCTGTTCGTGACGGCGTTCTGGCCGGAGCCGGGCGTGCGGCTGGGTGAGGGGCGGCTTGCTCGCCTGGAGGCGGAGTTCGCCCGCATGGCCCGCTTCACCGGAATGGAGCGGGTGGTATTTGCCGACGGCTGGCGGCGCGAGCCCTTGGGCTGACGCGCCGCCGCTGCCGCTACAAACCTTCGATCAGTTCTTGGTGGAAAGGATCCGCTCGATCTCGTCGGGCGGATGGCCGGTCAGCGTCTTGTCGACCTCGGCGACCACTCGGCTTGCCACTTCCTTGTGAAAGGCCTTGCGCAGATCGCCGAGTGTCACCGGCGGGGCAACGACGACGAGCTTGGAGAAGCGGCCCTTGTGCGCCTCCTTGTAGAGCGTATCGGCAATGCGGCTGGCGAAGCGGTGCTTTTCGATCATGTGCCAGTCGGTCGGCTCCATGGCGCTGCGATGCGGGCCGGGGCCGTCACTGCGCCGCCCGGGCGCGTCCGTTCCCTGATCCGACGTTTGCGGGTTCTCCTGCTCCAGGACCCTCAGGACCTCAAGATTGGGATAGTCCGCGTCGCCCTGGTTGCGGAAGAACAGTGCCTTCTCGCCATCTCCGACCAGAACCCAGCTGTCGTGCTCGATGCGCAGACCGCTCATAGCAGGCCTCCTTTCGTGACGTTTCGGCCCGTCCGGACGGCGGCCACCTTGCCGGTTGCCAGCCCTGAACGGGATCCCCGCCCCAAGAGACACGTAGGTACGCTTGTCGTCGGTTTGAATGGGGGCAGCGTCAGAGACTTCCAGAAAGTTCGGAGACCAGGGCGGCGCACCCTTCGTCCAGCATGCGGAAGACGTGATCGAACCCGTCGGGACCGCCATAGTAGGGGTCGGGCACGTCACGATCGAGAAAGCGGCGTATTTCCGCCCGCGATCCGGCGGTAGCGCGGGCGTGAAGTTCGGAGAGATTGTCGTCATCCATGGCCAGGATCATGTCGAATGTCTCGAAGTCGGCCGGAGCCACCTGTCGGGCGCGCTGACTCGTGAGATCGATGCCGTTTCGGGCGGCGACCGCGATGGAGCGCGGATCCGGTGTCTTGCCGGTGTGCCAGGAGGCCGTGCCGGCGCTGTCGACGGAGACGGCAGCGGAGAGGCCGGCGGCCTCGATGCGATGGCGCAGGATGCCCTCGGCCAGCGGCGAGCGGCAGATGTTGCCAAGGCAGACGAACAGGATTGCGGTCACAAGGCCTCCTTGCCGGGCGAATGGTCCGCCGGCGGGCGTTCGAGTGGGGCGGTTGTCATGGCTGGCAAGGCATGATCCCTTGAGCGGGGAGAAGCTGTCGAGGGCTGCCGCCATATTTGCAGGAGATCGCCATGACCGAGAAACTGTCGCCCGAAGCCCGCTCCGATGCGCTTGCCGAGTTGTCGGGTTGGCGTGAGGTGGAGGGGCGTGATGCGATTACCAGGAGCTTCGTCTTCAAGGATTTCAACGAAGCTTTCGGTTTCATGACGCGGGTGGCTCTCGTTGCGGAGAAGATGAACCACCACCCTGAATGGTTCAATGTGTACAGGACGGTGGAGGTTGTGCTGTCCACCCATGATGCTGGTGGTCTCAGCGACCTCGATATACGGCTCGCGCGGAAGATGGACGCGCTTGCCCAGGGGTGACCTTTGGTGTCAGCCACGCTCCAGCAGAAAGACGTGCACCTCGTCCTCATCGGTCTCGCGCGCGATCAGCTTGTGCCCCGCCTCTTGGCAGAAATGCGGGATGTCGATCACGGACATCGGGTCGGTCGACAGCACGCGCACCCGTGCACCCGCCTTCAGACCGGTTATGGCCTTGCGGGTCTTGAGGACCGGAAGCGGGCATTTCAGCCCCTTGAGGTCCAACTCCAGATCGACCTTGTCCAACGCGCGCTCCCCGCCGATATGAGAGGGCAGGCTGGCATGATGCCCGCGTGCCCTCGCTTTTCGTCCATCCTCTGCCTGTGGCCAGGTGGGTGGATCCTCAATCAGACAGGAGAATATGCCCGTGACCAGCAGCGGCAAGCCCGAGGCGATCGACATTCTGGATTTCTGGTGGACGGCGGGGCCTGCGAAGTGGTTCACGCGTGACGATGACTTCGACACGAAGATCCGCGAGCAATTCGCTCCGCTTGTCGAAGAGGCGCGGGACGGGGCCTTGGACGAATGGGCGCAGACGCCGCATGGCGCGCTCGCCCTGTTGCTCCTGCTCGACCAGTTTCCGCGAAACCTGTTTCGCGGCGATGCGCTGGCCTTTGCGTCCGACGAGCGGGCGCGCCGCATCGCCCGGGCGGCGGTTGACGCCGGCTTCGACCGTGCGTTCCCGAAGGCGGCGCGCCCTTTCTTCTACCTGCCGTTCGAGCACTCCGAGGAGATGTCCGATCAGGAGCGCAGCGTCGACCTGTTCCGTCGTCACGGCGAAGAGCAGGCCTATCTCTATGCCCTGATCCATCTGGACGTGATCAGGCGGTTCGGCCGGTTCCCCCATCGCAACCTGGCACTGGGCCGCGAGACGACGGCAGCGGAAGCAGCCTATCTGGCTGATGGCGGCTTTAGCGCCTGATCGGATTGCCCAAAACTTGTGCACATAATTTAGCCACATCCGGTTGTCGGATGTGGCTATTTTTTGTGCAAATCCTGTGGGGGCGGAAAGCGTCGTTCGCTCCGTCGCAGGCGATCTCGAGGCTAGTATTTATCTATTTGTAAACATTGGCTTTCTGGAAATTCCCGACGTTGCTTTCCGGTGCTTTTTTGCGCCGCAGCACGAGTTGGCACGCTCCTTGATACCTGAGAGCCGGCGTTAAACGGATCGCCCGGTTGTCAGGCCCTGCCGGCAACCTCCGGTCCGCCAAATCCAGCCGAAACGCGCCTGCCGCAACGGGCCGGGGAAGCGAAGCAGGGAAAGGAACGGAAGCGAGCATGAAAATCGTGATGGCCATCATCAAGCCGTTCAAGCTCGACGAGGTGCGCGACGCCCTCACGAGCATCGGCGTTCAGGGACTGACGGTGACCGAGGTCAAGGGCTACGGGCGGCAGAAGGGGCACACGGAAATCTATCGTGGCACCGAATACGCCGTGAGCTTCCTGCCCAAGCTGAAGATCGAGGTCGCGGTCACCTCGGAGCTCGCCGACAAGGTGGTCGAGGCGATCGCCACTGCCGCCAAGACCGGCCAGATCGGCGACGGCAAGATCTTCGTCTACGCGCTCGACCAGGTTCAGCGCATCCGCACCGGCGAAACCGACGCCACCGCGCTTTGATCCATTCGAGCAGGGGAATTCCAATGAAAACAACTCTGAAGCTTGTCGGAACGGCCTCGCTTGCGCTTCTCGCGGCGGCTGGTACGGCTTTCGCGCAGGACACGGCTGCTGCTGCTCCCGAAGCCCCGCAGTTCGCGCTGGCCTCCGAAACGGCCTATATCTTCAACACGCTGCTGTTCCTCATCGGCGGCTTCCTGGTCATGTGGATGGCGGCCGGTTTCGCCATGCTCGAGGCCGGCATGGTCCGCGCCAAGAACGTCTCCATGCAGTGCCTGAAGAACATCACGCTGTACTCGATCGCCGGCCTGATGTTCTGGATCACCGGTTACAACCTGATGTACACGGGCGTCGACGGCGGCTACCTCGGCTCCTTCGGCCCGTACGCCTTTGACGCGGTCGGCGGCAATGCCCTCGACACGGGCTACTCGACCGCTTCCGACTGGTACTTCCAGATGGTCTTCTGCGCCACCACGGCCTCGATCGTCTCCGGTACCCTGGCCGAGCGTATCAAGCTGTGGCCCTTCCTGATCTTTACCGTCGTCCTGACCGGCTTCATCTATCCGATCGCCGGCTCCTGGAAGTGGGGTGCGGGCTGGCTCGACGGCATGGGCTTCTCCGACTTTGCCGGTTCCACGCTCGTCCACTCGGTCGGCGGTTGGGCAGCGCTCGCCGGTGCCCTGGTGCTCGGCGCCCGTAACGGCAAGTACACGGCCAATGGCGTCCACCCGATGCCGGGTTCGTCCATGCCGCTCGCGACCCTCGGCACGTTCATCCTGTGGCTCGGCTGGTTCGGCTTCAACGGCGCCTCGCAGCTCGCCATGGGCACCATCGCTGACGTGACCGACGTCTCTCGCATCTTCGCCAACACCAACATGGCGGCTGCCGCCGGCGTGGTCGTGGCGGTGATCCTGACGCAGGTGCTCTACAAGAAGGTCGACGTGACGATGGCCCTGAACGGTGCGCTTGCCGGTCTGGTCTCCATCACCGCCGAGCCGCTCGCCCCGTCCGTCTGGCAGGCCGTGTTCGTGGGTGCCGTCGGTGGCGTGATCGTGGTCTTCACCGTGCCGCTGCTCGACAAGCTGAAGATCGACGACGTCGTCGGTGCGATCCCGGTCCACCTCGTGGCCGGCATCTGGGGCACGCTGATCGTGCCGCTGTCCAACAGCGATGCGTCCTACTCGGTCCAGATCATCGGCATCGTCGCCTACGGCGTGTTCGCCTTCGTCATCAGCCTGGTGGTCTGGCTGATCCTGAAGTCGACGATCGGTATCCGCGCTTCGGCCGAGGAAGAGGCCCTTGGTCTCGACAAGGCCGAGGTCGGCATCGAGGCCTATCCGGAATTCGGTCAGGGCAGCCAGCGCGTCTGAGCCCTTCCGACCCATCTCCCGAAGCAGCCGGCGTGACCGACGGCTGCACCTTGAAGCCCGGGGCTGTCTGCCCCGGGCTTTTTTCGTGCCGGATCGCGGCGGTATTGTTGCCTGGCGAGATCCTGCCGGTCATCTTCGCTTCTGGTCCGGTTTGCGCGATTCGCCCGTCCGGCCGCCGGTGCAAGCAGCAGCCAGGCGGCGTCGGCATGGGCCCCGTGCCGGATGCAACGAGGACACGTCATGCCGCTCATCGCTTCGATCCCGCTCACCGTGTTGCCGCTGGTCGTCTACAACGTGCTGGCTTTCAGCCTTCTCGGGGGTGCCGGCACGCCCTGGGCCGGTCCGGTGATGACCATTGATCTCGTGTCGGGTGCCAGCTTTTCGCTGCTGGGCGGCGACCTGATGATCCTGTGCGCGCTGGTGCTGCTTTTCGTCGAGCTGCTCAAGGCGACCCGCACGGGCGTCTCGGCCTTGACCGACCACATCTTCTCGACGCTCGTCCTCATTGCCTATCTGGTCGAGTTCCTGACGGTTCGCGAGGCCGCGACGTCGGTCTTCTTCATCCTGATGTGTGTTTCTCTGGTCGACGTGATCGCGGGTTTCTCGATCACCATCACGGGCGCTCGCCGCGACTTCGGAGTTTCCAACGGCGATACCTATCGCTAGTCGGCGACACGGGCCCCGGTTACAAAAGACGGCAAAGCGTTGTTTTTCGCCGCCAGGAAGTCGGGGAGAAACCGTGGATTCAGTCTGCCCCTACGTTAAAAGTTAACAAAAGGTTATCGCCTGGCACGGCATTTGCGCTAAATTCCCTAGGAACAACGCCAATGTATCAAATTGGCACGCCTGGGAGGCGGAAATGCGGATCGAGCAGGGCAGACGTCCCGCAGCAGGACCAAGAGAGAGCCGACGGGTCGCAGATGCGGCCCCGTCCATGGCTGTCGGCGGGCCTGCGTCAGGCTCCACCGCGCGGGCAGTTGTGCCGGTTGCGCCCGTCAGCGAACCGCGAGCTGACCGTTTCGCCCGTCTCTATCGCCCGGATGCCGCCTTTCTGGCCCAGCTGATCGCCATGCGCGAACATGTTCCGCAGATGCGGGTCAGGCGGCGGGCCGCTCCTGATCAGGCGATCGACGCCTACAGGGTTGCAGAGCGCCAGCCGCGCATGGCGGCTCCCGGGCGGGTTCTGGCCGTCAGCCGCTGACGGGCACCTTCCGTCCTGACCCCGAGAGACAAAAGGCCCGCGCGATGTGTCGCGCGGGCCTTTTTGCGTTCGCCTTGTGCTTGCCGGCTCAATAGCCGATAGCGCAGCCGTCTTTGCGCGGGTCGGAACCGCCGATCAGCACGCCACGGCTGCGGTCGATGAGGATCGCCTGTCCGCCGCCAATTGCCTCCTGGACGAGGTCGACCTGGTGACCGAGCTTGCGCAGCCCGTCCAGCGTCTCTTGCGGCACGTGGCGTTCGGCCTGGAGCACGTGAGTGGTCTCGTCGAAGAACATGCGCGGAGCGTCGATGGCCTCCTGCGGGTCCATGCCGAAATCGACGATGTTGCTCAGCACATGGGCATGGCCGCAGGGCTGGTAGCCGCCACCCATCACGCCGAAGGAGAGGTACGGACGGCCGTCCTTCATCGCCATGGCCGGAATGATCGTGTGCAACGGCCGCTTGCCGCCGTCGATACAGTTCGGATGTCCCGGTTCCAGGCGGAAGCAGGCGCCGCGGTTCTGCAGCATGACACCGCTCTTCGGCGCGCAGATGCCCGATCCGAAGCTCTTGTAGACGGAATTGATGAAGGAGACGGCCATGCCTTCGCCGTCGACCACCGTGAGATAGATCGTGTCGGACGAGGGGCCGAGCAGGGCAGGCGGAATCTCCGGAATGCGGGCCGTCGGGGAGATCCGTGCCGCCAGCCGGTCGAGATAGGCGGGGGACAGGAAGGCGTCCGGTCCGTGCTGCATGTGGTCGGGATCGGCGAGAAACAGGTCGCGCACCGAATAGGCGAGCCGGCCGGCCTCCAGCTCGAGATGGAAGCGGGTTGTGCCAAGCGGATCGAGAGAGGCGAGATCGAAGCGTTCCAGCAGCCCCAGCATGACCAGCGCAATGAAGCCCTGGCCGTTGGGCGGCAGCTCGGCCACGTCGATGCCGCGATAGGACCGGATCACCGGCGGCATCGGCAGGGTGGTCATGCCGGCGAGATCGTCGAGGCTCATCAGGCCGCCGCGCGCGGCCAGCGTGTCGACGATATCGCGGGCGACCTCGCCTTCGTAAAAGCCGGAAGGGCCTTCCGAGGCGATCTTCTGCAGGGTGCGTGCCAGCGCCGGCTGGCGGATGATGTCGCCTGCCTTGGGCGCGGCGCCGCCGAAGAGATAGCTTTCCCGCGCGCCGGGGTCGGCGGCGAGCTTCGGCACTGCCAGCGCCCAGTCATGGGCAACGCGCGGTGCCACCGGATAGCCGTCTCTGGCATAGGAGATCGCGCGCTTGAGCACCTCGGCGAAACCGCGGCGGCCATGGGCGGAAAGCAGGTCGTGCCAGGCGCGAATGGCACCGGGCACGGTGACGGAGTGAGGGCCTTGCGGATCGATGCTGGTGACCCCCAGCTCGGCGAGGCGTGCCGGCGTTGCCGCCTTGGGGGCCGGTCCCGATCCGTTGATGCCGTGGATGGACCCGTCGGGGCGCGCGACGATGGCGAAACAGTCGCCGCCGATCCCGGTCATCTGCGGCTCGACGACCGCAAGCACCGCCGAGGCGGCCACGGCGGCGTCGACAGCATTGCCCCCGGCCTGCAACATTTCCAGTGCGGCCGCACTCGCCAGCGGATGCGAGGTTGCCGCCATCGCGGTGGTGGCATGGACGCAGGAGCGTCCCGGAGCATGGAAGTCGCGCATCGCCTGTCCTTAGTTCTGGCGCCGGGCCGCAGATCCGGGGACCGTGGTCGGCGCAAGTGTCGTCATATGGGAAGGTCCGCCGGTCGGCGGGAGGATTTTCGTCCCCAGGGAACGAGTGCTTGTCGTTCTTGTCCGTTGGTGGCAAGCGGTGACACTGCTAGCCATGGTTCTGCAAGATTATCGGATGCCGGCACGGAGACCATAGAAAATGAGCAAACTGACCCTTTCCAGCGCGGAAAAGATTGTCGATACGGCACTCGCCAAGGGTGCGGAACTCGGCCTCAAGCCGCTCACCGTCGCTGTTCTCGATGCCGGCGGCCACCTCGTCGCGCTCAAGCGCCAGGATGGTTCCTCGATCCTGCGTCCGCAGGTGGCAAGCGGCAAGGCTTACGGGGCGATTGCCGTGGGGGCCGGTTCGCGCTGGCTCGACGAGAACGCCAAGACGCGTCCGCATTTCGTGCAGGCCCTGAACGGCGTGGCGGGTGGCGCCATCGTTCCGGTACCGGGCGGCGTGCTGATTCGCGCTGGCGAGGGCGGCGAGATCCTCGGCGCCGTCGGCATCAGCGGCGACACCTCGGACAATGACGAGGCCTGTGCGGTGGCGGGGATCGAAGCGGCCGGCTTCAGCGCCGACCGCGGGTGAACGAAGGTCGGGCAAAGCGCCCGGCCACCATTTTTTTGACGTGTCTGGTGGCGGTCTACTCGCGGCCGCCGCCGGCGATGGCGTCGATCTTCTTCTGCATGTCGGCCAGCTGCTTCTTGAGCGCGTCGAGATCGTCGGCGCTGGCAGGACCCGCTCCCTTGGCGGGATCGACCGGCCGGGGCTGCCCTTCCGCGTCCTTGCCCGGACCGAACGGCAGGAACATGCGCATGGCCCGGTCGAAAATCTCGGCGTTGCGCTTCACCTGGTCTTCGATCGCATCGAAGGCGGTGGAGCCGAAGGCATTGGCCATCTGCTCCCGCATCCTGTCCTGCTCCCTGGTGAGCGAGGACATGGAGAAGTCGAGATAGGACGGCACGACGTTCTGCATGCTGTCGCCGTAAAAACGGATCAGCTGACGCAGGAACGTGATCGGCAGCAGGTTCTGCCCCTTGTTCTCTTGCTCGAAGATGATCTGGGTGAGCACGGAGCGGGTGATGTCGTCGCCGGTCTTGGCGTCGTAGACGACGAAATCCTCTTCGTCCTTCACCATCAGGGCGAGGTCTTCCAGCGTTACATATGTGCTGGTCCCGGTGTTGTAGAGACGCCGGTTTGCGTATTTCTTGATGATGGTCGGCTCGGTGGTCTTTGTAGCCATATCGGTTTTCAGATCCCGGCTTCGCGCCCCGGCCCGCAAGCCGTTGCGGCATTCCTCCCTGGGTCGCGGCGGTAGATCGACCTGCCTCTTCCGCGACTTTGTCCTGACGCACGATAAGCCAATCGTAGGCGGGCGCACCACCGTTTTGTCAAACTTGTCAGGCAGCGCCCCGACTGCACCGAAAGGATGACCTTGAGAGCGGGAAAATCGCCGGTGGCTAAGGGGTGTTGCGGTTGACACTTGGCGGGCGGGCGTCTCTAGTTTGCGAGATACGCGCAGGCAGCCGAACAACAACCAGGGGATTGCTCGCGCCAGGGGAGGTCCGGTTTTTCGGGAGATCATGAAATGAGCGCATCCACCGACGTCGTCATCGTCAGCGCAACGCGCACTGCTGTCGGGTCCTTCAATGGTGCCTTCGCGAACACGCCCGCCCACGAGCTCGGCGCCGTGGCGATCCGTTCTGCACTCGAGCGCGCCTCCGTTGCCGCCGCCGATGTCGACGAGGTCGTGTTCGGCCAGGTGCTGACGGCTGGCCAGGGCCAGAACCCCGCTCGCCAGGCCGCCATTCTCGCCGGCATTCCCGACAGCGCCACGGCCTGGGTTCTGAACCAGGTCTGCGGTTCGGGCCTGCGCACCGTCGCCATCGCCATGCAGCAGATTGCGGCGGGCGATGCGTCCATCATCGTTGCCGGCGGCCAGGAAAACATGTCGCTGTCGCCGCACTGCGCCCATATGCGCGCCGGCTACAAGATGGGCGACTACAAGATGATCGACACGATGATCAAGGACGGCCTGTGGGACGCCTTCAACGGCTACCACATGGGTCAGACCGCGGAGAACGTTGCCGAGAAGTGGCAGATTTCGCGCGAGCAGCAGGACGAGTTTGCCGTCGCCTCGCAGAACAAGGCGGAAGCTGCGCAGAAGGCCGGCCGCTTCAAGGACGAGATCACGCCGGTGACGATCAAGGAGCGCAAGGGCGACCGGATCGTCGAGGAGGACGAGTATATCCGCCACGGCGCCAGCCTCGACAGCATGGCCAAGCTGCGCCCGGCCTTCGCCAAGGAAGGCTCGGTCACGGCGGGCAATGCGTCCGGCATCAATGACGGTGCCGCGGCTCTGGTCGTGATGAGCGCGGCCGAGGCGGCCCGCCGCGGCCTGACCCCGCTGGCGCGGGTTGCCTCCTGGGCCACTGCCGGTGTCGATCCGACGATCATGGGCTCCGGTCCGATCCCGGCCTCGCGCAAGGCGCTGGCCAAAGCCGGCTGGAAGGTCGAGGACCTCGACCTCGTTGAGGCCAACGAGGCCTTCGCCGCCCAGGCCTGCGCGGTGAACAAGGACATGGGCTGGAACCCGGACATCGTGAACGTCAACGGCGGTGCCATTGCCATCGGCCATCCGATCGGCGCTTCGGGCGCACGCGTGCTCGTCACGCTGCTGCACGAGATGGCGCGCCGCGACGCGAAAAAGGGCCTGGCGACGCTGTGCATCGGCGGCGGCATGGGCGTAGCGCTCTGCGTGGAGCGTTGACCACGATTTGATGACGGCCGCTTGATGCCGATCAAGGCACGGGCGGCCGGCATCGGCTGGATTGCGGGTGGGCCGGATCGGGCTTCTGCCGGCAACCGGCGGACCGGGCCAGTCAGCGGCGGCTGGTGCGGCAGCGCAAGCTGAACGGGAGGAAGTGAATGAGCAATGTGGCAATCGTTACGGGCGGTACGCGGGGCATTGGCGCTGCGATCTCCAAGGGCCTGAAGGCTGCCGGCTACACGGTGGCGGCGACCTATGCCGGCAACACCGAGAAGGCCGAGGCATTCAAGGCCGAGACCGGCATCCACGTCTACAAGTGGGATGTGTCCGATGCCGAGGCGTGCAACCAGGGTGTGGGCCAGGTGGTTTCCGACCTCGGTGCCGTGGAGGTGCTCGTCAACAACGCAGGCATCACCCGTGACGGCTGGTTCCACAAGATGGACTTCGAGCAGTGGTCGGCGGTGATCCGCACCAATCTCGATTCCATGTTCACCATGACCCGTCCGGTCATCGACGGCATGCGCGAGCGCGGTCACGGCCGCATCATCAACATCTCGTCCATAAACGGGCAGAAGGGCCAGCTCGGGCAGACCAACTACTCGGCCGCGAAGGCCGGCGTGATCGGTTTCACCAAGGCACTGGCATCCGAGAATGCCCGCAAGGGCATCACGGTCAACGCCATCTGCCCGGGCTACATCGACACCGACATGGTGGCAGCCGTCCCGGAGAAGGTGCTGGAGGGGATCATCGCCGGCATTCCGGTCGGCCGGCTCGGACAGGCAGAGGAGATCGCGGCTGCGGTCGCTTATCTCGCCTCGAAGGAAGCTGCGTTCATGACTGGTGCCGTGCTGACCATCAACGGCGGCCAGTACTACGCCAACGGCTGATCGCACGCGCGAGCGAACAGGATTTCGAAAGGGCCCGTGCCTCGGCAGGGGCCTTTTTTTGCTGACGCTCGCATGAGAGGTATCACGGCTACCGTCGGATCTTAGAACGCCAAACGAAAAAGGCCGGCGCTTGCGCACCGGCCTTTTTTTCGCGTTTTCCCGGGCAGCCGCGTTGCGGCCGCCTCAGGATCACACGTCGTCCTTCACCGCCAGGATCTGGCGGCCCCGGTACATGCCCGTCTTCAGGTCGACGTGATGCGGGCGGCGAAGTTCGCCCGAATCCTTGTCCTCGACATAGGTCGGCTGCTTCAGGGCGTCCGCGGAGCGACGCGCGCCGCGCTTCATGCGCGTGGTTTTTCTCTTCGGAACGGCCATTGTCGTACTCTCCGTCGTGCAATATCCCGCGAAACCCGGACCGGGTCAGCCCGGGGCGTGGGTCTACACGGTGTGCAGGAATGGCGGGCTTATACCGGACCTTTTGCCGCTTTGCCAGCCCGAAAGTCAGAAATTTTGTCGTCTGCGGGCGATTCTTTACGTCGCGATCAGGGGCCGAAACCCGGGATGCATTCCAGATGTGGTTCGATTGCCGCTGCCCGGCCGCGATTGATCCGCGCGAGCCGGTCGTGGCCGGGGCGCGGGCGTGCCGGATTGCGAGCCAGCGGGTTGGGCAGTGCGGTGGCCAGGCGCGCCGCTTCCGTGCGGTCGAGGTCCTTGGCGGGCTTGCCGAACCAGGCCTGCGAGGCGGCTTCCGCCCCGAAAACGCCTTCGCCCCATTCGGCGATGTTGAGGTAGATTTCCAGGATCCGCCGCTTGGTCAGCATGGCGTCGATCATCAGCGCCAGCGGCAGCTCCACCGCCTTGCGGACATAGCTGCGGTCGTTCCAGAGGAACAGGTTCTTGGCGACCTGCATGGTGATGGTCGACGCGCCGCGCACGCCGTCGCCCTCGTTCAGGGCGGCGATCTGGCTTTCCAGCGCCTCCCAGTCGATGCCGCCATGCTGGCAGAACCGGGCATCCTCCGAGGCGACGACCGAGCGCACGAGATGAGGGGAGATATCGTCCAGTGACACGTAGTCGCGGTCGACCCACAGGCCCTGCACATAGCGGGCCAGCATCAGCGTGCTGACGGGGGGCACGACAGCCCAGAGCAGCGTCAGGACGGGTGGCAGCAGCAGGACGACCAGAAGCGCGCGCAGCACGATCCGCCGCAAGCGCCCGCCGCGCGCCCGTCGCGTCTCGCTCCTGACTTCGCCTTCGCTCATTCGCCCCCGCAGTCCGTCTCGCCGACCCTTCGGCGCACGGTGCCACACCGCGGCGCCGGAATACAGGCTGGCGATGCGTCAGACAACAGACCGTTGGCCGCCGGCGCCGGATCGTCCCTCGAGGTGGTTGACCTTCGCCGGGTTTTTCGACACTGAGGCGGAGCGCCGGCGGATCGACGCCGGCACCCGTTCCTCAAGGTTTTTCGGAGCTGCCCGTGACCGCCGATGCCGCAGACCAGCTTGCCGCCGATGCCGGGCGGTTCGAGGCAATGCTCGAGACGCTGCTTGCCTCGCAGCCGGCCGACGGAGAGCCTGCACGCCCCGGCCGACTTATCGAGGCGATGCGCTACGCTGCGCTCGGCGGCGGCAAGCGGCTGCGCCCGGGCCTGATGATCGCGGCTGCGAGGCTGTTCGACCGCGACGACGCAGGCGTGCTCGTGGCAGCCGCCGCCCTTGAGTGCATCCACTGCTATTCGCTCGTCCACGACGACCTGCCGGCGATGGACGACGACGATCTTCGTCGTGGCCAGCCGACGGTTCACCGTGCCTTCGACGAAGCGACGGCGATCCTTGCCGGTGACGCGCTGTTGACGCTCGCCTTCGATCTCGTCGCCGATCCGCGCGTGCACGCGGATGCGGGCGTCCGGCTTGCGGCCTCGCGCGATCTGGCGCGCGCCGCCGGGGTCGGCGGCATGGCTGGCGGACAGATGCTGGATCTGGCGGCCGAGCACAGCTCGCTCGGCGAAGCGGATATCCGCCTGCTGCAGTCGATGAAGACCGGGGCGCTGATCCGCTATGCGGCGCGCACCGGCGCGCGGCTTGCCGGGGCGTCGGCCAAGGATATCGAGCGGCTGACCCGGTTCGGCGAGGTGATCGGCCTTGCGTTCCAGCTGGCCGACGACCTGCTCGATGTCGAAGGCGATGCGGCTGCGCTCGGCAAGGCCGCCGGGAAGGACGCGGCTGCCGGCAAGGCGACCCTGGTGGCGCTCAAGGGCGCCGAGTGGACGCGCGCGGAGCTGTCCCGTCTGGTCGGCGAGGCGGAGACGCTGCTTGCTCCCTATGGCACCCGGGCGGCTGAGCTCGCCGGCCTTGCCCGCTTCGTTGCCGTCCGCGATCGCTGAGGTTCCGGCCGGGGCCGGGTTTTACCCCAGAAAGGCACGCATGTGGAAGCTGCCTGCTTCTTCCGACTGCGCGTGCGCGCGGCCGAAGAGGCAGGCACGCCTTGCAATGCAGCCGGCATGGCAGGGTGCGGCAGGATTCGCCCGCAGATAGGCCAGACAGCGCGGCACGTCGTATCCTGTCTGCGACAGTGCACCAGCCGGGCAGGCGGACATGCAGGGCGTGTTGGAGCAGGTCGGGCAGGGGCCTTGTTCGGGCAAGGATTCGGGCACGGCCATCGGCTCCGGCGACAGGAGGGCGGCGCGCAGTCCTGTCCAGGGGCCGAACTCACGATGTGCAAGAACCCCCATCGGCGACCGCGAGAAACCGCCTGCCTTCAGTGTCCAGCGCTGGAAGGGATGGTAAGGAGGACCGTCGAAGGGAAAGACGATGCCGAGCCCTTCGCTGCCGGCCAGCCCGGTCAGAACCCGGCGGGTGAAGCGGTCCAACGGGTCCGGCAGGCCGTCGATGGCTTCCGGACTGGTGCCGAAGATTTCGAAGAGTGGATTGGAGAGGCTGCCGACGACGAGCACCGCGCGGGCAGCATGTCCGGCTCTTGCGCCGGGCACCGCATCGTCCGGGGCGGGCGCGAACTGGCCGAGCAGGCAAAACCCGGCGCGAGCGAGCCTGTCGCCGAGACCGGCGATCCAGGCTGCATCCCGCGCCGGGTGCGTTTTCACTTCAGACGGTCGCGCTTGGCCAGGGTCCGCAGGCGCAGGGCGTTCAGGCGGATGAAGCCTGCCGCGTCCTTCTGGTCATAGGCGCCGCGATCGTCCTCGAACGTCACCAGCTCCTCGGAGTAGAGCGAGTAGGGCGACTGGCGACCGACGACGATGACGTTACCCTTGTAGAGCTTGAGGCGGACCTCGCCGGCGACCTTTTCCTGGCTCTTATCGATGGCGGCCTGCAGCATCTCGCGCTCCGGAGAGAACCAGAAGCCGTTGTAGATGAGCTCCGCATAGCGCGGCATCAGCTCGTCCTTCAGGTGGCTGGCGCCGCGGTCGAGAGTGATCGACTCGATCGCCCGGTGGGCGGTGAGCAGGATCGTGCCGCCCGGCGTCTCGTAGACGCCGCGCGACTTCATGCCGACGAAGCGGTTCTCGACGAGGTCGAGGCGGCCGATGCCGTTTTCGCGGCCATACTCGTTCAGCTTGGCGAAGAGGGTTGCCGGCGACAGCTTCTCGCCGTTGAGCGACACGGCGTCGCCCTTCTCGAAGCCGATGGTGATCTCGGTCGGGACGTCCGGCGCTTCCATCGGATCGACGGTGCGCTGGTAGACATATGCCGGCGGCTCTTCCCACGGGTCCTCGAGGACCTTACCCTCGGACGACGAGTGCAGCATGTTGGCGTCGACCGAGAACGGTGCCTCGCCGCGCTTGTCCTTCGGCACCGGGATCTGGTGCTGCTCGGCGAACTCGATGAGGTCGGTCCGGGACTTGAACGTCCAGTCGCGCCACGGCGCGATGACCTTGATGTCCGGGTCAAGCGCATAGGCGGACAGCTCGAAGCGGACCTGATCGTTGCCCTTGCCGGTGGCGCCATGGGCGATCGCGTCGGCGCCGGTCTCGTGGGCGATCTCGATCAGCCGCTTGGAGATCAGCGGACGGGCGATTGAGGTGCCGAGCAGGTAGACGCCCTCGTAGACCGCATTGGCACGGAACATCGGGAAGACGAAGTCGCGGATGAATTCCTCGCGCAAATCGTCGATGTGGATTTCCTTGATGCCGAGCAGCTCTGCCTTGTTGCGTGCCGGCTCCAGTTCCTCGCCCTGGCCGAGGTCGGCGGTGAAGGTCACCACCTCGCAGCCGTATTCGGTCTGCAGCCACTTCAGGATGATCGAGGTATCGAGGCCGCCGGAATAGGCGAGCACCACCTTCTTGATGTCTTTGTGTGCCATGGGGTCCGTAGTCCAGTCCTGGGCAGGTTGAGGCGGGTTGCGGCGATCCGCACGCCGGTATGGGCCGGCAACGCTTGCCGGTGGGTGAAATCCGCGCGCACTGTAGCCCTTGGGCGCCGGAGCGCAAGCCGGGAAACCCCGAAGCACCGCGGTTCCGCGCGGAAATTCAGCCGCGCGGAACAGGGCGCCAGTCGGGAGGCGCCATCTCGAAGCCGGCAAACTCGAAGCCGGGCGCCACCGTGCAGCCGACCAGGGTCCAGCGGCCAAGGCTTTCGGCCGTCTGCCAGGCGCCGGCCGGCACGATCCCTTGCGGCCGTTGGCCGGCGGCAAGGTCGTTCCCCAGATGCAGGGCGCGGGCGTCGTGCCCGTTTTCCGAAATGGTCAGGGCGAGCGGCCCGCCGGCATGCCAGTGCCAGATCTCGACCGCATCCACCCGGTGCCAGGCCGAGAGCTCGCCCGCTTCCAGCAGGTAGTAGATGGCGGTCGACCGGGCACGGCCCGCGGCATCCGTCTCGCTGTCGCGGAACGTCTCCCGGTAGTGCCCGCCTTCGGGATGCGGCGTGAGGCCGAGCATCGAGATGATCTCGGCGGCGGTCATGTCGGCGTCGAACATGGCGGTCGGCTCCTGCAAGCGGTCAGAACGTGTCCTTGCGGCGCCGGATCTCGGCAAAGACCGCCGCATCGTTTGCCTCTTCGAGGCCCAGATGCTTGCGGATCGCAGGGTCGCCGGGGCGCAGGAACGGATTTGCGGCAAGCTCCGCCGCCATCGTCGTCGGCAGCGTCGGCAACCCCTGTTCCCGCAGGCTCTCCACCTCGGCAACGCGCGCTTTCAAGGTGGCGTTGTCCGGATCGACGGTCAGCGCGAAGCGGGCGTTCGAGAGTGTGTATTCATGGCCGCAATGGATGGAGGTCTGCGGCGGCAGCAGGCGGATCAGCTTTTCCAGCGAAGCCCACATCATTGCCGGATCGCCCTCGAAGATGCGACCGCAGCCGAGCGAGAACAACGTGTCGCCGGTATGGGCGAAGGAGAGTTCCGGCGCCCACCACGAGATCTGGTCGAGCGTGTGGCCGGGCGTGCCGATCGCCTTGAAGGCGACCCCCGCGACCGTGATCTCGTCGCCATCCTCGACGAAGGCGTCCAGCTCGGCGATCTTGTCGCGCGACAGGGCTGGGCCGGTGACGCGGGCGCCTGTGTCGGCCTTCAGCTTTTCCAGTCCCTGTACATGGTCCCAGTGATGGTGCGTGACGAGAATGTCCGTCAGCGTCCAGCCGGTTTCCTTCAGCACCGCCTTGTATGGATCGGGATGGGGCACGTCGATGGCGATGGTGCCGCCGGGGCCGCTTGCGCTTTCCGGCACATGGACAAGGACACCGAAATTGTCGTCGAGGCAGGTGAACTGGCGGATTACCGCTCGCCGGTCGTCAGCGCTCATGGGCTCGTTCTCCGTATGGTGAAACATGCTTCGCCGAGGCGTGTCCCCCCGGAGGTAGCATCTTTCTGCCCTCGGCGGCAGACCCGGCCGGCCGCAAAGGCGGCCGGGCGGTCAGCGCACGGGTGTCGTCGAGCGTTCCACGAACGCGGCCTCCAGCCGCAAGGTGGAGGGCGGTGCGTCCAGATCGGTCAACCGCCGTTCCAGATGGGCGACGGCGCCCTCTGCCATCTTTTCCGGATCCTGCCGGAAGGTGCTGAGCCGGTAGGCGTCCCACGACGCCTCCGGAATGTCGTCGAAGCCGATGACGGCCAGGTCGCGAGGAATGTCGATGGCAAAGTGGCTGCGGGCCCGGTCCATCAGGCCGATGGCCACTAGGTCGTTGACGCAGAAGACGGCCTGGGGCCGTTCGGCTGTCGTATCGCCCCCGAGAAGCGCGTCGGCGGCTCCCTGGCCGCCGGCATAGTTCGCTTCCTCGCCGTGGGCGCGGGCAACGCTTGCGCCGAGGCGCCGGGCCTCGTCTGCAAAGGCCTCCTCGCGCTCGACGAGGCTCGGCGTGGCTGAGGCGACGCCGGCCACCGCAAGGCGGGTGAAGCCGCGCTCGACGAACAGCCGGGCAGCAGTACGGGCGGCGCCGGTGTTGTCGATCCGCACATGGTCGCAGTCGGGCTCGGAACGCCCGATCATGATCAGAGGTTGGCCGTTGCGCCGGGCCAGCTCCACGAAGGAGGCCGGAGGCGAACCGGACAGGATGATCGTTGCGGCTGCGCGGTATCCGAACAGCGCGTTCTGTGCGGCCTGCAGTTCTTGCTCCAGACTGCCGGTGTTGATGATCAGCGGCACGCTGCCGCGCAGGATCAGTGCCCGGGTCAGGGCGGAGACGAGATGGGCGCGAAAGCCCACCTCGGGCCGGGTGACGATGAGCCCGACGAGCCGGCTGCGATTGGCGAGCAGGCCGCGCGCCAGGTCGTTGACCTGATAGCCGAGCTCGGCCGCCGCCTGCATGACCTTCTCGCGGGTCTCCGGCGCGATGCTGGCGCCCGGCGTGAACGCGCGCGAGACCGCCGAGCGCGATACGCCGGCCTTTTGTGCCACCTGCTGCGCGCTGATGAAGCGCCGTGCGGGGGTCTTGTCGCCCTGGTCCCGTTTCAATGGCCAACCTTCGACAGCACGTCGGATCTGAGGAAACGCTCGACGACGAGCATGAAAGCAATGGACGGTATCAGGAGCAACAACGCCGTGATCGATGCCACCTGATAGTTTCCGCCCGCACCCGCTGTATAGAGCAGAAGCGGCAAAAGGTTCACGTCGGGTGCGCCGACGAAGTAGCTGCCGGTGAACTCGTCGAGCGATTCCAGGAAGACGAAGATCGCACTGGCCAGCAGCCCGGGGGCTGCAAGCGGCAGCGTGACGTCCCGGAACGCGCGGAAAGCGCCGGCCCCGAGCGAGCGGGCGGCCTGTTCCAGTTCGCTGTCGACGGCGGAAAAGGCAGCCGTTGCGATCCAGACCGCATAGACCAGCCCGTGCGTGACATGCACCAGGACCACGCCGATGACCGTGCCGTTGAGGCCGATCTGGTAGAAGAGCCGGGCGATGTTGACGTAGACGGGCAGGTTCGGAAAGGCCTGGGGGATCAGGAAGGCCAGCAGGATCAGCGCTCGGAAAGGCAGACGCAGGCGCGCCAGCGCATAGCCGGCGGGCACCGCCAGCGCGATGGCCAGTACCACGGTGAGGCTCGCCACCAGGACGCTGTTGGCGAGCGATTCCATCGCATTGCCGCGCGGCGAGAACACCCGTTCCCAGTAGCTGAAGCCGTATTCCAGCGGCAGTGCATGAGGGAAGTACCAGCGCTCCGCGACGGTCCACAGGACGAGGTTCGTCAGCGGGCCGAAGATGATGAAGGCGATGAGGCCGAGCACGATGGCGCGCGGCACCCACCACAGGTCGGGACGGATGCGCGCGGGCTCGGCTTTGCTCGGGAGGGGTGTCGACAGGGTGCTCATCCGCGCTCCTTCATGCTCTGGCGCAGGTAGAACCACGCGACGCAGGCGGTCGCGGCGAGCGAGATCAGACCGAGCGCGTTGGCCACGCCATAATCGCCATAGGCATTGATGCGGAAGGCGATGTCGGCGGTCAGCATGGTCGGAGACTGGGCGTTGATCATCAGCGGCACCGAGAGCACCGACATCATCGTGACGAAGGACAGGACCAGCCCGACCATCAGCGTGGTGGCGACCTGCGGCACCAGGATCTCGATCAGGATGCGGAGCCGCGATGCGCCCAGATTGCGGGCCGCCTCGATCGTGCCGCGGTCGACCGAGGCCATGGCGCCGGCGAGCAGCAGCGTCACGAAGGGCGTCTGCTTCCACACGAAGGCGATGACGATGCCGCGCCAGTCGAGGAAGCTCACCGCCTGCAGCGGGGTGATGAGGCCGGCGCCCACGAGAATGTTGTTCATCAAGCCGTTCTTGGCGAGGAAGGTGCGCAGCACCTGGCCGACGACGATGAAGGGAATGAACAGCGGCCAGCGGTATAGCCAGCGCAGGATCGCCACCGCGCGCGGGTTCTCGCCCAGCGTCAGATAGCCGCCGATGGCGATCGAGAAGAGCCCGATCAGACAGGTCGACAGGCTGACGATCACCACGGTGAAGAGGATGTCGGAGCTATAGAGGGCAAAGGACTTCGTGAAGTTCCCCAGCCCGTAGCCTGCCTCGGTCTCGAACGCGCCGATCACCGAGAGGGCAAGCGGCAGCACGAACAGGAACAGGATCACCGTCAGGGCGGGCAGGACGAGAAGCAGTCCGAGCAGGCGTCGTGGCATGGTGGCATCGATCCGGTGGGGGCCGCCCGGGAGATCCGGGCGGCCTTTGCGGTGAAGGTCAGTTGGCGGCCTTGGCCTCGTAGGCCTCGAGGATCGCGTTGTTGTACGGAGCGATCGGGAAGGGCTTGCCGTAGCTGGCGAGGTCTTCCGGCGTCACGTCCGTGAACAGCTTGTTCCAGGTCTCGGCATCGAGCTCGGCCTGAACATGCTGCGCGTCGATGCCCGGGTACCAGTTGAAGCGCTTGACGATGCCTTCCGCCTGCACCTTCGGGCTGGTGGCGAGCTCGACGAACTTCTCCGCCAGGTCCTTGTTGGGAGCCTTGGCCGGGATCACGTAATGCATCGGCTGACCGGGCATGCCGGGGGCCGGCAGCACCAGCTTGAATTCCGGCGGCAGCTGGCCGTTGGCCTGCCAGGAATAGAACATGTCGACCCAGACCGGGCCGATGGCGATCTCGCCACGCGACAGCAGGTCGAGCGTGCCGGCATTGCCCGGGGTCAAGGTGGCGTTCTGGGTGAACTCCTTCAGGCTGTCGAAGGCCGCGTCCCACTTGGTGGTTTCGGCTTCCTCGAAAGGACCGTTCATCAGCTTGGCGGCATCGCCATCGCCGAAGGCGTAGACCCAGCCCATGACGAAGCTGACGCCCGAGGCGCCGCCCTTGATGCCGTTGTAGCCGAACTGCTTCGGGTTCTCCTTCACCCAGGCGGCGAGTTCCTCGTAGCTCTTCGGCGGGTTGGGCAGCAGGGCCGGATTGTAGGCCAGGGCGGTCTGGCTGTTGAACATCGGCATGACATAGCCCTTGACGTTCGAGCCGAGCGCCATGTCGGCATTCGCCCGCGTCACCAGCTTGCCGGAGGAGATGTTGTCGCGATAGGCCTCGAGATAGCCGCCCGAGACCATCGGGCCGGCGAACTTCTCGTGGACCACGGCAACGTCCGTGTCCCAGGTCTCGCTGCCGGCCTGCTTCTGGGCTTCGAAGCGCTCCAGGATCTTCTGGGAGCCGGCATCGCCGGGGCCGGTGCCGACGGCGCGCACCGTGTGGCCTGGGTTCTGCTCCTCGAAGATCGGGCCGAGATATTCATTGATGTAGTCGACCATGTTCTGGTCGCCGGCCGTGATCACGGTGAGCTCGGCCGCCGTCACCGGCGTGGACGCAAGGCCCAGCACCAGCGTCGCCGAAAGAAGTTTCCTCATGTCGGTACTCCGCTTTCTAGACATCATTGACGATCAGGTCTCGGATGCTTCCAGGACGCGGCGCTTGGTGCCGTCGCTCAAGGAGCCTTCGGGGCCGGCGGGGGTACCCTGCCGGACGAAGAGGAAGAGCGCTTCGGTGGGGATGCGGATGCGCACCGCCGCGCCGAGCGCGAAGGGATCGGGACTGTCGACGAGCAGGGTCTCCTCGCCGACCCGCACGGAATGGCGCCACGCGCCGCCGGGATAGCTGGCCGCCTCGACCCGGCCGGGCAGTTCCAGCGCGTCACGGGTCGCGTTGCCGTCGCCCTCGCCGGCAAGGATGGATGCGGCCTCGGCGCGAAAGCGTCCTTCCAGAAGGCCGTCGGCCAGCGGCCGTCCGTCCAGGGCCAGATCGGCTGCCGCATTGGCTGGGCCTGCGGCAACGATGACCCTGTCGCCAGCGATCCGGCCGGTAAGGTCGATACGGTTTTCTGCGCCCATGAAGGCGGCGACGAAGGGGGAGGCGGGACGGTTGTACAGCTCTTGCGGCGTGCCCTGCTGGGCGATGCGGCCGCGGTCGAGGATGACGATGCGGTCGGCCATCACCATGGCTTCCTCGCGGTCGTGGGTCACATGTACGGCGGTGATGCCGAGGCGCTTCTGCAGCGCGCTGATGTCATGGCGGACCTTGAGGCGGATGCGGGCGTCGAGATTGGACAGCGGCTCGTCGAGCAGCAGGATCTGCGGGTCGATCGCCAGCGCCCGGCCGAGGGCGACGCGCTGGCGCTGGCCGCCGGACAGGGCGCCGGGCTTGCGGCCGCCGAGGCCGGACAGCCCGAGCAGATCCTCAAGTTCACCGACGCGCCGGGCGATCTCGGCCTTGGGGCGGCCGCGCAGCTTCAGTCCGTAGCCGATGTTCTGCGCCACCGTCATGTGCGGCCACAGGGCGTAGGACTGGAAGACCAGCGCCATGCCGCGCTTGTCCGGGGGCTGACGCGTCACGTCGGCGCCGTCGACGGAAATGCTGCCGCCCGAGGGCTTCACGAAGCCGGCGATGGCGCGCAGCAACGTTGTCTTGCCGCAACCGGACGAGCCGAGCAGGGCGACGAACTCTCCCTTGGCGATGGCCAGGTCGAGACCGTCCAGCACGCGTGTTGCGCCATAGCCCGCGGACAGGCCCGCGATGTTCAGGAAGCCCTCTTGCGTCATTTTCCACCCTTTGCACAGCTGTGCATCGCAAGATACACGCTGTTTTTCTTCTGCCGACGAAACGGCGTTTCCATATTGTTAGCCTCGGGCTTCGTGTGGCGCAACGCCGCAGACACGTCAGAATTTCCAGACGGACTGATACGCGGCGTGTGTAACGGTCGCATGACGAGGGCGCCGAAGCGAACTTTCCGTCGCGTTCCGTGCCGGTTACGCGGGTGAGGAAGGTGCCCGATCCGCGACTTGCCGCTTTGAGAAATCGGTCGGCCATGCAAATTTCTACAGGTGGGCGATTCGCGGATGGCCGTTCGCGGGGCGGCGCTTTCCGCATCAACGGGTGTTTGCGTCGGCCCGGGAGGCGCCTTGCCCGTCAGGGCAGGCACCAGGGCCGTCGCAAGGAACATGCGAACAATCGGTCCACGGAATTGACCAGGGATGGCAGGTTGCGGCCCGAGACCCGTATCGGCGCAGCCTCATCCGCCGGACGGGATGCACGATGGATCGGGACGGTTCTTCCTCCGATCCCGCCTCCGCCATGGAGACCGGGATTCTCGAAAGCACCCGCGGCCTGACCGCCGTGCTCGACTGTCTCCCCCATTCTGCCTGGATCTTCGACCGCAGCGGTCGCTATGTCTTCCAGAACCGCATCGACCGGGAAATTCACGGCAACGCTGTCGGGCTGCTGCCGAGCGAGGCGGGCCTCGGCCCCGAGGAGGGGCAGGCCTGGACGGAAATGCATCTCAAGGTGATCGGCGGCGAGCGCGTTCACTACAGCCGCGAGATGGAAACCTCGCAAGGCCGGATCGTCTCCGAAACCTCCATCGAGCCGGTGATGGCCGATGGGGTGATCCTCGGCGGCGTCGGCGTATCGGTCGATCAGACTTCCCGAACGGATGCGGTTCGCAGGCTCAACGAGGCGCATCAGCGGCTGGCGGAGTTCGTGGCCGTTTCCTCCGACTGGGTTTGGGAAACGGATGAGAAGCATCGCTTCACCAGCGTGATGGGCGATGGCGAACGGCTCGGACTGGATTTTGCCGGGTGGATCGGCCGTACCCGCTGGGATGTGGCAAACGGGGATCCGGCGACCGACCCGCTCTGGCGGGACTACGTGGAAACGGTCACGCGGCAACTGCCGATCGTGAACTTCATCTTTCCGGGGCTGCGCGCCAACGGCGAGCCGATTTGGGTGGAGGTCAACGGGCGTCCGCGCCTGTCGCGAGACGGCCGGTTCCTCGGTTATCGCGGTGTGACGCGCAACGTGACGCGGCGCGAAATCATGGCGGAGCAGTTGCGCCGCTCGGACATCGTCATCCGCGCGACCAACAACGCCATGGTGGTGTGCGACCGGGATGGCCGGATTCTGTGGGTGAACACCGCCTTCGAGCGCCTGACCGGCTACGCGCAAGCCGAGGTTCTCGGCAAAAAGCCCGGCGCCTTGCTGCAGTGTTCCGAGACCGATCCCGAAACCATAAGGGTGATGGGGGCCGCGATCCGCGAGGGGCGGGCCGTGCGAGCGCAGGTTCTCAACGAATCCCGGACCGGCCGGCGTTATTGGCTCGACCTCGATATCCGACCAATCGGGGGAGAGGGCGGGGAGCCGGAAGGCTTCGTCGGCGTGCAGACGGATGTGACGGAGCTCGTCGAGGCGCGCGCGCTGTTGCACGATGTCATCGAGACGATCCCGGATGCCATCGCGGCCTTCGATGGCGAAGACAGGCTGATCCTCTTCAACCGCTCCTATCGCGACTATTACGCGCTGTCTGCCAAGCTTATCCGCGAAGGCACGCCGTTCGAGGACATCCTGCGCCACGGCGTGGCGGCGGGGCAGTACATGGACCCGGGGGCGACGGAGGAGCAGAGGGAAGCCTGGATCCGGAACCGCATTGCGATCCATCGCAATCCGCCGAGCGAGCCGAGCATCCAGCTCTTGTCGGACGGGCGCTGGCTGCAGGTCAGCGAAAGGCGTTCGGCCAGCGGCGCCATTGTCGGCGCGCGCACCGACATCACCGCGCTGAAGCAGGCGGAGCTGGCCATCCGCCGCACCGCGGAGACGGACGGACTGACGCAGCTGGCCAACCGCTCGGTGATGACGCGTGAGTTGGACAAGGCGTTGCAGGGCAAGCGCGCACGCGATCAGTCGGGCGTCTTCATCATCATCGACCTCGATCACTTCAAGTCGATCAATGACACGCTTGGCCATGATGCAGGCGATGCGCTGCTGCGGGTGGTGGCCCGGCGGCTACGCCGCCTGCTGCGAAGGGGCGATGTCGTCGCGCGGCTGGGCGGCGACGAATTCGCCGTGCTGCTCACGGGCCTTTCGGACGAGCTGGCGGCCGAGCGCACCGCGGAAAAGCTGCACAAGGCCCTGACGGCGCGCATCCGGCTCGGCGACCGGATGATGCGGCCCGGGATTTCCATGGGCGTGACACTGTTTCCCGCCGACGGCGACACGCCGGCCGATATCATCAAGAACGCCGACATTGCCCTCTATCAGTCGAAGGCCCAGGGCCGGAACGGCTGGACCCTGTTCAACCCGCAGCTGCGCCGCCGGCTGGAACGCCGGCATGAACTGGGCGACGCGCTGCGCAAGGCGATTTCTGCCGAGGAGATCGATGTGGCCTTTCAGCCGCAGCTGGGGTTCGGCGACCGCCGGATCGTCGGGTTCGAGGTGCTGGCGCGCTGGCAGCATGGAGGGCAGGCGATCAGCCCGCTTGAATTCATCGGCATCGCCGAGGATCTCGGGCTGGGCGGGGTGCTCGGCCGCGCAATCATGGAGCGGGCCTTTGCGACCTTTTCCGCGGCCGCGGCCGCCGATGCGCGCGCGCGTTCCGACCCCGGCCAGCTTGCGATCAATCTTGCGACGTCGCAGCTGAAGGATCCTCATTTTCCCGAATACGTGATGGAGGCACTGGCGCGGTACGGGCTGGACCCGCGGCAACTGGAGTTCGAGGTGACGGAAACCGTGCTGCTCGATCGTTCCGCCGAACGGATCGCGGAGACGCTGGTGGCCCTCAGGCGGCTCGGCATCACCCTGGCGCTCGACGATTTCGGCACCGGTTACGCCTCGCTCACCCACCTCAAGCGGTTTCCCGTGTCGCGGCTGAAGATCGACCAGTCCTTCGTGCGCAATATCGGGCAGTCCGATGATGATGTCGCCATCGTGCGTGCCATCATCGGTCTGGCGCACAGCCTCGGCATGACCACGGTTGCGGAAGGGGTGGAAACTGAGGCTCAGCTCGCGTTTCTCGACCAGCTCGGCTGCGATATCGCGCAAGGCTTCTTTATCGGCCGGCCCGCTCCGCGCCCCGTATGGTCGGTGCAGCCCAAAGGACCGGAGGAAACCGGCAAGATCCCGATCTGAGAGGGAGGGCGGTCGGGCAGGGTGTTTCGCAAGTCTGCCAGAAGACCGGAGGCGGCAAAGCTGTCCTGAAACGACAAAAGCCGCGGCGAACCGCGGCTTGTTGCACCCTCGATAAACTGGAGCGGGCGATGGGATTCGAACCCACGACCCCAACCTTGGCAAGGTTGTGCTCTACCCCTGAGCTACGCCCGCATCAGTTTGTGGCGGCCGGTCGCGACCGGCGCCTGAGGTGGGCTGTATATGAACCAAGGCGATGCGGATTGCAACAGTGTTTTTTGTGCGCCGCAGCCTGTGGATCAACAGTGGATTTCCGGGGGTGGCCGGCACTGGAACACGCTGCGGCTTGTCTACCTGCGGCCCTGTCGGCTAGACCGGTACGGCCTTCGTTCGCAAGGCTCGAAAATCGAGCTTTCCCGCCGGAATTCCGGCTCGCAGGATCAGGATACGAGCCCATGCCGGCCAGTCGCCAGGACCTTCTTGCCTTTCTCGCCGACCTCGGTCTGGATGTCGCAACGCGCGACCATCCGGCTGTTTTCACGGTCGCGGAATCCACCGAAATCCACGACGAAATTCCCGGCGGCCACACCAAGAACCTGTTCCTGAAGGACAAGAAGGGCCGCATCTTTCTGGTCGTCGCTCTGCATGATGCGGAGATCGACTTGAAGTCGATCCACCAGCTCATCGGTGCGCAGGGGAGGGTTTCCTTCGGAAAGCCGGATCTCCTGATGGAGGTGCTCGGCGTGCTGCCCGGCTCGGTCACGCCTTTCGCCCTGATCAACGACCGCGAGGGGCAAAGGGTCACGCCGATCTTCGATGCGGCGATGATGGATGTCGAGCCGCTCAACTTCCATCCGCTGGAGAACACGGCGACCACGACGATCTCACGCAAGGGACTGTTGGCTTTCGCGCGCGCGTGCGGCCACGAACCGCGGGTCATCGCGGTGTCCGGGCAGCAAGGCGCAGTTTGAATTTTGCCGCCGATGCGCCCATGTTAGGCGCAACATGCGGGAGCCCTTTCGTTCCGCCGGACCATCCGGCGGCAGGGCGGGGCGACCAGACGAATCACGCGGCGGACAGGTCGATGGCGACCATTCGCGCAACCAGGGACGACAGGGTATGAGCAACGACGGTTTTTCGGTCGGGGGCAGCTTCGGCGGCTCCTTCGGCGGTGGTGGCTACGGAACACCGCCCGCACCGGGAGGCGGTGCCAGCCCGGCGCCCGGCGGTGCGCCGGCCGCGGATGTCATCCGCGACGTCACCACCCAGACCTTCATGACCGATGTCATCGAGGCCTCGCGCAAGCAGCCGGTGCTGGTTGATTTCTGGGCGCCATGGTGCGGTCCGTGCAAGCAGCTGACCCCGGTGCTGGAAAAGGCGGTGCGTGATGCGCGCGGCGCCGTGATCCTCGCCAAGATGAACATCGACGACCATCCGGAAGTCGCCGGCCAGCTCGGCATCCAGTCGATCCCGGCGGTCATCGCGTTCAAGAACGGCCAGCCGGTCGACGGTTTCATGGGTGCACAGCAGGAAAGCCAGGTGAAGGCGTTCATCGAGCGGATCGCCGGCCCGGTCGGGCCAAGCGACCTGGAGCAGGTGCTGGCGCAGGCCGAGGCCGCACGCGAGGCTGGCGATCTGGCGCAGGCTGCCCAGCTTTACGCCGGCGCCCTGTCGATGGAGCCGGAAAGCGCTGCCGCCATCGGCGGCCTTGCCCAGTGCTATGTCGCCGCCGAAGCGCTCGACAAGGCGCGCGAGGTTCTGGCCATGGCGCCGGAGGCTGCTGCCGCCGATCCGGCGATTTCCGCCGCCCGTGCGGCGCTGGACCTTGCCGAGCAGGCGAGCAATCTGGGTGATCTCGCCGGTCTCGAGGCGCGGATCGCCGAGGATCCGTCCGACCATCAGGCGCGCTTCGATCTGGCCGTTGCGCTGGGCTCCAGCGCTGCGCGGCGCCAGGAGGCAGTGGATCAGCTGATCGAGATCGTCCGCCGCGACCGGGAGTGGAACGAAGACGGCGCTCGCAAGCAGCTGCTGCAGTTCTTCGAGGCCTGGGGCCACAAGGACCCGGCGACTGCCTATGGTCGTCGTCGCCTCTCCGCAGTCCTGTTCCGCTGATCTTTGCAGTCTCGGGCATTTGCCTGAGTCAGCGGGCTTTTTTCATCCCGTGGCGGCCCCCGGCTGGCCACGGGGCGCCTGTGCGCCCATATAGGAAGAGAGAAGGCGGGCTGGAGCCCGCCGTAACGCTTTCCAACGGGTGATCCGACATGCGCGCCGGAAACGCGACCTATTCCAGTTTCTCAGACCTGCCGGCGACGGTTCCGCTGTTTCCGCTCGCCGGCGCCGTGCTGCTGCCCAAGGCGCAGATGCCGCTCAACATCTTCGAGCCGCGCTATGTGGCGATGATCGACGCGGCGCTGTCCAGCGACCGGGTGGTCGGCATGATCCAGCCTGACTTCGCCTCCGGAAAGTCCGAGGAGCCGGTTCCCCCGCTCGTCGGCATCGGCTGTCTCGGCCGCATCATCGCGGTGCAGGAGACCGGCGACGGGCGCTATCTGGTGACGCTCACGGGCATCGCCCGCTTCCGCCTCCAGGAGGAACTGGCCACGCTCACGCCCTACCGGATCGGGCGCATCGCTTCGGCCGGCTTTGCCGAGGATTTCGGCACCGGGCTCGGCGAGGACGAAGTCGACCGCGACGGGCTGGTGAAGACGCTGCGGGCCTATCTCGATGCCAACGACCTGGAAGCCGACTGGGATAGCATCGATCGTGCCTCGACCGAGATCCTGGTCAACGCCCTGGCGATGATGAGCCCTTATGGTCCGGCCGAAAAGCAGGCGCTGCTGGAGGCGCCGGATCTTCGCACGCGCGCCGAAACGCTCGTCGCCCTGACCGAGGTCGATCTCGCGCGCCGCAGCCGGGACGAGGGCGGGGTTACGCTGCAATAGGTTCGGCAACGGCAATAGAGCCCCTGTTGCATTGGCCGGCCGGTCATGGCAGCAATCGGCTCAGAACCGGGCCTGCCCGGGCCCGACAACGGAGAGAGACCGGGATGGCGAGCGAACCCGCCCATGCACTCGACCGCAAGCTCCTGGAGCTGCTGGTCTGTCCGCTGACCAAGACGACGCTGGAATACAACGCGGAGAAGCAGGAGCTGATCTCGCGTGCGGCCAAGCTCGCCTATCCGATCCGCGACGGCATTCCGATCATGCTGCCGGACGAGGCGCGTCCGCTGGACGATAGCGACGGGGCCTGAACCGGAGCGGATCGCGAGCGATCATCCGAAACGAAAAAGGGCCGGCCCCGCGGGGCCGGCCCTTTTCATTGCGGTATGCGAGGTGCGTCAGGCGCTCAGCGCATCGAGCTCGGCGACGATGGCATCGCCCATGGCCGAGGTGCCGATGGTGTTCTCGCCCTTGCCGGCGATGTCGCGGGTACGCAGGCCCTTGTCCAGCGTGGACGAGATCGCCTTCTCCAGCAGGTCCGCTTCCTCGACGAGGCCGAAGGAGTAGCGCAGGCACATGGCAAAGCTTGCGATCATCGCGATCGGGTTGGCCGCGCCCTTACCGGCAATGTCCGGCGCCGAGCCGTGCACCGGCTCGTACAGGGCCTTGCGCTTGCCGGTCTCCGGGTCCGGAGCGCCGAGCGAGGCCGAAGGCAGCATGCCGAGCGAGCCGGTCAGCATCGCCGCGACGTCTGACAGCATGTCGCCGAACAGGTTGTCGGTGACGATGACGTCGAACTGCTTCGGCCAGCGCACCAGCTGCATGCCGCCAGCATCGGCCAGCATGTGCTCGAGTTCCACGTCCTGGTAGCCGTCGGCATGGGCCTGGCTCACCACCTCGTTCCAGAGCACGCCGGACTTCATCACGTTGCGCTTTTCCATCGAGGTGACCTTGCCGCGACGGGTGCGGGCCAGCTCGAAGGCGGCGCGGGCGATACGGTCGATCTCGTAGGTCTCGTAGACCTGGGTGTCGACGGCGCGCTTCTGGCCGTTGCCGAGCTCGGTGATCTCCTTCGGCTCACCGAAATAGACGCCGCCGGTCAGCTCGCGCAGGATCAGGATGTCGAGGCCTTCGATCACGTCGCGCTTCAGCGAAGAGGCGTCGGCCAGCGCCGGATAGCAGATCGCCGGGCGCAGGTTGGCGAAGAGCTCCATGTCCTTGCGCAGGCGCAGCAGGCCGGCCTCGGGGCGCACGTCATAGGGCACGCCGTCCCACTTCGGGCCGCCGACGGCGCCGAACAGCACCGCATCGGACGCCATCGCACGGGCCATCGCCTCGTCGGAAATCGCCTTGCCATGCGCGTCGTAGGCGCAGCCGCCGACGAGATCTTCCTCGGTCTCGAAGCTGGCGGTGCCGCGGGCGTTGAACCAGCCGAGCACCTTCTTCACTTCGCCCATGGTCTCGGGGCCGATGCCGTCGCCGGGCAGGAGCAGAAGCTTGTAGGTCGTCATTGGAAGCGTTTCCTCGTGGGTTTTCCTGAAGGCGAAAGGGATGATCTTTCCGGTTTCTGCTAGAACGTCGCGCGCCGCTTGGCAAGCATGCGGCTCAGGCCGTTGCGATACTGTCGAGGGCGACATTGCCGCCGCACACGAGCACGCCGACCCGTTCGCCCGGAGCCGGGCGGTAGACGCCCGAGGTCAGGGCGGCAAGGGCGGTCGCGCCGCCGGGCTCGGCCGCCACCTGCAGCTCCGTCCAAAGCCGCGTCTGGGCGTTGCGGATGGCCTCGTCGGTCACCAGCAGGCTCTGGTCGACATGGGCGGCGCAAATCGTGTGCACCAGGTCGCCGCAGCGCCGGGCGCCGAGGCTGTCGGCGGCAAGGCTGTCGACCGGCACATCGACCGGCTCGCCGGCCTTGAGTGCAGCGTGCAGGGCGCAGGAGCCTTCCGGCTCTACCGCCACGACACGCACCTTGCCGGCGAGCCACAGCGCGCAGCCGGAAATCAGCCCGCCGCCGCCCACGGCGATCAGCACCGTGTCGAGATCGGGCACCTGTTCCAGCCATTCAAGCGCGACCGTTCCCTGGCCGGCGATGGTGCCGGGCGCATCATAGGCGTGAATGTCCATCGCGCCGGTTTCTTCCCGGTGGCGGGCGCAAGCTTCCGCCGCATCGGCATAGCGCGTGCCGGCCACGTGCAGTCTTGCGCCGGCGGAACGGATGCGCGCGATCTTGGCGGGGGCCGAGGTCTCGGGAACGAAGATATCCGCCTGATGGCCGAGGGCGCGTGCCGCATACGCAACCGCAGCGCCGTGATTGCCGCCGGAGGCGGCTGCGACGCCGGCTGTAGGCACGTCGGACGACAGCAGCGTGTTGAAGGCGCCGCGCGCCTTGAAGGAGCCGGTGTGCTGGACGAGTTCCAGTTTCATCGACAGAGAGGCGTCGATGCCGAAGCTGCCCGCGCCGCTGTCGACCACAGGCGTGCGGCGGACCCTGCCTGCGATCCGAGCGGCGGCGGCCTCGATATCGGCGGCGGTGACGGGAAGGGGCGTTGCTGCCGTGTCGGTCATGGCTGGCTCCTTGAGGGAGGTGAAAGGGGGCTGCGGTTCAGACGGGCAGGAACCCGGCAAGGCCGCGCAGCACGAGACCGCCGGCAAGGACGGTCATGAGGAGGCGGAAGCCGTAACGGAATGCGCCTTCCGACATGCGCGCAAGCAGGCGCGTGCCGATCAGCGTGCCGATGAAGCCGCTGGCGATCATCGCCAGGATGAGCCCGGTCCAGGGGGCGAAGGCGAAACCGAGGACGCCGAAGACGGCAATCTTGAATACGTGGAGCGACAGGGCGGTGACCGCCTGCGTGGCGACGAAGGTCTGGCGCGGCAGGCGCAGGGCCGCCAGCACAGCCGCTCCGATCGGGCCGGTGGCGCCGAACACCATGCTGAGGCCGGTCGCGATGAAACCGGCGCCGGCCATGGCCCGCTTCGGCGCGCGCTCGAAGCGCGGCATGCGGCCCCAGACGATCCAGAGAATGAAGAGACCGAGGGCGAGACGGACAATCTCTGCCGGGAGGTTGACGGCCAGCGCACCGCCGAGCGCGGCGCCGGCCACCGCGCCGAGCGCGTACCACAGGGCGGCGATCCAGTTGACATGCGGCAGCAAGACCAGCGTCCGGCCGCCGTTGGAGCCCATCTGGACGACGCCGTGAACGGGGACCAGCGCCGGGATCGGCATGACCTGCGCCATCACGGCAATCAGCATCATGCCGCCGCCCAGCCCGAAGGCCGCGGAAACGGCGGATGTCGCGAGGCTGACGGCGATGAGCAGGACTTGCGAGGCCGCCGACATGCCGGGAGCGGAGACAAGATGCTGGAGCGTGTCGAGAACGGCGGTCAAGGGGAGACCCGCAAGAGGGGGAGGGGCGGATGCGGGAGGTTGCTTCCCGCATCCGGTCTTGCATCAGTTCGAGGGCATGGCCGTCTCGACCAGCTTGACCCAGTAGGAGCAGCCCACCGGGATCAGCTCGTCATTGAAGTCGTAGGCCGGGTGGTGGAGGCTGGCACTGTTGCCGTTGCCGACGAAAATGAAGGCGCCCGGACGCTCCAGCAGCATGAAGGAGAAGTCCTCGCCGCCCATGGTCGGGGCGACGTCCGTCACCACATTGTCGTCGCCCGAGATCTTTCGCGCGATGCCGGCGGCAAACTCGGTCTGCTCCGCGTGGTTGATGGTGATCGGATAGTCGCGCAGATAGTTGACCTCGGCCTTGGCGCCGAAGGCGGAGGCGATGGTCGGCACGATCTCCTTCAGCCGCTTCTCGGCGAGATCGCGCACTTCCGCGTCGAGCGTGCGCACGGTGCCGCGCAGGCGCGCCGTCTGCGGGATGACGTTGTCGGTGAAGCCGCCGTTGAAGGCGGTGATCGACACGACGACCGACTTCAGCGGATCAACGTTGCGGCTGGCGATCGACTGCACGGCCTGGATGATGTGGGCGCCGACCAGCAGCGTATCGACCGCATCATGCGGCTTGGCCGCGTGACCGCCGACACCCTCGATGTCGATCTGGATACGGTCGGCGGCGGCCATCATCGCGCCCGGGCGGATGTGGAAGCTGCCGAGCGGCTCACCCGGCATGTTGTGCATGCCGTAGACTTCCTGGATGCCGAAACGGTCCATCAGGCCGTCGTCGACCATCGCCTTGGCGCCGGCGCCGCCCTCTTCGGCCGGCTGGAAGATGACAATCACGGTGCCGTCGAAGTTGCGGGTCTCGGAGAGATACTTGGCGGCGCCCAGCAGCATGGCCGTGTGGCCGTCATGGCCGCAGGCGTGCATCTTGCCCGGAACCGTGGAGGCGTAGGGCTTGCCGGTGATCTCGTCGAGCGGCAGCGCGTCCATGTCGGCGCGCAGGCCGATCACCTTGCCGGAGCCGTTCGACTTGCCTTTGATGACGCCGACCACGCCCGTGCGGCCGATGCCGGTCACCACTTCGTCTACGCCGAAAGCCTTCAGCTTGTCGGCGACCAGCTCGGAGGTGCGGTGCGTGTCGTAAAGCAGCTCCGGATGAGCATGGATGTCACGACGCCACTCGGTGATCTCCTCGGCGAGATCGGCGAAGCGGTTGATGATCGGCATGGTGGTCCTCTGGTTTTGGCAAAAAGCTGTCGAGGCTGCGGCGTGGCCGCGGAGAGGCGCGTATCTGACGCCGAAAACGGGGGCTTGCGCAAGTCCCGGCGCCATTTTGCAGGCCCAGTTTTGCCCGCGCCGCCTCGCCGCTACGTCAGCTGTCCGACGCCAGCAACTCGTAGACGCTGGTGCGCTTGACCTCGAAATCCTCCAAAGAGCGGTTCACCGGCACGTCGAAGGTGGCGAGGTGCCGCATCCGCTCCTTGGGCAGATAGGCACGCCCCGGATCTCCGACCAGTACGCGCGAGCCGCGTGCAAGCGCCCGGTCGGCCCAGGCCAGCACCCGGCTTGCCATCGGTTTTTCGTAAAAGACGTCGCCGGTCAGGATCACCTCGGCATCGGGCGGCGCAAGGTCGAGCGGATCCTCGCCCTCAAGGGCGAAGGAGACCTCGTTCAGCTCCATGTTGAGACGGGCGGACGCCAGTGCGAAGCGGTCGATGTCGCAAGCGGTCACACGCGCCGCGCCCGAGCGGGCGGCTGCGATGGCAGCCAGCCCCGATCCGGTGGCGAAATCATAGACGCTGCGGCCTGCCACCAGCGCCGGCTCGTCGAGGATATGGCGGGCGAGGGCCTGGCCGCCGGCCCAGGCGAAGGCCCAGAACGGTGGCGGCAGGCCGATGGCGCCGAGATCGTCCTCGGTCTTCTGCCACAGCGCCACCGCCTCGTCGGCCAGGTACAGGCGGATCTCCGGCGCATGCGGGACCGGGTGGATCCGCGTGTTCGCCAGCACGAAGGCGCGCGGATCGACGGTTGTGGTCATGCGTCCTTCAGGCCGCCCATCTCGCAGACGATCTTCCATTCCTCTTCCGTCACCGGCTGCACCGACAGGCGCATGGAGGTGACGAGCGCCATGTCGGCCAGTCGCGGCTCGGCCTTGACGTCGGCCAGGGTCACGGGCCTGGGCATGTCGCGGACGGCACGGATGTCGACGCATTCCCAGCGCGGATCGTCGGTCGTGCTGTCGGGATGCGCGAGCGCGCAGACCTCGACGATACCGACGACTTCCTTGCCGATGTTGGAATGGTAGAAGAAGCCGCGGTCACCGAGCTTCATCTCGCGCATGTTGTTGCGGGCCTGGTAGTTGCGCACGCCGTCCCACTGCTCGCCGACTTCGCCCTTCGCCTTCTGCATCTCCCAGGACCACTTGTCCGGCTCGGACTTGAACAGCCAGTAGCGCATGCTCACGCCTCCGGGTTCTTGATGACCCAGTTCCAGGGCCGGATCTCGACGCTCTCGAAGAGGCCCGCACGGGCATAGGGATCCTCGGAGGCGACAGCGAGCGCCTCGTCGCGGTTTGCCGCCTCGATCACCACCAGAGAACCGGTCATGCCGCCGTCGTCGTCCAGGAACGGGCCGGCCGCCTTCAGCTTGTCGCCCATCGCCTTGAGAAAGGCGAGGTGGTCGGCGCGGTTGTCGAGGCGGGTCTGCAGCGCGTTCGGCTTGTCGGTGCAGATGAGGGCATAAAGCATGGGCGGGGCCTCCCGTATCGGTTCAGGTGATGTCGGTGTCCCTTTGCGGGCACCGGAAGGTCATGCGGCATAGATACCCGGTTCGCACGCGTCCGCAAGCCGCGCTGAGGACCCGTGTCAGGTTTCCCGGCGCAGCGGGCGCGTCATCAACCGCTGCAGGGCATCGTCGACGGCGAGCCGGCCCGCCAGCACTTCGGCCACTGCGGCGGCAATCGGCATCTCGACCCCGTGCCGGGCGGCAAGATCGACGGCAACGGCGGCGGAATGCACGCCTTCCGCCAGCTTTCCGGTCGCGGCGAGCTCGGCCACAGTGCGGCCCTCTCCAAGTGCGATGCCGAAGGCGAAGTTGCGGGACTGGGCGGAGGAGCAGGTGAGGACCAGATCGCCGAGACCGGAGAGGCCGGTCAGCGTTTCGGGTCTTGCGCCCAGCGTCAGGCCGAGCCGACTGAGCTCGGCAAAGCCGCGCGCGGTCAGGGCGGCCAGCGCACTCGCGCCCCAGCCCTTGCCCGCTACCGCGCCGCAGGCGATCGCCAGCACGTTCTTCAGGGCACCGCCGATCTGCGCGCCGAGCGGGTCGGTCGAGGCATAGGGGCGGAACTGGCGGCTGGCCAGCGCCAATGCTAGCGCATCGGCGAGATCGCCGTCCTCGGCGGCCAGGGTCACCGCGGTCGGCAGGCCGCGCGCCACGTCCGCGGCAAAGCTCGGGCCCGAGAGGATCGCCGCCCGGCAGGCGGGGGCGGTCTCGGCCAGCACTTGTGCCGGCAGCAGTCCAGTTTCGCGCTCGATGCCCTTGGCACAGAGTACGATCGGCAAGCCCGGCCGGGCGAGCGGGGCGATCGCCGCGCCCATGGCGCGCGTGGTCTGGGCCGGGGTCACCAGCAGCGCCGCGTCCGCGCCCTCCAGTGTCTCGGCAAGGTCAGTGGTGGCGGCCACGCAGGCATCGAAGGGAATGTCAGGCAGATAGGCGGGATTGCCGCGCCCGGCGGCCACGGCCGCAACCGTTTCGGCATCGCGGGCCCACAGCACCGTGTCGCGTCCGGCCCGCGTTGCGGTCAGCGCCAGCGCGCTGCCCCAGGCCCCGCCACCGATGACGGCGATGCGGTGGATCTCCAGCGCCTTGTTCGCCGCAGCGCTCACGGGGCGATCCCCAGCCGGCGGGCCAGCTCGGCGAGCGGGGCGTGAAAGCCGGTGAAGAACCGCTCCGGACCGAGCCGCAGGGCCTCGCCGACATCCATCCAGAACAGCTCGAAGCGGATCGGATCGCCGCCGGTGGAGGGCGTCATCTCGTAGTGCTCCCAGCGGGCCCGGCGTGTCTCGTTGCCGCGCAGCCGGCCGTGATAGAGCCGGCGGGCGTGGATGTCGCGTCCCTGGAAATTGTCGAAAAGCACGGTCTGCTCGCAGAGCGGATCGAGCGCGCGGGCGACTTCCAGCCCGGTTTCCTCGCGAAACTCGCGGCAGGCAGCGCAAAGATGGCTCTCGCCGGGATCGACCGTCCCGCCGGGGACCTGCAGGCCGACCTCCGGCTGGTCGGGCTGGCGAAAGACCAGAACCTCGCGCCCGGCGGTAAGGTAGATATAGGCCTTGTGCTTGAGCCGGTCGAAGCGGTCCGGCATGACGTCGCACAGGACGCCCTCGAAAAAGCGGGGGTCTGCGGTCACGCCTTGGCTCCCTTGCGTCCCGATCCGATCACGGCGGCGGCCTCCGCATCCAGCGGCCAGCGCGGCCGCGCCGGGGCGTCGCGCTCGTCCAGAGACTTGCCGGCGGCCTGCGCCTCTGCAAGCCGTTCGATGCCGGCCCAGGCGATCATTGCGGCATTGTCGGTGCAAAGGCGGCCCGGTGGGGCGACGAGACGAGCGCCGGCCTTTCTCGCTTCCGCCTCCAGTCGCGCCCGGATCGCCGTGTTGGCGGCGACGCCCCCGGCGATGACCAGCGCGGGCGGGGTCTGCGGATGGCTCTCGGCGAAGAGGGCGAGCGCCCGCCGGCTCTTTTCGCCGATCACGTCTGTCACCGCCTGCTGGAACGAGGCGCACAGGTCTGCGACATCTTGCGGCGACAACGGCGCGTTCGCCTCGGCGGTGGTGCGCAGGGCGGTCTTCAGCCCGGCGAAGGAGAGGTCGATGCCCGGCCGGTCGAGCATCGGCCGGGGCAGGTGGAAGCGCGACGGATCGCCGCGCATGGCCGCCTGTTCCACGGCAGGCCCGCCCGGAAATCCGAGTTGCAGGAGCTTCGCCGTCTTGTCGAAGGCTTCGCCCAGGGCATCGTCAATGGTGGAGCCGAGCCGCCGGTACCTGCCGACGCCTTCCACCAGCAGGAACTGGGTGTGCCCGCCGGAAACCAGCAGCAAAAGGTAGGGAAACGGCAGTCCGTCGGTCAGCCGTGCCGTCAGCGCGTGGCCTTCCAGATGGTTGACGGCGACCAGCGGCTTGCCGGCGGCCATGGCGATGGCCTTGGCTGTTGTCAGGCCGACGATGACGCCGCCGATCAGGCCGGGGCCTGCGGTTGCGGCGACCGCGTCGAGCTCGCCGAAGCCAACTCCGGCATCCTTGAGCGCTGCGCTCACCAGTCCATCGAGAATGCGGATATGGGCTCGCGCGGCGATCTCGGGTACGACACCGCCGAAGGCTTCGTGCTCGCCGGTCTGCGAACGGATCACATCGGACAGGACCTGCCGGCTGCCATCGGGCGCCACGCGCACCACGGCAGCGGCGGTTTCGTCGCAGCTGGTCTCGATGCCCAACACCGTCATCGGCCCGGCAGGCCCCCCGGAGCCAGGACCACCAAGGGGGAAACTTGAGCTGGCCGCATTGGCCGATGCGCTTTCAGGTCTTATCATCGCGGTTCCGCCTAACGGACGCACCCCGCCTAACACCAGGGACGAGTTTCTTGCAAACAAAACATTCCGGCCTTCCCTTGCGCATCGGCACGCGCGGCAGCGCCCTGGCGCTTGCCCAGGCGCACGAGACCCGCGACCGGCTGATGGCCGCCCATGGCCTGCCGCAGGAGGCCTTCGAGATCGTCGTGATCAAGACCTCCGGCGACCGCATCCTCGACCGTCCGCTCTCCGAGGTGGGCGGCAAGGGCCTTTTCACCAAGGAGCTGGAAACGGCGATGCTGGAGGGGGAGATCGACATTGCCGTGCATTCCTCCAAGGACATGCCGACGGTGCTTCCCGACGGGCTCGAGATCATCGCGTTCCTGCCGCGAGAGGATGTGCGCGATGCCTTCATCTCGCCGAAGGCGGCGCGTCTGGCCGACCTGCCGCAGGGCGCGGTGGTCGGGTCCTCGAGCCTGCGCCGCCAGGCGATGATCAAGCGCTTGCGACCGGACATCGAGGTGGTGACCTATCGCGGCAATGTCCAGAGCCGGCTGCAGAAGCTGGCCGACGGGGTGGTCGACGCGACGCTGCTCGCCAATGCCGGCCTGCGCCGTCTCGGCCTCGCCCATGTCATCACCTCCTTGCTGGAGGTGGAGGAGTTCCTGCCTGCGGTGGGGCAGGGCGCGATCTGCATCGAGGCGCGCGCCGACGATGCGGCAACGCGCGAGATGATCGCCGCGATCCATGACGCCGCAACGGAGACCTGTCTTGTGGCCGAGCGCGCCTTCCTGCGCGAACTCGACGGCTCTTGCCGCACGCCGATCGGCGGCCTGGCGCGCCTGTCTGGCGATCGGCTGGTGCTGGAGGGGCTGATCCTGACGCCGGACGGGCGCACGGTGCACGAGACCCGGCGCGAGGGGACGGCGGCCGAGGCCGAAGCGATGGGCCGCGATGCCGGCGCCGAGCTGAAGCGCCGCGGCGGCCCGCACTTCTTCGCGTATTGAACCGTGGCCCGCGTCCTGGTGACCCGCCCGGCGCCTGCCGCCGACCGTAGTGCCGAACGGTATCGCGCGGCCGGCCATCAGGTGCATGTGGCGCCGCTCCTGGCGTTCGCGCCGCTCGACCCCGGCCCGGGAGCTTTGCCGCCGGCGGACAGCCTTGCGGCAATCGCGGTGACCAGCGCGAGGGGCATCGAGGCGGCGGTTCCGTTTCTGTCGCCTGCCCATTACGCCCTGCCGCTGCATGCGGTGGGCGAGGCGACCGCACGCGCGGCACGGGCGGTGGGCTTTGCCGATACCCACGCGGCCGAGGGGGATCTCATCGCCCTTGCGGCGGCGTTGAGGGCGGCGATCCCAAGCGGAGGCGAGGTGCTGCATCTCGCCGGGCGCGACCGCTCGGGCGACCTCGCTGCGCTCTTGCAGGATGCCGGGATCGGCTGCCGGCTGGTCGAGCTTTATGCGATGGAACCGGTGGGGCACCTGCCGGAGGATGTGCGTGCGGCCTTGTCGGATGGTACCGATCCGGTGCTGGCGCCCGTCTATTCGCGCCGGTCCGCACAGGCGCTGGCCGATGTGCTAGCCGCCTGGGGCGACCGGCCGCCGTTTCGCTTTCTCGCCATCTCAGCGGAAGCGGGCGAACCGCTGACCGGCCTCGGGCCGGTGGACCTTGCGAAAACTCCGGATGAGGCCGGCCTCATGGCACTGCTGCCGCGGTGATGTGCGGGTGTTGAAACGATTTTTTCGCCTGCGGCGAAACTCGCCGAGGGGCAAATTTGTTTTGCACCGCAAGACCGGCGAACATAGACAAAGGGGTGAGGGGCAAGGACGCCGCCGGACGCGCTATACTGGCCCCGTGCCGATATCCGGCCCCGGTGAAGGACCCAAGGGAGAGACCGTTCATGGCTGCTGACAGCAAGAAGCCGGACCCCAGGAGCACCGCTTCGAAAACCGCCGACCCGAAGGCGGGCGATCCGAAAGCGACCGACGCCAAGGGGGCGGCGGGCGCCGGGCGCAAGCCGGTGACCATCGACCTGCAGGCCAAGGAAGTGGGCGCGGCGAAGACCGCTTCTGCGTCTTCCGGCAGTTCCTCGGCTTCGACGGCGTCGCCGTCTTCTCCTTCGCAGACTTCGGCTGCACCTGGAGCGGCATCGAAGCCGGCAGGCAGCGCAACGAGCAGCCAGCCCACCCCCGGCCAGGCATCCGGCCCGGCAAGCGGTTCGACGCCCGGGGCCTCGGCTTCCCCGTCTGCCGCCGCGGCCGGCGCGAAGCCGTCCACTGGCGCGTCCTCGGCCGCCTCGACCGGGAGCAGCGCGTCTTCCGCCAGCTCGCAGGCCTCGCCCACATCTTCGGCACCCTCGCCGTCATCCTCCGGCTCGGACACGGCAGCCAAGCCGGCTGCGGCAACTCCCTCCTCGGGGGCGGCTTCCTCGTCCACTCCGTCGTCTTCCTCGGCATCGTCGGGTGCCGCCGGCTCAGCCAGTGGGGCTGCCGCCAAGCCGACCTCTTCGGCATCGGCCGCAGCCTCGGGCGCGTCTTCGCAGGCCAAGCCGGACAAGCCTGCAGCCTCTACGTCGGCAAGCGAGGCGAAGTCCTCGACCGGTTTCGGCGGATTGCTTGCCGCCTCGCTGCTGGGCGGTGCCATCGCTCTTGGCGGCGTTTGGGGTGCCAATCAGGCGGGTCTTCTGTCCCCGGGCAGCGGATCGGCCGAATTGCGGTCGGCGCTGACCGCCGCGCAGAGCCGCATCACCGGCCTAGAGACGCAGATCGCAGGGCTCGCCGAGCGTGAAGCCCCGGCCGCCGATGCCGCGTTGAGTGCCGTCCAGGAGCGCATCGCCGCGCTTGAAACGTCCTTGCGTGACCTCTCGTCCGGGTCGGTGGCAAGCGGCCTGTCCGATGAAGCGGCAACGCGCATCGACCAGATCGAGTCCGGCCTTGCCGAGCTTCGCCGGTTCGTGTCCTCCGGCGGTGCCGGCGAGACGGCTGGCCTTGCCAGCCTGCAGGAGGCGCAGGGCACGCTGGATACGACGCTCAAGCAGATCTCGGAAGGCCAGCAGGCACTGACCGCCCGTCTCGACGAGCTTGCGGCCAAGGTTCCCGACACCTCGGAGCTTTCCGGCGGCGTTGCCGAGCTGCGCGACCGCGCGGCCTCGCTCGGGCAGGACGTCGAAGGGCTGAAGTCGGAGCTCTCGGGCCTGCGCGGCGATCTCGACACGATCTCCGGCAGCCAGGATGCCCTGGCCACGAAGCTCGAGCAGGAGCTGTCCGGCCTGATCGGGCGCGTTGCCGAGCTGGATGAGCGGCTTGCCCCCGTCGAGGCGCAGATGGGCGATGTCAGCGCGCGGGAAACGGCGGCGCGTGCCGTTGCCGTCTCGTCGCTGCGCGCGGCGATGGACCGGGGCGAGTCCTACGCGACCGAGCTCGCGGCAGTCTCCTCGGCGCTGCCGGAGGGGACGGATCTTTCCGCCCTTGCAGCGCGCGCTGAAAGCGGCGTGCCGACCCGTGCCGCCTTGCGGGCAGATTTCGCCGTTGCGGCGCGCGCCATGGCAGCGCAGATCGATGCGCCTGCCGATGGCGACCTCGTCGGCAGCCTGCTGGCCAATGCCCGCTCGCTCGTTTCGGTTCGCCAGCCCGGCGAAAGCGATGCGGCAACGCCCGAGGCCGCGCTCGGCCGCATGGAAGCGCGGGTCGACAGCGGCGATCTCGCCGGCGCGCTCGCCGCCTACGAGGAGCTGCCGGAGGCGGTACGTGCCGCCGGCGCGGACTGGGTGGCGGATGCCAGGGCCCGGCTTGCCGCCGACGAGCTGATGGACCGGGTGACCGGCGACGTGCTGAAATCGATGGGCGGATCGGCGACGCCGGCCGCCTCGAACTGACGACCGCCGCGCCAGTTGCGCACCAATCGCCGGGTAACGAGCCGCCGGGAGTAGAGACGACATGATCCGCTTGCTGATTTTCATCGCCCTGGTCTTCGCCGCCGCGCTCGGCATGGCGTGGATTGCCGACCGGCCCGGCCTCGTCACGCTGGACTGGCAGGGTTACCGGATCGAGACCGGGCTGATGACCGCGGCCGTAGCGCTGGCGGCGCTGCTGGCCATCGGCATCTTCCTGTGGAACCTGGCGCTGTTCCTGATGCGCTCGCCTGGCCTTGTCGGCCGCTTCTTCCGCCGTCGCCGTCGGGATCGCGGCTATGACGCACTGTCGAAGGGCATGCTGGCGCTGGGCGTGGGCGATGCCACCAGCGCCTCGCGCTATGGCGGCGAGGCAGCCAAGCTGCTCGGCCACGAGCCGGCGACCTCCCTGCTGCTCGCCCAAAGCGCCCAACTGGCGGGCCGTCACGAGGAGGCGCGCGGCCGCTTCGAGGCGATGCTGGAGGATCCCCAGCTGAAGCCGGTGGGTCTGCACGGGCTCTACGTCGAGGCGGAGCGGGTCGGCGAGCCGGTTGCCGCGCGCCACTATGCCGAGGAAGCGGCGAAGCTGGTGCCGGGTCTTGCCTGGGCCGGCCGCGCGGTGCTCGGCTATCAGGCCGTTGCCGGCGACTGGGCCGATGCGATCCGTTCGCTGGAGCGCAATTACGCGGCCAAGCTCATCGACAAGAAGACCTTCCGCCGTCACAAGGCGGTGTTGCTGACCGCGCAGGCGCTTGAGCTGGAGGACCGCGATCCGGATCAGGCCAAGGGGCTCGCCTCCGAGGCGCACGGGCTTGCGCCCGATCTGGTGCCGGCCGCGGTGGTTGCGGCACGGCTTGCCACCCGGCGCGGCGACATCCGCAAGGCGCTGAAGGTGGTGGAGACCACCTGGAAGCTTTCGCCGCATCCCGATCTGGCGGACGCCTATGCCCATGCGCGCACCGGCGATTCCGCGCTCGACCGGCTGAAGCGGGTCAAGGCGCTGGCGGCCCTGCGCGCGCACAATGCGGAAGGCGCGCTGGCGCTGGCTCGTGCTGCGCTGGAGGCCTCCGACTACACGCTGGCCCGTGCCCAGCTCAAGGCGGCAATGACGCTGGAGCCGACCCGCCGGGCCTTCCTGTTGATGGCGGAGCTGGAGGAAACCCAGCACGGCGACCGTGGACGGGTGCGCGAGTGGCTCGCCCGCGCCGTGCGTGCGCCGGCAGATCCGGCCTGGGTTGCCGACGGCGTCGTCAGCGAGGCCTGGGCGCCGGTGTCTCCGGTCGACGGCCGCCTGGACGCTTTCGTGTGGACCTCGCCTCCGGCCGCGCTCGACCACCAGGACACCTCTCTGGAGGCGCTGGACGAGGCGATGTTCGAGGCGCTTCCCGCGGTTGCTGCCTCGATCCCGGCTCGGCCGGATGAGATCGATGCACTGAACGACGGGCCGGTCATGGAGATGACGCCGGCTGCGCCTGCTGCCGAAACCAGGCCCGCCGACACGCCGGCGACGGTTGCCAAGGTCGAGGAGACGGCTCCGGAGAAGGTGGCCGAGAAGGCCGCGGAGAAGCCCGTGGCCGAGGTAAAGCCTGCACCTGCGCCTGCTCTGGCAGCAAAGCCGGTCGAGACGGCAGCCGCCGGGAAGGACCTTGCGGAAAAGAGCGAGGCCAAGCCTGCGGCGGCTCCTGCAGCGGCGGCTGCAGCTGCAGCTGCAGCCCCGGCTGCCCCGGCGAAGGGCGATGCGAAACCGGAGCCGAAGGACGACAAGGGCAAGGACCTGTCGCGGCCCATCGAGTTTCCGCTGAAGCACATGCCGGACGACCCGGGACCGGATGGGGGCGACGATGAGGAGCCGCCGAAGAACCCGGGTTACCGCTTCTTCAATTGACGGCGGGCACGAGAATGCAAAAGGGGCGCGGGATCATCTCCCGCGCCCCTTCTTTGTTGTCTTCCTGCCTGCGTCAGGCGCCGCGGTTCTGGCGGTTCTCGATCAGGTCGTCGACCACGGCCGGATCGGCCAGCGTCGAGGTGTCGCCGAGGTTCTCGAAGCTGTCCTCGGCGATCTTGCGCAGGATGCGGCGCATGATCTTGCCCGAACGGGTCTTCGGCAGGCCGGGGGCGAACTGGATCAGGTCGGGCGAGGCGATCGGCCCGATCTCCTGGCGCACCCAGGCGCGCAGTTCCTTGGCCAGATCCTCGCTCGGCTGCTCGCCGGCCATCAGCGTCACATAGACGTAGATGCCCTGGCCCTTGAGGTCGTGCGGATAGCCGACCACCGCGGCCTCGGACACTTTGGGATGGGCGACCAGAGCCGATTCCACCTCGGCAGTGCCCATGCGATGGCCGGAGACGTTGATGACGTCATCGACGCGGCCGGTGATCCAGTAATAGCCGTCGGCATCGCGGCGGCAGCCGTCGCCGGTGAAATACATCCCCTTGTAGGTGGAGAAGTAGGTCTGCACGAAGCGCTCGTGATCGCCGTAGACCGTGCGCATCTGCCCCGGCCAGCTGTCGGTGATGACGAGGTTGCCCTCGGCGGCACCCTCCAGGATCGCGCCTTCCGCATCGACGAGAGCCGGCTGCACGCCGAAGAAGGGCCGCGTCGCGGACCCGGGCTTCAGCGCCGTGGCTCCGGGCAGCGGCGTGATCAGGATGCCGCCCGTCTCCGTCTGCCACCAGGTGTCGACGATGGGGCAGCGGCTGTCGCCGACATTCTCGTAGTACCAGATCCAGGCTTCCGGATTGATCGGCTCGCCGACCGAGCCGAGGATCCGGAGCGAGGCACGCGAGGTCTTCTTCACATGGTCGGTGCCGGCGCCCATCAGCGAGCGGATCGCCGTCGGCGCGGTGTAGAAGATCGTCACCTTGTGCTTGTCGATCACCTCCCAGAAGCGGGCCGGGGAGGGATAGGTCGGGATGCCCTCGAACATCAGCGTGGTCGCGCCGTTGGCGAGCGGTCCGTAGACGATGTAGGAGTGGCCGGTCACCCAGCCCACATCCGCCGTGCACCAGTAGATGTCCTCGTCCTTGCAGTCGAAGACGTATTGGTGGGTCATCGAGGCATAGGTGAGATAGCCGCCGGACGTGTGCAGCACGCCCTTGGGCTGGCCGGTGGAGCCGGACGTGTAGAGGATGAAGAGCGGGTCTTCCGCGTTGACCTCGACCGGCGGGCAGCTGTCCGAAACGCGCTCGCGCGCCTCGTGGTACCACACGTCGCGGCCATCCTTCATGGCGATGTTGCCGCCGGTCCGCCGCACGACCAGCACCTTGTCGACCGGCGCCTTTTCGGCGGCCTTGTCGACATTGGCCTTCAGAGGCACCTTGCGGCCGCCGCGCAGGCCCTCGTCGGCGGTGATCACGACCTTGCTTTCGCAGCCCGAGATACGCTGCGACAGGCTGTCGGGCGAAAAGCCGCCGAACACGACCGAGTGGATGGCGCCGAGCCGGGCGCAGGCCAGCATCGCGTAGGCCGCCTCCGGGATCATCGGCAGGTAGATGGTCACCCGGTCACCCTTGGCAACGCCCAGGTCCTTGAGGACGTTGGCGAAACGGTTCACCTCGCCGGCGAGCTCGCGATAGGTGATCACCTTGTGCTCGGACGGGTCGTCGCCTTCCCAGATGATTGCCGCCTTGTCGCCGCGCGTGGCCAGATGGCGGTCGACGCAGTTGGCGGAGACGTTCAGCGTGCCGTCCTCGAACCATTTGATCGAGACGTTGTGCGGGTCATAGGAGGTGTTCTTGACCCGGGTATAGGGCTTGATCCAGTCGATCCGCTTGCCGTGCTCGCCCCAGAATGCCTCCGGGTCGGAGACCGAGGCGGCGTACATCTCCTGATACTTCGCATCGTCGATCAGGGCGGATGCGGCAATCGCAGCCGGAACCGGATAGAGATTTTCGGACATACGGATCCTCCCAGTATCTCGAAGCGCGCGCATAATGCCGGCGCACCCCTAGTTGTCGCCGGGCATTATGGTGATCGCGGCGGGGGCCGTCCACTTTGCTGCAATCGTTCTTTCGTAGGCGGGGCGGGACGCGGCGTTAAGTCCGCCTGATCCGTCAGCCCATCAGACCGAGAACGATTCCCTGGGCGAGGAGAACGGCCAGCCAGTGGCCGCCGTCGATCAGGGTGAGCGCCCAGGAGGAGCCCTGGAAGCGGTGGTTGACGATCAGGCTGGTGGCGAGAAAGCCGGTCCAGACCAGGACGGCCGACAGGATGCCGTTGGACACGGTCATCGGGCCGGCGTGGTAGATGATGCCGGCGAAGATCAGCGCCATCACCAGCTGGCAGACGAATGTGGCGAGGAACAGGAGCGGTCGCGGCTTGATGTCCGCCTCGTCCAGGCGGGCGGCGCGCATCCACACCTTGCCGAGCACCCCGTACCACACCGCCCCGGCGGCGAAGGAAGCAACTGCCGCGGCCAGCACGGCGAGAAGGTCGATCCCGTCGAACATCATCAGCCTGATCCGTTCCAATTTTTCGCCGTTCAGGCGATCAGCGTTTCCAGCCCGGCACGGGCAAGGCCGGCCGCAAGATCCTCCAGCGCCTCGCGGCGCTCCGCCGCCCGGCCCGCCAGGAGGTGGACCAGAACGGTTCCGCGTGCTTCTGCCGCTGCCCGGGACAGGGCTCGCGGCAGGGCCGGACCGCGGCGGATGCCGTCTCGGTCGATCTCGCCGATCCACACGCAGCGGGCATGACCGCCCTCCGGGCTTGCCTCGCCGAGACCGATCACCACGACCGCGTTGCGAAAGTCCTCCAGCGCGTCGAGATCGACGCCGGAAAACAGATAGCGCTTGCCCGAGGCCCCGGAGAGATAGCGGTAACGGTCGCCGAGGCCAAGTTCCTCGGCCGCGCGCGGCGCGCCCGCCTGCGCCGGAACCGACAGTTCGTCCAGCGTCTGCCCCGCGATGGGCGTCTCGACGGAGGATGCGGAGAGAAGATCAGCGGGGTCGCTTGCCGAGCTGTCTGCCGGCCTGGCCGCATCTGTTGGAGATGCGGGCGGAACAGCGCGCTCGCCCCTCGCGTCGGAGGGCCGGGCAGGGGAAGATGGTCGATGCTCCGTTCCGGCAGTTCCGCCGTCACTGGCGGACGTGCCGGCCGGCAGGGTTGCAACGGGTCCGGTCATGCCGCGATGATAGAACGTATCGTGAACTCTCGCCAGCACAAATGCGCGCCAGTACGGCCGCTGCGGCAGGCTTGGACGTCTCGGCAGATATCACGAGGGCGGACCGCAGGCGCAGCCTTGACACGATACGCGTGCACCCTGCCTTGCAGGGCGAAGGGGAAAAGCGGATTTTCCGTAAGGTCGAAGAGGGAAGTGGTGCCGCTGATAGGACTCGAACCTACGACCCCATCATTACGAATGACGTGCTCTACCAACTGAGCTACAGCGGCGTACCAGACCGGGACGAAGTGCCCCGGGGAGTGTGGCGGGTTCCCGCCAGAACCGGCGGCACGGGGCCGGGCCGGTTGCCCGCCGGGCGGTCTGTCTTCTCGGCAAGCACCCCGTTCCGCTTCGGCAGAGCCTCAAGGGCGATACCACGGGAAGGGTGATGCCGGACGACCGGTCCGTCAGGTGGCGGTGTGATAGCGGACAAGCGAGCGGTGCGCAAGAGGCTTTGCACCCGCCATCCCCGCTTTCGCAGCCCCCGGCGGCGCGGCCTCAGCGCGACAGGTAGGTTGACTTGATCTGGTTGGCGATCGCCTGGAACCGCCCGTTCAGCTCGGCCTCGTTTTCGGCGAGATAGTAGTCGCCGGACGAGGAGGCGCATTCGCTCATGACCTTCTTCGCCTGAGAGTTGCTGCCGATCTGAAAACCGACGGTGATGATCCGGATGCCGGATTTCTTGATCGCAGCGCACAGGGCGATGGCGCGGTTGGCCGAGTTCGAACTCTGGTCGAGCCTTGCGACCCAATCGTAGTTTGTCCGGTTGACGCGCATCGGCCCGTCGAACCACGTGTTGAAATCGCCGTCGGTCATCAGCAGCATGTATTTCAGCACGCGTTCGTCGGTATAGGCGGCGGGCTTGCTGGCCGACGGCCAAAGGGTCGACCAGTTGGCCGACAGCGTGTACCAACCCCAGGCAACGCCGGTCTGGCCGGCAGTGTTGCCGCTCGCCGATAGTCGGGAGATCGTGTAGAGCGGCGTTCCGGGCTTGGACGAAGAGCCCGGATCGAGCGTCAGCGGCACCACTTCGGCATTGGGGCAGACGAAGCCGGAGTGGCTGAGCATGCTCCAGCCGTCGTAGTAGTAGCCGCTGTTGTAGCCGGCCTGCTGGGCGCCGGGGCCGATCGACGCGGTGACATAGCTGACGTCCGTATAGGCCTGGGCGCCAGCTCGCTCGGACACGCATCCGGGATAGGAGGTGCGGCTGGCGTTCAGCCCCTTGGTGGCGAGCGAGGCGCGCGCGGAGCCGATATTGACGCCGCTGGCATAGGGCACGACAGCGATCCGGACCTTCTCGTTGGTGGGTGCGATGTCGGGCGGCACCAGCGTGTTGACGAAGTTGGTTGCGGCGCTGCGCAACGCGGAAATCTTGCTGCCGCCCATCGAGCCGGTCACGTCGAGGACCAGCGTCGCCTCGACGCTCTTCGGATAGACCGCCTCGGCGTTGACGCTGACATTCAGTTCCTTGGGGCCGAAGCCGGCGAGATGGATGAAATAGGTCGGAACGCTCGAGCGCGCCGAAACCTCGATCACCCGGGACTCGGTGTTGATCTTCGGCTCGTCGATGACGATGGGGCTGGCGCTGCCGGACCCTTTCGTATTGGCCCCGAAATAGGCCTCGTAGTTGGCGTTGAGATACGACTTGATCTCTTCGGCGGTCATGTTGCGGATCGAAAGCTCTCGGGCCACTGCCAGCATTGCAGCGTCGAGGCCGCGGGCAATGCTCTGGCGCTGATTGATGGCGCGGGCGAAATCGAGGCCGGCGCCGCCGGCGACGATCGCGAAGATCGCAACGATCGCGAAGAGCGGCAGGATGGAACCGCTGCGGTCCCTGCCGAAGCGCCGCGCCTGGCGTCCTGCAGCCTTCAGCCTCTTGCCGGAATTACGAGACAGCATCTTTCCCCACTCCCGTGCCCATGCGGCGGCACGTGCCTGTTGCCGGGACAGTGGCACGAAGGAGCGACCGGTTGGTTAAGTCATTCTGCGAAAAACGGGAGTTTCAAAGAGTAGGTTGACGAAGGGTAAAACCGCCAAGATGCCGCGGGCGCGGCCCTGCGCGGGGCGGCGACGGCAGACGGTTGAGCTCAGGGCTCCAGCTCGGTGTCCCAGTAGAGGAAGTCGAGCCAGCTTTCGTGCAGATAGTTCGGGGGGAACAGGCGACCGTTGTTGTGCAGGTCCTGGACGGTCGGGGGGAAGGGCATGTGCATCGGCCACATGCCGATGTCGCCACAGGACTTGTTGGCTTTGCGGAGGTTGCAGGGCGAGCAGGCCGTAATCACGTTGTCCCAGGTAGTCTGCCCGCCTTTGGAGCGTGGGACGAGATGGTCGAAGGTCAGTTCCTCCCGCGAGCCGCAATACTGGCATTGAAACCGGTCGCGCAGGAAGACGTTGAAGCGGGTAAAGGCGGGGTGGCGGCTCGGTTTTACATAGCTTTTCAGCGAGACGACGCTGGGAAGTCTGAACTCGCTGCTCGGACTTCGAACCGTGATGTCGTACTCGGAGACAATGTTGACCCTGTCGAGGAACACGGCTTTCACCGCATCCTGCCACGCCCACAGCGACAGCGGATAATATGCCAGCGGGCGGTAGTCAGCATTAAGCACCAGGGCCGGGTGAGCACCTGGAGAGATGGCGAGTGTCACACCTTCGCTCCTCATGCCTGCTTCGCCGGCCCAGCGAAGGCGCATCGCAACCGCGATTCGCTTCCCCGGCCGGTCGACCGAACGCGAGCATAGTGTAGAGCCACAGTGACAGTCTTGTGAAGCCCGACAAAGCGCATGGCTCGGTCTTTGACGCAGGGGCTTGCACGCAAAAAAAACGCGGGCCCGAGAGCCCGCGTTCATTCTCCTGGACGCTACGGCGTGGGATGTCAGCCGTGCGGCCACTCGCGGATGTCGACGAAATGTCCAGCGATCGCGGCGGCGGCCGCCATGGTCGGCGACACCAGATGGGTGCGGCCCTTGAAGCCCTGACGGCCCTCGAAATTGCGGTTCGAGGTGGAGGCGCAGCGCTCGCCCGGCGACAGCTTGTCGGCGTTCATGGCAAGGCACATGGAGCAGCCCGGCTCGCGCCAGTCGAAGCCGGCCTCGCGGAACACCTTGTCGAGGCCTTCGGCCTCGGCCTGCGCTTTCACCAGACCCGAGCCGGGCACCACCATGGCGTTGACGCTCTCGCGCACCTTGTGGCCGCGGATGACCGAGGCTGCGGCGCGCAGATCCTCGATGCGGCCATTGGTGCAAGAGCCGATGAACACCCGGTCGACGGAGATGTCGGTGATCGGGGTGCCGGCGGTCAGGCCCATGTACTGCAGCGCGCGGCGCTTGGAGGCGCGGCGGTTCTCGTCCTCGATCTCCTCCGGATCCGGCACGCGGCCGGTGACCGAGATCACGTCCTCGGGACTGGAGCCCCAGGTGACGATCGGCGGCAGGTTGGCCGCGTCGAGGCGCAGTTCGCTGTCGAAATGCGCGCCCTCGTCGGTGAAGAGCTTCTGCCAGTAGGCGACGGCCTTGTCCCAGTCGGCGCCCTTCGGGGCCTTCGGGCGGCCCTTGATGTAGTCGAAGGTCTTCTCGTCGGCGGCGATCAGGCCGGCGCGGGCGCCGCCCTCGATCGACATGTTGCAGACGGTCATGCGGCCTTCCATCGACAGCGCGCGGATCGCCTCGCCGGCATATTCGATGACATGGCCCGTGCCGCCGGCCGTGCCGATCTCGCCGATGATCGCCAGGATGATGTCCTTGGCGGTGACACCGTCCGGCAGGATGCCGTCGACGGTCACGCGCATGTTCTTCGCCTTCTTCTGGATCAGCGTCTGGGTGGCGAGCACATGCTCCACCTCCGAGGTGCCGATACCATGGGCGAGCGCGCCGAAGGCGCCATGCGTCGAGGTGTGGCTGTCGCCGCACACGATGGTCATGCCCGGCAGGGTGAAGCCCTGCTCTGGGCCGACGATGTGGACGATGCCCTGGCGCAGGTCCGTCTCGCTGTAATACTCGACGCCGAACTCGGCGGCGTTTTTCGCCAGCGTGTCGACCTGCAGGGCGGACTCCGGATCGTCGATGCCGTGGCTGCGGTCGGTGGTCGGCACGTTGTGGTCGACCACCGCCAGCGTACGCTGCGGCTGGCGGACCTTGCGGCCGGTCATGCGCAGGCCTTCGAAGGCCTGCGGGCTGGTGACCTCATGCACCAGGTGGCGGTCGATATAGAGCAGGACGGTGCCGTCCTCCTGGGTCTCGACGACGTGGTCGTCCCAGATCTTGTCATAGAGTGTGCGCGGAGCGTTCATCTGTCTCTCCTGATAATCTGTAGGTCCGGGACGGGGCCGTCGGGCCTCCGGCCGGGTGCCGCACGGAGCGCGGCGAATGGCGGTCTTCGAAGAAAAGTGCGGGCCTCTCAGCCAGCGGGGGTACCAGCCGGCGCGAGGCCGGTGGTAAGGCCGGGATCGCCCGGCGATGCAAAAAGGGCGTGAAAGCGCGCAGGCAGGCGGCGGCGGTCGCCGATCTCGATGCGCTGCCAGCGGCGGGTGCGGGTCGGGCGCGGACGCGTACAGTCAAGCGCGCCCCGGACGGTGCCGTCCGGCTGCGATGTCCTGCCGCGCATTGGCGCGGGCGTCCTGTCACACGATGCGACCGGCATGGTCTCCAGCGGCTCCAGCTTCCGACGCTGCCGGTTCCCTCCCCGCCTGAAGCGGCGGCCGGCATGTCGATCGATGACGGGCCACGCTGCCGGCGGCGCCCGGTTCGATGGAACCGCGCCTGCCGATGTCGTGCCCGTTCCCTTTCATTTGCGCCGATTGCCCTGCCGGGTCAAGGCCGCAGTTGCCTGCGCGGGCCGCCCCGAGCGGCCGGAGCGGACGGGGTCAGCGCATCAGGCCGGGCAGCAGCAGGACCAGCGAGGGTACGGCGACGATCAGCGCCAGACGCACGATATCGGCGAGGATGAACGGCACGATGCCGCGGAAGATCCGCCCGAGCGGGACATCCGGCATCACCGTCTTCAGCACGAAGACATTGAGGCCGACCGGCGGGGTGATCAGGCTGATTTCCGTGACGACGACGACGACGATGCCGAACCACACGAGGTCGTAGCCGAGGGCGGCCATCATCGGCGCGAAGATCGGCACGGTGAGCAGCACCATGGAGAGGCTTTCCAGCACCATGCCGAGGCAGAGATAGACGCCGAGGACGGCCAGCAGGATGCCCCAGGGCGGCAGGTCGGAGGCCGCCGCCATGCCGGAGAGCGCCGCCGGCAGGCCGGCGATGTTGACGAAGTTGGAAAAGATCAGCGCGCCGATCAGCACCATGAACATCATCGTCGTGGTAGCGGCCGTATCGCTCAGCGTCTCCAGCAGGTTGGCAAGGGTCAGCCGGCGGCGGGCGAGCGCGATCAGGAATGCGCCGCTGGCGCCGATGCCGGCGGCCTCGGTGGCGGTGAAGACGCCGGCATAGATGCCGCCGATCACCAGCGCGAAGAGGGCGGAGATGCCGGCGACGCCGGCGAGGGCGCGGAAGCGCTCGCGATAGGGCAGGCGTTCGGCCGGCGGACCGGCTTCCGGGCGCCGCCAGCAGACCAGCCAGACGGCGGCCATGTAGCCAAGGATGCCGAGAATGCCCGGAATGATGCCGGCGATGAACAGCTTGGCGATGTCCTGCTGGGCGGTGACGCCGTAAAGCACCAGGATCACGGAAGGAGGGATCAGGATGCCGAGCGTGCCGCCGGCGGCGATCACGCCGCTCGCCAACCCGTCGTCATATTTGTAGCGGCGCATCTGCGGCAGGGCGACCTTGCCCATGGTCGCGGCGGTGGCGAGCGAGGAACCGCAGACGGCGGAGAACCCGCCGCAGGCGACGGCGGTCGCCATGGCAAGGCCGCCGCGTCGATGGCCGAGCCAGGCGTGGCAGGCAGCGTAGAGCTCGTCGGACAGGCCTGCCCGGGTGACGAGGTTGCCCATCAGCACGAACAGCGGCACCACCGACAACGGGTAGGAAAGGCCGGTGTCGAAGGTGGTCTGTCCGACCATCGCCATGGCCGGGGCGAAGCCGAGGATCATCGTCAGGCCGAGGCCGCCGACGGCGGCCATGGCGACGGCGATCGGCACGCCCGCGAACATCACGACAACGAGAATGACGAGGCCGGGAAGCCAGGTTTCCATGGTCTTGCGAAGGTCCCTGGGGGAGGTGGACGAGGCGGCCGCTCAGGGCTGCCGGCGCAGGATCAATACGGTGGCGACCAGCGCCGAGATGCCGGTCAGCACGGCCATGGCGAGGGCGACGGGCCCCAGCGGAATGCCGAGATAGACCGTGGCATCGCCATAGGAGCTGAAGTCGCGCGCCAGCAGGGCGAGCCGCCATGACAGGAGCCCCAGCACGCCGGCGGTCACCGTGAGCGCCAGCCGTGCAAAGCCGCGCCGCAACGCACCGGGCAGCCGGCCGGTGACGAGGTCGACGGTGACATGCTCCCGCCGTGCTGTGACGATCGGCAGGCCGACGAAGACGACGAGCGCCAGCAGCACCTCGGTCAGCTCGAACGCGCCGGGCAGCGGGCTGTTGAACACATAGCGACCAATGACGTCGACGAAGGTCACCGTCATCATCACCAGCAGCAGCAGCGCGGCGACGAGCTGGAGGAGGCGCGTCGCCACGGCGAGCGGCCGGAAGGGGCTTGCGCCCCGGCCGGTCGCGCCGTCGCGGGTTTCGCCGGTCATTTCGCTGCGGCGATCTCGGCCTTGAGCATGTCGATGGCAGCCTGGCCATCGATGCCGGCGGCGGAGGCCGCGTCGAGGAAGCCCTTCTCGACACCGGCGAGCTTTTCGGCGATGGCAGCGGTCATGGCATCGTCCGCGGTGGTCTGGGCGACGCCCTTTTCCTCCATCACCTTGATCCCGGCCGCGTCGGCCGCGTCCCAGGCCTGGCCGGCCATGCGGGCCATGGCCTCGCCTGACACGCTGTCGATGGCGGCCTTGTCCTCGTCGGAGAGCTTGTCCCAGGCGCCGCGGTTCATCACCACGAAGAAGGAGGTGTTGTAGAGGCCGCCCGGCACCGACACGCCGTTGCGGATCACCTCGTCGATGCGGAAGAAGGGCACGGACTCCGGCGGGAACAGGATGCCGTCAGCAACGCCGTTGGCGAGGATCTCGTAGACCTGCGGGGAGGGGGCCTGCACGCCGACCATGCCGAGCCGCGAGGCGATCTCGGCAACGATGCCGCCGCCAATGCGCATCTTCAGGCCTGCAAGGTCGTCGACCGAGGCGACCTTCTTGTTGGTGGTGTAGATGCCGCCGGGACCATGGGTGAAGACGGTGAGCAGCTTGACGCCCTCATGCTCGTCGGCCTTGGAGAGCATCGCCTCCTGCACCTTCCAGTAGGCGACGGACAGCGCCTCGGCGCTGTCGGACAGGAACGGCCCCTCGACCAGCGGCGTTAGCTTGAAGCGGCCGGGCGTGTAGCCATGCACGCCATAGCCGACATCGGCCGCGCCCGAGCGGATCAGGTCGAACTGTGCCGGCGGCTTGCCGATCGGCGCGGCCATGATCTCGACTTTGACGCGTCCGTCGGTCGCCTTGGCCACCTGCTCGCCCCAGGGGGCCAGGATGTCCTTGACGATGGGGTGGGAGGGCGGCAGCCAGTTGGATACGCGCAAGGTGGTCTCGGCGGAGGCGGCAGTGGCGAGGCCAAGTGCCGCAACCGCGGTCAGCATCCCGATGAATTTCCGCATTTCAGTCCCCTCTGTCTGGTTCTTGTTCCGGTCAGGCGCTTTGCTTCTTGCCGGACGCATTGAGCGCATCCTCGGCTATTTTCCTGACCCTTTCCAGCTGGATCTTGCCGAGCGCATTGCGCGGCAGCTCCTGCGTGAAGACGACGGATTTCGGGTGCTTGTAGCGCGCCAGACGTCCGTCGAACCCTGCCAGCACCGCCTCGGCGGTGACCTCCCGGCCGGGTTCCGCAACCACCACCGCCACGGGGCTTTCGCCCCAGCGCGGATCGGGAATGCCGACCACTGCGGCTTCTCTCAGGTCGGCGATCTCGCCGAGTACCCGCTCCAGCTCGGCCGGATAGATGTTCTCGCCGCCGGAGATGATGACGTTCTTCAGCCGGTCCTTGAACCAGAAGACGCCCGCCTCGTCGCAAAGGGCAAGGTCGCCGGTGCGGAACCAGCCGTCGCGGAACGTGTCGGCGGTCGCCGTCTCGTTGTTCCAGTAGCCTTGCGTGATGTTGCCGCCCTTGAGCTCGATCTCGCCGATCTCGCCGGGACGGGCATCGCGGTCGCCGATGCGGATGCGCGCCTTCGTATGCAGGCCGGGCCGGCCGATGGCACCGAATTCCGGGACGACGTTTTCGCGGCGCTGATAGATCGCCACCGGCCCGGTCTCGGTCGCGCCATAGACCTGCAGCACCGGAACGCCGCGGTCGACGAAGGCGCGCATCAGGGCGTGCGGAACGTCGGAGGAGCCCGTCGCGACAAGGCGCAGGGAGGAAAGGTCCGCCGTTTCCCACTCGGGATGGGCGATCAGCGCGGCGAGCGTTGCCGGCACGAGGACCGTGATGTCGGGACGCTGGTCGCGGATCGCGGCGAGCGTCGTGCCGGGGTGGAACCGGTCGTGCAGGATCACCGTCGCCCCGGCATAGAGCGCCGGTGTCGTCTGGATGTTGAGCCCGCCGACATGGAACATCGGCAGCACCGTCAGCACCGTGTCGGCGGCGGTGATCTCCTGCATGTGCAGGGCGTTCAGCGCGTTGGCCTCGACGGCGGCCTGGGTCAGGACGGCGCCTTTCGGCCGGCCGGTCGTGCCGGAGGTGTAGACGATCAGCAGGGGATCTTGCGCCGCACCGTCTCCCTCGCCATGGCCGAGCGGTGCATCATCCAGCGTCTGGCGGGCGAGACCGCCCGTTGCCGGATCGGCGACCAGCGTCTCGGGAAGTGGGGCGATGGCCGCCATCGCGGCAAGGGTGGCGGCGAAGTCGGGCTGATGCACCAGCAGTCTTGCGCCGCTGTCGGCGAGGGCGTGCGCAAGCTCGGGTGGGGCAAGGCGCCAGTTCAACGGCACGAGAATGGCGCCGAGCCGGGCCGCGGCGAAGGTCAGCAGCAGCTGGTCGGGCGAATTGGTGCCCAGATACGCGATCCGCTCGCCGCGGGTGATCCCGTGGCGGGTGGCAAGGGCACCGGCCAGACGGCCGATGCGGGCGGCGAGAGCGGCGTAATCGATCCGCTCGTCGCCGAAGACCAGCGCCGTCTTCTCCGGTGTGAAGCGGGCATGCGCCTCGATCCAGTGGTCGATCGACGTCACTCGTCGGTTTCTCCCGGCAGGTAGAGGCTTTCCCGGCCGATCCGGTCGAGGCAGATCTCGGCCGTCCAGGGCAGCATCAGGGCGCCGCAGCGGCTGTCGCGGAACAGGCGCTCCAGCGGCAGGGACTTCAGCATCGACTGGCCGCCGCAGGTGCGGATGGCGAGCTGGCAGATCTCGTTGGCGTTTTCCATCACCGTGTAGTGTGCCGCCCAGGCGCGCAGCATCTGCTCGCGCGAGGGATCGGGACCTGCCTCGGTGATCGCCTGGAACCACAGGGCCTTGGTCTGCTCCAGCATCAGGTGCATCTGGGCAACGCCCATCTGCTTGGTGGGGAACATGCGCCGCTTGACCGGCGGCAGGCCCGGCCATTCGCCGCGCAGATACTTGACGGTGAAGTCGAAGGCCGCCTGGGCGATGCCCATGTAGGTCGGCGACAGGGTCATGAACATGTGCGGCCAGCGGCTGGCGGCCTGGTAGTAGACGCCGCGCGGCATCAATGCCTCGTCCTCGGGCACGAAGACGTCCTTGAACAGCAGGGTGCGCGAGACGGTGCCGCGCATGCCGAGCGGGTCCCAGGGACCGACCACCTCGACGCCCTCGGCCGTTGCCGGCACGGCGATATACATCGTGTCGCGGCGGGAGGGGCGCTCGCCCTCCTTCATCTCGCCGCAGAGGATACCGTAGTAGTCGGCATGGCCTGACAGGGAGGCGAAGATCTTCTTGCCGTTGATGATCCAGCCGCCGTCGACCTTGCGGGCGGAGGTGGAAAAGGGCGCAGCGCCAGCGGCGGCGGCGCCGCCTTCCGAGAAGGGCTGGGAGTAGATGGCCCCGTCTTCCAGGATGCGCTTATAGTGTACGGCACGGCGCTGGCGATGCAGCTCCCGCTCGCCGGCCTCGATTTCCAGGTCGTCGGTCAGCGCGCCGGTCCACAGGCAGGAACACACATGCATGTTCCAGGTCAGGGCGGTCGCACCGCAATAGCGGCCGATCTCGGCGGCCGTCATCATGTAGGTGCGGAACGGGGCGCCGTGGCCGCCGTCCTCCTTGGGCACGCAGATGCCGAGAAGGCCGGCCTCGTGCATGTCGCGGTAGTTCTGGGTCGGGAACACCGCGTCGCGGTCGATGGCCTCGGCACGCGGAGCGAAGCGGGACTTGGCCACCCGGCGGGCGAGGGCGGTAAGTTCCTCCTCCTGCTCGGTCAGGCGGAAGGCCTTGGGATCAAAGATCGGCTTGTCCATGTCGAGCGTCTCGAGATCGGCGACGGTCATCGGCCTGCTCCCTCTTGCGGCGGTGTGGTCTCGGTCTGGTTCAGGAAGTCGCGGAGCGCGGTCTCGAAGGCCTGCGGGCATTCCAGCGGGGCCAGATGGCCGGTGCCGGGCAGCTCCAGGTAGCGGGCGTCTCGCAGCTTCTCGCTCATCCGGCGCATGGTCGGGGCGGGTGCGTTGCGGTCCACCTCGCCGGCGACGAGCAGAACCGGCGCCGCGATGTCGGCCAGCGTATCGCGGGCATCGAAGGTGGCAAGGCAGCGGATCGCCTCGCGATAGGTCGCCTCCGGCACCCGGCTCATGGCGGCGGTCGCGACTGGTACGGCAGCCGGGTCCGAGGCTGGTCCGACGAGATCCGGCACGAATTCGCGGGCAAGCTCGGGGATCGTGCGTCCGGCATCGAGCGGGGCCAGCCGCTCGGCGACGAAGCGCTTCTGGAACTCGCCGTCGCGGCTGCCGAAAGCGGCGGTGGTGGCGGACAGAACCAGGGTGCGCACGCGGCTTGGATGGCGGGCGACGAAGTCCTGGGCCAGCATGCCGCCGATGGAGTGGCCGAGCAGGTCGACCTGGTCGAGCCCGAGCCGGTCGAGAAAGGCGAGCAGGGCCTCAGACAATGCGGGGAAGGTCATCGGCGACAGCAGCGCGGTGCCGCCGTAGCCGGGAAGGTTCCAGCCGATGGCGTCGTGATCCTGGCCGAGCCCCTCGATCTGCGGCGCGAACATCTCCGCACCGGCGCCGATGCCGTGCAGCAGCACGATGGCGCGCTCGCCCCCGGTCCTGCGGATGTGGTCGGTCCCGTTCATCGCAGCGCCTCGATCAGCTCGCCGTCCATCACCACCGGCTCGCCGTCGAGCGCGATGGTGCAGCCGCGTACCGGGATGTCGAAATGGCCCTTGGTGAAACGGCCGGCGAACTCGTTGGCTCCGGTCGAGAACAGGAAATTGCCAGAATAGGCGCGCACTTCCGTGCCGTTGGTCTCGCGCTGGTCGTACATGGTCAGCGCCTCGTAGCGTGCCCCGGCATTCATGCCGAAGCCGACATGGGCGACCGCATAGGCCTCCTTGTCGCCCCAGGCGGCGAGATAGCGGCGGGTCAGTTCGGCATCGGTGCCCTCGCCCTCGATCTCCGTCACGTAGTCGTCGACGATGGTGAGGCGGACCGGGCGCTCGAGATAGCGCTTGAAGGTCAGGTTGATGTCGCCGGCATCCAGCACCAACGTGCCGTTGACGCTGTGGGCGGCAGGGAAGCTGACAACGAGGCCGGCCGGCCAGTGGGCGACGGAGCCCGGCCGGTCGCACCAGCCCCATACGCCGACGGTCGAGGCGCCTTTCATGGCGACCTTGAGATCCGTGCCGGCGGCGGAAGTGACGGTCATCTCGGTCGCCGCACGGATGCGGGAGACGGCCTCTCGCACCCGGTCCTTGTCGCGCGGCTGCGGCAGAAGGCGCTCAAGCGCGTCCGGATGTTCGTTTGAAATCATCAACATGCGGGCGCCGCCCGCGATGATGCGCGGCAGCTCCGGCGCGTGCAGCAGGCCTTCGACAGTCAGGTCGACGACAAGGCCGCTGGCGGCAAGGGCGGCAATCGCCGCGTCCTGTCCGGTGAGCGCAGCCGAGGCACCGGTCGAGCGCACCGGCACCGGCGCATCCTGCGGGGGCGTCGGCACGACCACATGGAAAGGCCGGGCGCCGAGGCGCTGCAGGGCAAGTTCCGCGATGTGGACGTTGAGGGCGCGTGACTGGGTTTCGGAGAGGATCGCGACACTCTCCCCCGGCGCCACCTTGCAGAGGGTGAAGACGGCCGCGAAGGCGTCGATCCACTTTCCCTCGATCCTGTCGGCGAGCATCAGATCCTCCTCCCGATCCGCCCCGGCCAATCGCTTCGCGCCGACGTCCGGCACGGCCCGATCCGTGCCGTCCGACGTTTTGTTGCGCCGGGCGGGCAATTTTCGCAGCAAGCGAAAAGAACTTGGAGGAGCGTAGCAATTTCGTTATTGTATGAAAAGGAATATTTTTAGGCATGAACTTGTTGCCGGCGGCGGCTCGCCGGCATTCCGCAAGCCGAAGGCACGAGGACAGGCCATGATGAGCGATCACCGCAGCTTCCGCAGCGCCCTCGGGCGGTTCGTCACCGGGGTCACCATCGTCACCACGCTGGACGAGGCCGGCCGGCCGGTCGGGCTGACGGCCAATTCGTTCAACTCGGTCTCGCTCGATCCGCCGATGGTGCTGTGGAGCCTCGCCCGAAAATCGCAGAATCTCGCCGTTTTCGAGCGGTCCCGGCACTATGCGGTCAACATTCTGGCCTCCGATCAGCGGGCGCTGTCCGACCGGTTCGCGCGGCCGGTGGAGGACCGTTTCGCCGGAGTTTCCTGGCAGCCGGGGCAGTGCGGCGTGCCGGTGCTGGCGGGGGTAACCGCGGTGTTCGAGTGCCTCAACGCGACCCGGGTGGAGGGTGGCGACCACCTGGTTTTCCTCGGCAAGGTCGAGGCCTTCGACCATGCCGACCGCGAGCCGTTGCTCTATCATTCGGGGCGGTACGCGACCCCGAGCTATGCCGATGCGTCGGCCGTCCTGCCCGAATGAGAGGCGTGCAATGACCGATATCGCGGCACCCAGCCGCCCCTCCGCCGGCAGCCAGCCGGAGAGCGCGAGCGCAGGCCGGGACGGACGCTTCGTCGACGGCTACCTGCTCTATCTGCTGGCGCGGGCCTCCAGCGTTGCAAGCGCGGAATTCCACGAACAGGTGCGGGCGCGCGGGGTGCCGGTCGCGGTGTGGCGCATCCTCGCCTCCCTGAAGGGAACGGGCGAGGGGCTGACCGTCGGCGATCTGGCGAAGAGCTGCCTTGCCAACCAGCCGGCGATCTCCAAGACCGTGGACAAGCTGGTCGCCAAGGGGCTGGTCGAGCGGCAGACGGACGCGGAAGACCGGCGCCGTGTCTGGGTAAGGCTGACGCCGGCAGGCGAAGCGCATGTCGATGAACTTATCCTCGACGCCAAAGCGCATCAGGCACGGCTGGTCGAGGCGATCGGCGAGGGGGAAACGGAGACGCTGCGCCGGGCCCTGCTGCGGCTGATCGAAAGGGCGGGACCGGGTGCCCCGGCCGCCGATTTCGACGGGTTTTCCGGCAAATAATCCTTTGATTACAGTAATCTGAGGACTATTGGAGAGATTGAGACGGATTTTGCGAAATTCCGTCTCAATCTGCCGAAAAGTTGCGTTGTTGCATCCAAACGCCGCAACGGGTTCAATCAGCCCGCACGCCCCGCCGGGGTCTGCCTCAGGCGGGTCAGCATGTATCTCGACGTTCAGCACCAGAGAACTTTCTACGACCTGCCGCTCGGCCGCATGATGCGTGTGCTGGTCGGTGCGCGGATCCGCGCCCGCTGGCCCGACCTGAAAGGGCGCGCCCTGCTCGGGGTCGGCTACGCCGCGCCGTACATGCGGCCCTATCTGGAAGAGGCGGAGCGGTGCATCGCCGCGATGCCGGCGGCGCAGGGCGTGGTCGCCTGGCCGCGCGGCGGGCGCAACTCGGCAACGCTGGTCGACGAGACCGAGTTGCCGTTCCCCGATCACGTCTTCGACAATGCGCTGGTGGTCCATTGCCTCGATCATTGCGGCGACGCGGAAGCGCTGCTGCGCGAGATCTGGCGGGTGCTGGTGCCGGGCGGGCGGATGATCGTCGTCGTCGCCAACCGGCGGGGATTGTGGGCGCGCTCGGAGATATCCCCGTTCGGCTACGGGCGGCCGTTCTCGCGGGGACAGATCGAGGACCTGCTGCGCGCCTGCCAGTTCCGCCCGTCGGGAAGCGACGAGGCGCTGTGCCTGCCGCCGACCCGCTCGCGGCTGGTGCTGCGCAGCGCGCCGGCCTGGGACCGGGTCGGACGCCGGCTGTGGCCGGCCTTTGCCGGACTGCTGGTGATCGAGGCGGAGAAGCAGATTTTCCGCGGCGCGCCGGCCGGCGGCGAGACGCGGCTGATGAAGGCGCTGCGGCCGGTCTTCGTGCCGGAGGGCGCCGCGCCCGGCATGAACGGGCGCACCGGTTCCGGCCTGAGGCGATCCGGTCTTAGGTCGTGAACTCATAATTCTGACGAGAAACGGTATGCCCGAACCCGATCGGATACAAGAAGCAAGACCGCAGCAAACCATCATGTTTTCAAGGGTTTGCGACGCTGTTGCCGGCGGGTTCCGGCATACCCGAAGGGCGTCGGTCGAGCTGCGATCTGCGGCGTCGGACCGCTCGGCCGGGGGACCTGCCCCGGCCCTCGCGATCCTCCTGGCATATCTTTGCCCGACCGGACGCCGTTTCCGGCACAATTATGAGTTCACGACCTACGAGCGCTTCAGCAGGAACAGGGCCTGTTCGCCGATCAGGTTCCAGACCCACCAGGGCGCGGTGAAGCCGACCGGCCGTCCGCCCGCATCCAGCGCCATCGACTTGACGATCCGGGCATCGGCCTCCTGGCACAGGAGCACGAAGTCGCGGATGGTGCAGAAGTGGATGTTCGGCGTGTCGTACCAGGAATAGGGCAGGTAGTCGGTCACCGGCATGCGGCCGCCGAACAGAAGTTGCAGGCGGTTGCGCCAGAAGCCGAAATTCGGGAAGGACACGATGACGTTGGAGCCGATGCGCAGCAGCTCCTCAAGCACCCGGCGCGGCGCATAGGTCGCCTGCAGGGTCTGGCTGAGGATGACGAAGTCGAAGGCGTCGTCCGGATAGTCCGACAGGTCGCGGTCTGCATCGCCCTGGACGACCGACAGGCCGCGGGCGACGCAGGCGTTGACGCCGGCCTGGGACAGTTCCAGCCCGCGTCCGTCCACCTGCTTCTCGCGGATCAGCAGATCGAGCAGCTCGCCCTCGCCGCAGCCGATGTCGAGAACCCGCGAGCCGGGCATGACCAGATCGGCGACGAGGCGGTGATCGCCGCGCGCGCTGCCCGGCTGGGCGGCGGCCTGCGGCGCGGTCGTCGGCACGGGCGGTGCGTCCACCGCGGCCTCGGGTGTGGTGATGGTCGTCACGCTCATGCGGCACCTCCCGCCGGCGGGGCGATCCCGCGGGCATGCGCCGCGCCGGTCAGGAAACCGAGCACGGTGCGGAACATTTCCGGCTCGTCGAGCAGGAAAGCGTCATGGCCGCGGTCGCTCTCCACCTCGACGAAGGAGACGTTGGCGGCGGCCGCGTTCAACGCCTTGACCACCGCCTTGCTCTCGGCCGTTGGGAACAGCCAGTCGGAGGTGAAGGACATGACGCAGAACCGGGTCGGCGAATGCAGGAAGGCGCGCGGCAGCGAACCGCCGAAATCGGCGGCCAGGTCGAAATAGTCCATCGCCCGGGTGACATAGAGATAGGAGTTGGGGTCGAACCGGTCGACGAAGGTCATGCCCTGGTGGCGCAGGTAGCTCTCGATCTGGAAATCGGCGTCGAAGCCGAAGGTGATCGCCTCGCGGTCCTGCAGGTTGCGGCCGAACTTGCGGTGCAGCGCCGGGTCCGAGAGATAGGTGATGTGGGCGGCCATGCGCGCCACCGCGAGCCCTTTGGAGGGACGCACGCCGCGCTCGAAATAGCGCCCGCCGCACCAGTTGGGATCGGCCATCACCGCCTGGCGGCCGACCTCGTGGAAGGCGATGTTCTGCGAGGAATGGCGCGCGGCGGCGGCAATGGGCACGGCGGAGAACACCCGCTCTGGATAGCTCACCGCCCATTGCAGCACCTGCATGCCGCCCATGGAGCCGCCGACCACGGAAAACAGCGTCTCGATGCCGAGATGGTCGAGCAGCACGGCCTGGGCGCGGACCATGTCGCGGATCGTCACCAGCGGCAGGTCGAGGCCCCAGCGCCGGCCGGTCGCCGGGTTGGTGGAGGCCGGTCCCGTGGTGCCGAGACAGCCGCCGAGCACATTGGCGCAGATGACGAAGAAGCGGTCGGTGTCGACCGGCTTGCCCGGGCCGACGAGCAGCGACCACCAGCCGGGCTTGCCGGTCAGCGGATTGGGCGAGGCGACATACTGGTCGCCGGTCAGGGCGTGGCAGACGAGGATCGCGTTGCTGCGGTCCTCGTTCAGCGTGCCGTAGGTCTCGTAGGCGATCTGCCAGGGATCGAGCACGGTGCCGGAATCGAGCCGCAGCGCCTTGTCGCCGCCGAACTTCTCGACGCGGCTCGACGGGGTGTCGGCCTCGCTGGCCGGCGCGGCCCGCAGCTCCCGTGGGCTCTGATCGGGCGGGCTCTCCTCGGCGGTCGTGTCCTTGCTCATCTGTGCCGGACATCCTCCTGGCGGCGGTGGCACGGCCTTCCGGCACCGCCTGGGGTCAAACTCTCTCGCGACGGCCGGTTTTCCCCTCGAAAGGGGCCGGGTCGCAGGGACCAGCAGACGTAGGAGCCCGTCCGGGCAACGTCAATGTTTTCTTTTGCTTTCGACAGGCCTGTTGCCTATGAGTATGCGCTGGCCGGCGCCCTGTTTTCCGCGGGTGCCGGCCGTCTTTCCGCAAGGCCGGCATGCGTGTCGGCCGCCTTTCTCCGCCGGGCCGGCACATGCCGGCCATGACCGCTGCAGCCAGGAAATTTCGGCCATGCTGACGAATGCCGATCCCCGTTCCCCGTCCCGTCCCGAGCCGCGCCCCGGCATCATGGAGATCGCTCCGTATGTGCCCGGCCGGACCAAGTCGACCGGGGGTGCGAAGCTCCACAAGCTGTCCTCCAACGAGACGCCGCTGGGCCCGAGCCCGCGCGCCGTGGAGGCGTACAGCGCCTGCGCCGGCCATCTTGAGCTCTATCCGGACGGTGGTTCGACGGGCCTGCGCGAGGCGATCGCCGACGTCTACGGCCTCAACCCGGAGCGGATGATCTGCGGTAACGGCTCGGACGAGATCCTGGAGCTGGTGGCCCGTGCCTATATCGGGCCGGGCGACGAGGGCCTCTACAGCGAGTACGGCTTCCTGGTCTACAAGATCGCGATCCTGGCCGCCGGCGGCACGCCGGTCGTCGCCCCGGAGCAGAACCTGACCACGGACGTGGATGCGCTGCTGGCCCGCGTGACCCCGCGCACCAAGGTCGTCTTCCTCGCCAATCCGAACAATCCGACCGGCACCTACCTGCCGTTCGACGAGATCCGCCGCCTGCATGCCGGCCTGCCGTCGAACGTGCTCCTGGTGCTCGACGCGGCCTATGCCGAATACGTGCGCCGCAACGACTACGAGGCCGGTGTCGAGCTGGCGGCGACGGCCGACAACGTGCTGATGACGCGCACCTTCTCCAAGATCTACGGTCTTGCGGCGCTGCGCATCGGCTGGGGCTACGGCCCGGCGCATGTGATCGACGCGCTGAACCGGGTGCGCGGACCGTTCAACGTGTCCTCCGCCTCTCAGGCCGCCGGCATCGCCGCCGTGCGCGACCGTGCCTTCCTGGAAGCCGCGGTGGCCCATAACGACACCTGGCTGGAATGGGTGAGCAAGGAAGTGGCGGCGCTGGGCCTCGAGGTCACGCCGAGCGTCGGCAATTTCGTGCTGATCCACTTCCCCGACGAGCCGGGCCGTACCGCGGCGGAGGCCGATGCCTATCTGAGCGCGCGCGGATGCGTGCTGCGGGCCGTGGGTGCCTATGGGCTGCCCAATGCGCTGCGCATGTCGATCGGCAGCGAGGAGGCCAACCGCGAGGTCGTCTCGGTGCTGAAGGAGTTCCTCGCCGGGCGCTGAGGCGCCACGGCGACGGTTCCCGCGCCACGGCGCGCGGGAACCGCAAGTGTCAGGCCGTTTCATGTCAGATCCGAAATTCCGCCGCCTTGCCCTGATCGGCATCGGCCTCATCGGTTCCTCCATCGCGCATGTGGCGCGGCGCGAGGGGCTGGCCGAGGAGATCGTCATTTCCACCCGTTCGGAGCAGACGCTGCGCCGGGCCGAGGAACTGGGGCTGGGCGACAGCTATCATCTGGACGCCGCCGAGGCGGTGAACGGTGCCGATCTCGTCATCCTGTGCGTGCCGGTGGGCGCGAGCGAGGCGGTGGCGAAATGGATCGGCCCGGCGCTTTCGCCCGGCGCCATCGTCACCGATGTGGGCTCGACCAAGGCTTCGGTGGTGCGGCAGATGGCGCCCCACCTGCCCGAGGGCGTGCATTTCATCCCTGGCCACCCGATCGCTGGCACCGAGCATTCGGGCCCGGATGCGGGCTTTGCCGAGCTGTTCCGCAATCGCTGGTGCATCCTGACGCCGGTGCCGGGCACCGACCCTGACGCGCTGGAGCGGCTGTCTGCGTTCTGGCGGGCCTGCGGCTCGATGGTCGACACGATGGATGCCGAGCATCACGACCTGGTGCTGGCCATCGTCTCGCATGTGCCGCACATCATCGCCTACAACATCGTCGGCACCGCCGACGACCTGGAGACGGTGACCAAGTCCGAGGTGATCAAGTATTCCGCCTCGGGCTTCCGCGACTTCACGCGGCTTGCGGCCTCAGACCCGACCATGTGGCGCGACGTGTGCCTGCACAACAAGGACGCGATCCTGGAAATGCTCTCGCGCTTTTCCGAGGATCTGTCGGCGCTGCAGCGGGCGGTGCGCTGGGGCGACGGCGATGCGCTGTTCGAACTGTTCACCCGCACGCGCGGCATCCGCCGCTCGATCGTCGAGGCGGGCCAGGAGACCGACGCGCCGAACTTCGGCCGCGACGTCAAGCGATAACCGGAGTTTTCGGGCGCACGCTGGCGGACGGGATCAGTCCCTGATGGGGCGGATCTCGTCGCGGCCCGGGCAGGTGGCGAGCGCCTGGCGGGCCGTGCGCCCGTCGCCGACCGGCGCGTCCGGCCAGATTTCGGCCAGCGGCACCAGCACGAAGGCGCGTTCGCCCATGCGCGGATGCGGGATGGTCAGGCCGTCCTCCTCGATCCGCTCCTCGCCGTAGATCAGCACGTCGATATCGATGACGCGCGGCCCCCAGCGGATGTCGCGGACGCGGCCGAGGCTGCGTTCGACCTCCAGGCAGCGGTCGAGCAGGTCGCGGGGCGACAGCCGGGTCTCGATCACCGCGCAGGCATTGCGGTAGTCGTCCTGCGGCACCGGGCCCCAGGGCGGGGTGCGGTAGTCCGAGGAGCGGGCGACGACGACGATGCCGGGCGTTGCTGCAAGCGCGGCGAGCGCGGCTTCCAGGTTGGCCAGCGTGTCGCCGATATTGGACCCCAGGCCGAGCGCGGCGCGCACCAGGGTCTTTCTCTGTGCGGTGCTCATCCCACGTGCTCGCTCATGGTGGCATGGGCGATGCGGGCGGCATCGACATGCGGCTGGACATTGTGGACGCGGACCATGGCCGCGCCCTTGATGAAGGCGATGGTGTGCAGGGCAAGGGAGCCGTAGAGCCGGTCCTCGGTGTCGACGTCCAGCACCGCGCCGATAAGGCGCTTGCGCGAGGCGCCGACCAGCAGCGGCAGGCCGTGGCGGGAGAAGTGCTCCAGCCGGTTGACCACCTGGTAGCTCTGGTCCTGGGTCTTGCCGAAGCCGATGCCCGGATCCAGCATCTGCCGCTCGGCCGGGATGCCGGCGCGGGCGGCGAGCTCCATCGAACGCTCGAAGAAGCGGTCGATGTCGGCGAGGATGTCGATATCCGGATCCGCGCTCTCGCGGTTGTGCATCATGATCACGGCGGCGCCGGTCCCGGCGACCGTGTCGGCCATCGCCGGATCCTTCTGCAGGCCCCAGACATCGTTGACGATGACGGCGCCGAGGGCACAGGCCCTTGCGGCGATGTCGGCCTTGTAGGTGTCGATGGAGACCGGGGTGCCGAGGGCGACGACCTCCGCCAGCACGGGCGAAAGGCGGCGCCATTCTTCCTCGGCCGAGACCGGATCGGCATTCGGGCGGGTGCTTTCGGCCCCGACATCGATCACGTCGACGCCGTGGGCGATCATCCGCCGGGCACTGGACAGCGCATCGTCGCGGGCGAGGAACCGGCCGCCGTCGGAAAAGGAATCCGGCGTGATGTTGAGGATGCCCATTACCCGCGGCCGCTCGAGCGACAGCACGCCGGTGCTGTGGCGCAAACCGCGCGGCGCCCGTGCCTGCGGGGCCGGCATGGGGGCTGCGTGCTCCCCGCCAAGTGATGTCATTCGCTTGCCCCGGCCTGGTGTCCCGGTCCGGTCGGGAGGCCAGCGGGATGTCCCGACCTGGATGCCCCGACCCGAAGGATTGGCTGCCCGAAAATTGCGGGCCGTCCCAGGCGCGCCGTCCGGGCAGGAGCCCGGGCGACGCAACCGTTTCCGTGGCGGTCTTGCGCCGTTCGTCACGCCGCGTCAAGGCCCAATCGCGAGAAGGATGGCGCCTGATTTCAGCCGGTGCCGACGGCGGCGCTGCGGCGGGCGTTGACCCGGCCGAGCAGCAGGTAGGAGGCCACGGCGACGAACAGCATCGCCGGCGGCACCAGGATGATGCCGAGCAGTGGATTGCCGAGGGCGGCGATGATCAGGCTGCCGAGCAGGCCGGCGCCGAACTGCAGAAAGCCCATCAGCGCGGAGGCCGCGCCGGCCATGCGCGGGAAGCCCTGCAAGGCGGCGCTGGTGACGGAAGGAAGCGACATCGCCAGCGAAAAGGCGAAGAGGCCGACGGGCAGCATCACCCCGAGGAAGGTCGGCGGGTAGAGCGTCAGCGAGGCAAGCAGGGCCGAGGCGGCGACGACCATGCCGGTCATGCCGAAGGGCAGCAGGCGCATGGCATCGACCCGGCGCATGGCGAAGCCGGTGACGATGGTTCCGGAGATGAAGGAGCCGGACTGGACCATCATGCCGAAGCCGAACTGGCTGGGCGACAGGCCGACATGATCGATCAGGACGAAGGGCAGCACCGAGGCGAGGGTGTAGATCGTGCCGATGCCGAAGCCGACCAGCAGGCTGGGCTGCATGTAGCGCGGGTCGCGCAGCAGGGTCGCGTAATTGTGCAGGAGCACCCGCGGCCGCAGGTTGTTGCGGTCGATATAGGGATTGGTCTCGCGGAAGCAGATCTGCGTCACAATGATCAGGACGACACCGTAGATCAGCATGGCCCAGAAGATCTCGCGCCAGCCGAACAGCTCCAGCGTGACGCCGCCGATGGTGGGGGCGAGCGCCGGGCCGATCGCCAGCATCATGGCGATGGTATTCATGATGCGGGCCGAGGTCTGGCCGGTGAACTGGTCGCGGACGATGGCGCGCGAGACGGCGACGCCGACCGAGGCGCCGATGCCCTGCAGGGTGCGGGCGATGATCATCCACTCGATGGTGGGCGCGAAGGTCGCAACCACGGTGGAGGCCAGATAGAGCATGAGGAAGGCCATGGTCACCGGACGGCGGCCGAAGGCGTCGGTCAGCGGGCCGCAGATCAGCTGAGTCAGCGCGAAACCGGCGAAATAGGCGGTCAGCGTCAGCTTGATCATCGACTGGGAGGTGCCGAAGGCCTCGGCCAGCACGGGCATGGCCGGGGTGTACAGCGCCATGGTGATCGGGCCGATGGCGACCAGCGCGGCGCCCAGCAGGGACGTCCGCATCTCGCTCATGATCGGGCCGCCCTCGGGCGGGGGCGGGCGCCGGGTCTGCGAGCGCGGGGCGCCGGGGGCAAGGGCGGGATCGAACGGCGGGAGGCCGTCGATCGCGTCTGAAACGGTGGAAGAGGCGGTGCTGCTCATAAGCGCTCCGGTTGGTTCGTCAGGTGTTGTCGTGCGTGTCTGCAAGCGCGGTTTCGGCCGGAGCGCCGGCGGGGGCACCGGCGGGAGGATCATGCTGCGCCTGGAGATTGGCGTGCATGCGCTCGAGCAGGGTGTAGATCGTGTTCATCTCCTGCCGGCTCATGCCGGCCAGGGCGGCGCGGCGGATCGAGATCGCCTCGGCATGGATGCGGTCGAGCACGGGCTCGGCGGCCGGGGTGAGCGCGACGAGCTTGGCCCGCCGGTCGGACGGATCGGGGCGGCGCGAGACGAGGCCGGCATTTTCCAGCCGGTCGAGAAAACCGCACATGGTCATCGGTTCGACGCCGAAACGCTCGGCCAGCGCGCCCTGGCGCTGGTCGGGATAGTGCTCGACGAAGGCGAGGGTGCGGGCCTCGCCGGCGGTCAGGCCGGTATCGGCTTCGGCCAGGGCCTTTTCGAAGCGGCGACGCAACAGCCGTGCGGTGTCACCGACGAGAAAGCCGATCGGCCGGGTCGGAAGATCGGGTTCCATAAGCTTTCCAGATAGTATGGTTTCCTTATCAAATGCGCCCGTCCCGAGGATCTGTCAAGGAGGCCCTGCGTAATGCTGCGTTGCAAGAATCGGGGTCTGCGGTTATAGAGGGCGCGAAAATCCGCGGGTCCCGGTGGGCCCGCGTTGTCATTTCCGGAGCAGCCCGAACATGGACTTGCGCAACATCGCCATCATCGCGCACGTCGATCATGGCAAGACCACCCTGATCGACGTGCTGCTGAAGCAGTCGGGCGCCTTCCGCGACAATCAGCGCACGGAAGAGCGGATGATGGATTCCAACGACCTTGAGCGGGAGCGTGGCATCACCATTCTCGCCAAGGTCACGTCGCTGACCCACGGCGACACCCGCATCAACATCGTCGACACGCCGGGCCACGCCGATTTCGGCGGCGAGGTCGAGCGTATCCTGCACATGGTCGACGGCGTGGTTCTGCTGGTCGACGCGGCCGAGGGGCCCATGCCGCAGACCAAGTTCGTGCTCGGCAAGGCCTTGAAGCTCGGCCTTCGTCCGATCGTCGCGATCAACAAGATCGACAAGCCGGACCAGCGCGCCGAAGAGGTGCTGGACGAGGTGTTCGACCTGTTCGCCGCGCTCGATGCGAACGAGGAGCAGCTGGACTTCCCCGTGCTCTACGGTTCGGCCAAGCAGGGCTGGATGGCGACCGATCCGGAGGGTCCGAAGGACTCCATGGACCCGTTGTTCGACCTGGTGCGTGCCCATATCCAGCCGCCGAAGGCGGAGCCGGGCGCTTTCCGCATGCTGGCGACGACGGTGCAGTCCAACCCGTTCCTCGGCCGTATCCTGACCGGGCGCATCGTCTCGGGCGAGGCAGTGCCGAACATGGCGGTCAAGGCGCTGTCGCGCGACAACAAGCTGGTCGAGACCGGCCGCATCTCCAAGGTGCTGGCCTTCCGCGGCCTGGAGCGCCAGCCGATCGAGAAGGGCGTCGCCGGCGACATCATCTCGATCTCGGGCCTCAGCGAGGCGACCGTTTCCGACACGATCTGCGCGCCGGAATATACCGAGGCGCTGCCGGCCCAGCCGATCGATCCGCCGACCCTGTCGATGACCTTCCGCGTCAATGATGGCCCGCTGGCCGGCACGGAAGGCGACAAGGTGCAGTCGCGCGTCATCCGCAAGCGGCTGATGGACGAGGCCGAAGGCAACGTCGCGCTGAAGATCGAGGACAGCACCGAGGCCGATGCCTTCATCGTCTCGGGCCGCGGCGAGCTGCAGCTGGCGATCCTGATCGAGAACATGCGCCGCGAGGGCTTCGAGCTGTGCGTCGGCCGTCCGCGCGTGGTGTTCCGGACCGGCGATAACGGCGAGCGGCTGGAGCCGATCGAGGAAGTCATCATCGACGTCGACGAGGAGCATTCCGGCGTCGTCGTGCAGAAGCTGTCGGAGCGCAAGGCCGACCTGCTGGAAATGCGCCCGTCGGGCGCCGGCCGCACCCGGCTGGTGTTCCACGCCCCGACCCGCGGCCTGATCGGCTACCAGTCGGAACTGCTGTCGGACACGCGCGGCACGGCGATCTTCAACCGCCTGTTCCACGACTACGCGCCGTACAAGGGCGAGATCGCCGGCCGTCACACCGGCGTGCTGATCTCCAACGGCGACGGCGAGGCGGTGGCCTATGCGCTGTTCAACCTGGAAGACCGCGGCCCGATGCTGATCGATCCGGGCGTCAAGGTCTATCGCGGCATGCTGATCGGCGAGCACACGCGCGGCAACGACCTCGAGGTCAACGTGCTGAAGGGCAAGCAGCTGTCCAACGTGCGCGCGGCCGGCAAGGACGAGGCGGTGCGCCTGACGACGCCGATCCGCCTGTCGCTGGAAGCGGCGCTCTCCTACATCAACGACGACGAGCTGGTCGAGGTGACGCCGAAGACCATCCGCCTGCGCAAGGCGCTGCTCGATCCGCATGACCGCAAGCGCGCGGAGCGTGCGGCGACCAAGCAGAGCGCCTGACGCGTCGCAAGGTCGAGTGGATGTCTTTTCAACGGGCGGGGGAAACCCCGCCCGTTTTCTTTTGGGGGATCAAGCGGGCCGGTCGCCGACCCGCGACAGCAGGGCGAGGCCGGCGGCGAAGAAAACCAGGATCACGGCCATGCCGGCTGCCTGGCTGGCGGTGGCGGCGGTGACGAGGCCGACCAGCAGCGGTGCGAGAAAGCTCGTGACCTTTCCCGAGAGCGCGAAGAGACCGAAATAGCGGGTCATCGCGCCGGGCGGCGAAACATGCACCAGGAGCGTGCGCGAGGCGGCCTGCAGGGGGCCGGCGGCCGCGCCGAGGATGCCGCCGAGCACCAGGAAGACCTGTTCCGGCAGGCTGGAGAAGAGGCCGGCACCCGGCTGGGCCGGGCTCGCCTCGACGACGAAGAACACCGTGTCGCGGTCGACCGAGACCAGCCCGAGGCCGCACAGGATCAGCACGAACAGGGCGCCCGATATCACGGGCTTGGGCCCGAGCCTGTCGTCGAGCCGCCCGCCGATCACCGCGCCGAGCGTGCCGGTGATGGTCAGCAGGATGCCGAAGGTGCCGATCTCGATGGAGGACCAGCCGAGCACGCCGGCGGCATAGATGCCGCCGAAGGCGAAGAGCGCGACCAGCCCGTCCTTGTAGATCATGTTGGCGGCGAGAAAGAGCAGCATGCGGCGGTCGGAGCGCGCCTCGCGCAAGGTGGCGGCAAGATCGGCGAGCCCCTGGCGCACGGCGGTGCCGAGCGCAACGGGACGGCGCGGCACGTCCGGCACCAGGAGGAACAGCGGCAGCACGAAGACGAGATACCAGATCGCCGAGAACGGGCCGGAGGCGCGGTCGCCGGCACGCGTTGCCGGGTCGAGGCCGAAGATCGGTTCGAGCCCGAGCATGGTCAGCCCGGTCTGCGGGTTCGACGCCATCAGGCCGAGGGCGATGACCAGCGAGACGAGGCCGCCGGCATAGCCGAGCGCCCAGCCATTGCCCGACAGGCGGCCGAGCCGGGCACGGGGCACCAGATCCGGCATCATGGCATTGGTGAAGACGGTGGCGAACTCGACGCCAAGCGTTGCAACGGCAAAACCGGCGAGCGCAATGGCGATGGCCCAGGGCTCGCCCGGCACCGCGAACCACAAGGCGGCGGAACCGGCCAGCAGCGGCAGCGAGAAGGCGGCGATCCACGGCTTGCGGGCGCCGGTGCGGTCGGCGATGGCGCCGAGCACGGGCGCCAGCAGGGCGATCGACAGGCCGGCGGCGGCGGTGGCATAGCCCCACAGCGCTTGGCCCTCAGCCGGCGTTGCCGCCAGCGCGGAGGCGAAATAGGGCGCGAAGACGAAGGTGGTGACCAGCGTGAAGAAGGGCTGGGCCGCCCAGTCGAAGAACAGCCAGCTCATGACCGCGCCGCGGCGTGGCGGCAACAGGCCGGTTTGCCCTGGAGCGGGAGCGCCCGCAGCTGCGGGCGCTCCCTTGTCGTTTGCGGTCTGTGTCATGTCACCCGGGGCATGTCCGGCGCCGGGTGTCGTCATCCGGCGAGCTCTGCGAGCAGGCCGGCGGCGACGGAGAACTTCGACACGGAGAGATCACCCTCGATGATCTCGCCGGCCGCGCGCGCGGTGCGCGCGACGCGCCCCTCGTTGGCGGCAAGCCAGGCATCGAAGCCGCCGGCGGCCAGCGCCTCGCCGGTGACGTCGCGATGGGCGCCGGCAAGCGTTGCCCGTGCCCGGTCGAGCGCCAGACCGTCATAGTAGTCCGAGATCTTCAGGCCCCGCGCCTTGGCCTCCATGGCGCCGAGCCGGAAATGGCCGGCGACGCGGAAGAACACCTCGGCGACATCGGTGAGGTCGCGCCCCGTCTGTTCGGCGATCAGCACGATGTCCGGCAGCTCGGCCTCGACCGGCAGGCGGGCGATGCGGGCGGCCAGCGGATCGGGAACGCCGGCAGTGCACAGGCGCTCGGTCTCCGCCTCGATCTCCGCCTTGAGGGTCGGCTGCACCACGCTGGCCAGCACCGGCGCCAGCGTGTCGATGCCGGTGCCGAAGCGGGTGACGATGGACTGCAGCCCGCCCTCGAAGGAGACGTTGCGCAGGAACCAGACGGTCTGTTCGAGGACCAGGTCCTGCACCGCGCGGTAGAGGCCGAGCTGGATCTGCCCGTCGATCACGGTGTCGAGCGCGTCGATCTCGCCGTTGAGGGTGGTGAGGCCGTAGGCATCGCGCACGGCGGCGAAGGCCTGGGCGATCTGCGCCGGATCGGCCCCGGTCTGGTCGGCGATGCGGGTGAGGAAGGTCGGTCCGCCGCGGTTGATCATCGAGTTGGCGAGCATCGTGGAGATGATCTCGCGCCGCAGCCGGTGCCCTTCGATCTCCGCCGCATAGGCTTCCTGCATTTCGGGCGGGAAGTAGCGGAAGAGCTCGCGGGCGAGATAGCTGTCGTCCGGCACCGAGCTGTCGAGCAGCCGGTCGAACAGGGTGATCTTGGCATAGGCGAGCAGCACGCCGATCTCGGCACGGGTCAGGCCCGCCTCGCTGGCGGCGAGCTCGTCGAGGGCGGCCTCGTCGGGCAGCTGCTCGACGGTCCGGTCGAGCAGGCCGGCCTGCTCGAGCTGGCGCATCATCCTCCGCTGATAGCCGAAGTCCTCCATGCCGCGCGCTTCCGTCAGGCTGATCGCCAGCGTCTGCAGGTAGTTGTTGCGCAGCACCAGGTCGGCGACCTCGTCGGTCATCGCCGCAAGCAGTACGTTGCGGTCGGCGACCGACAGGCGGTTGGCCCGCACGGCGGCCCCGAGCGCGATCTTGATGTTCACCTCCATGTCGGAGGAGTTGACGCCGGCGGAGTTGTCGATGGCGTCGGAGTTGCTGCGGCCGCCGCCCCGGTTGAAGGCGATGCGGGCGAGCTGGGTCATGCCGAGATTGGCACCCTCGCCGATGACCTTTGCCCCGACCTGGCCGGCGGTGACGCGGATCGCGTCGTTGGCCCGGTCGCCGACATCCGCGTCGCTTTCCTCGGCGGAGCGGATATAGGTGCCGATGCCGCCGAACCACAGCAGGTCGACCTTCATCTTCAGGATGGCGTTCATCACCTCCTGGGGCGTCGCCTTGGCCTTGGCGAGGCCGAGCATGTCCTGCGCCTGCGGCGACAGGGGGATCGACTTGGCCTGGCGCGAGAAGACGCCGCCGCCTTCCGAGATCAGGGCGGTGTTGTAGTCGTTCCACGAGGACCGGCCGAGGTCGAAGACGCGCTTGCGCTCCTCCCAGCTCACGGCCGCGTCCGGATCGGGATCGAGGAAGATGTCGCGATGGTCGAAGGCGGCGACCAGGCGGATCTGCTTCGACAGCAGCATACCGTTGCCGAAGACGTCGCCCGACATGTCGCCGACGCCGGCCACGGTGAAGGGCTCGCTCTGGATGTCGCGGTTCATCTCGCGGAAGTGCCGCTTGACCGCCTCCCAGGCGCCGCGCGCGGTGATCGCCATCTTCTTGTGGTCGTAGCCGGCCGAGCCGCCGGAGGCGAAGGCGTCGCCGAGCCAGAAGTTGCGGCTCTCCGAGATGCCGTTGGCGGTGTCGGAGAAGGTCGCGGTGCCCTTGTCGGCGGCGACGACCAGATAGGGGTCGTCCTCGTCGTGGCGCACGACGCGCTCGGGCGCCCAGACCTTGTCGCCGGACAGGTTGTCGGTGACGTCGAGCAGCGAGGAGATGAAGATCTTGTAGGCCTTGGTGCCCTCGGCGAAGACCTCGTCGCGGCTGCCGCCCTCGGGGAGCAGCTTGGGCACGAAGCCGCCCTTGGCACCGACCGGCACGATCACCGCGTTCTTCACCTGCTGCGCCTTGACGAGGCCCAGCACCTCGGTGCGGAAGTCCTGCGCCCGGTCGGACCAGCGCAGGCCGCCGCGCGCCACCTTGCCGAAGCGCAGGTGCACGCCCTCGACCCGCGGGCTGTAGACGAAGATCTCGCGGAAGGGCCGCGGCAGCGGCAGCTCCTCGATGCGCTGCGGATCCAGCTTGAAGGCGAAGGTCGGCTTCGGCTGGCCGTGGGCGTCGAGCTGGAAGAAGTTGGTGCGCAGCATCGCGGCGATGACATTGCCGAAGCGGCGCAGGATGCGGTCGTCGTCGAGGCTGTCGACCTTGTCGAGCGCGTCGGTGATCTCCTGCTCGACCCGGGCCGCGCCCAGCGAGCGGTCGGCACCGTCGAGATCGGGATCGAAGCGCAGGTGGAACAGCTCCACCAGCCGGGCGGCCACATCGCTGTAGCGGTTCAGCGTCCGCCACATGTAGTCCTCGGAATAGCGGATGCCGGCCTGGCGCAGGTAGCGCGAGAGCGCGCGCAGCATGGCGATGTCGCGCCAGGCGAGCCCGGCGGTGAGCACCAATGCGTTGTAGCCGTCGGATTCCGCCTGGCCGCGCCAGATCGCCAGGAAGATCGCCTCCAGCCGGCCGCGCAGGTCGTCGGTGAGGTCGATGTCGCCCCCGCCCGCCGGCTCCAGCGACAGCTCGTGCAGATAGGCGAGCGGCCGGTCGGCCGGGGTGATGCGGTAGGTGCGCTCGTTGATCACCTTGAAGCCGATGTTCTCCAGGATCGGCACGCGGGCCGACAGCGGGATCGGCACCAGGTGGTGATAGACCTTGAGGACGACGCGGTTGGGCGCGTCCTGCGCGCGGCGGGAGAAGGCGAGCGCGGTGTCGGACGCCTCGTCCAGCTTCTCGACGATGCGGATGTCCTCCAGCGCCGTCTCGCCGCCGTAGATCTCGCGGTAGCCGGCCTGGAAGGCGTCGGCATAGCGGGTCGCCCGCTCCAGCGCCTTGTTGCCGCCATAGGCGGCGCGCAGCGCCTCGCGGAAGCCGTCGGCCCAGGTGCGCACGATGCCGGAGACCGCCTGTTCCATCTCCTCCTGGGAGGGGTCGGGCGTCTCGCCGCGGTCGCGCCCGACGATGAAGTGGACGCGGGCGAGCGGGCCTTCGGGATAGGTGACGTACCAGGCCGACAGGCGGCCGTCATAGACCTTGGCCAGATAGGCGCCGATCTTCAGGCGCACCTCGGTCGTGTAGCGGTCGCGCGGCACGTAGCACAGGATCGATACGAACCGGTCGAAGCGGTCGCGGCGGGCGAGCACGCGGATGCGCGGGCGCTCGTCAAGCTGCAGGATCGCGAGGGTGAAATCGTAGAGCAGGTCCGGGTCGATCTGGAACAGCTCGTCGCGCGGATAGCTCTCCAGCACGTTGGTCAGCGCGCGGCCCGAATGGCTCTCGGGATCGTAGCCGGCCCGCGCCAGCACGCTGTCGGCCTTGCGGCGCAGGAAGGGAATGCTGCCGGTGGACAGCGTATAGGCGGTGGCGGTAAGCAGGCCGACGATGCGCAATTCGCCGGCGAGCTCGCCATTGTCGTCGAACAGCTTGACGCCGACATAGTCCATGTGGACCCGGCGATGGACCCGGCTCTTGACGTTGGCCTTGGAGACGATCAGCGGCTCCGGCTTCATCAGGAACTCGCGGATCTCCGGCGTGATGACGACGAATTCCGAGCCGCGGCGCAGGACGCGCACGTCCGGATCGGCGAGCAGGCCGAGGCCCGAGCCGCGGCGGTGCGACAGCTCCCCTTCCGCAACGCCGCCCTCGAAATAGTATTCGCGCATGCCGAGCAGGGTGAAGTTGTCGGCGGCGAGCCATTCCAGGAACTGGATCGCTTGGGCGAGCTCGTCGACGGGCACCGGCGGCGGGGTGTTCTTGTAGGTGGCGATGGCGTCGGCGAGGCGGTCGCGCATCGGCTTCCAGTCGGTGACGGCGGCGCGAACGTCCTTCATCACCGCCTCGAGCCGCTCGGCGAGCTGCTCGCGCTCGATGCTGGCATCGATCCGCCCGACATGGATGTGGATGACGCTCTCGCGGCGGGCGCCCTCGGCCCTGGCCTTCGTCGTGCCGTGGCAGGCCAGGAGCCGGCCTTCCGCGTCGCGCTCGACGGTGAGGATCGGGTGCAGCACCAGGCGCGCCTCGAAGCCGCTCGCCTGCAACTCGCCCATCACCGAATCGACGAGGAACGGCATGTTGTCGTTGACGATCTCGACGACGGTGATCTCGTCGGCGCGGCTGCCCTCGCCGGCGGAGGCGGGGTTGTAGATGTGAATGCGATGCGTGCCGAGCGGATGGCTCGCCATCTCGGCCCAGGCAGTGCGGGCGATGGCGACGAGATCCGCCGCGGGGTAGCTGATGACATCCTCCGCCGCGCCGCGGGCGAACAGGTCGCGCGCGAACTCCCCTATCTCGGGCTCGAGCGCCGCGACCACCGTATCGATCAGTCGGGCTTTTGCTTGCTCACGTGCTTCGGGCATTGGTCCCCCACCATCCGGGTCATGTTGATCGGTTCTGGTTCGATCGCGCCCGGTTCTCGTGTTTGCACCGGACATGGCTGGCGCGGGGTGCATCCCGCGGTCGCCGCCGGTAGCACGGCATGCTAGAGCGAGTAGGAGCGCGAGGGAATCCTTTCCCGAACCGGATTCACCGCTATCGGTCAAAGGTGTCCGAATTCGGGGAGAGGCGGACCGACATCTCGGCAAGACTTAAGGGAGGAGCATGACATGAACGCAACGGACCGGCCGATCGCGCTGGCGATCGAGGACGAGAGCGAGCTCAGCGAGGCGACGCGCGCCTATTTCGACAAGTGCCGCGAGAAGCTCGGCATGGTGCCGAACGTGCTCTCCGCCTATGCGTTCAACGAGGCGAAGCTCTCCGCCTTCACCCAGATGTACAACGACCTGATGCTGGCCGACAGCGGCCTCAGCAAGCTGGAGCGCGAGATGATCGCCGTGGCGGTGTCGTCGGTGAACAGCTGCTTCTACTGCCTGACGGCGCACGGGGCGGCGGTGCGGCAACTGTCCGGCGATCCGGAGCTGGGCGAGCTGATGGTGATGAACTACCGGGTCGCTGAACTGTCGCCGCGCCACCGGGCGATGCTCGATTTCTCGGTGAAGCTGACCGAGCGGCCGGCCGAGATCCTGGAAGCCGACCGCCAGGCCCTGCGCGATGCCGGCTTTTCTGACCGGGACATCTGGGACATCGCGGCGGTGGCTGCCTTCTTCAACATGTCGAACCGGGTGGCGGCGGCGACCGACATGCGGCCCAACCCCGAATATCACGGGATGGCGCGCCAGCCGGCCAAGGCTTGAAGACGACGGCGCGCGGGAATGCGCCGACATGAGCCCTGCCACATGACAAGGGGCACCGCCCTGGTGTAGAACGCAAGCCCGTGCCGGCAGGCGGAGCCGTTTCGCCCGCCGGCAGGGTCTTTCTTTTCACGGAGACAAGCCATGGTCGCGAAAGTGTTCATCGACGGCGAAGCCGGCACCACGGGTCTGCAGATCCGCGAGCGCCTTGCCCGTCGCCGCGACCTGGAACTCCTGTCCATCGCGCCGGAGCGGCGCAAGGACCTTGGCGCGCGCGCCGAGCTGCTGAACGCCTGCGACGTCACCATCCTGTGCCTGCCGGACGATGCGGCGCGCGAGAGCGTGGCGCTGATCGAGAACGACACCACGCGGGTGATCGATGCCTCGACGGCGCACCGGGTGGCCGAGGGCTGGGACTACGGCTTTGCCGAGATGACGGCCGGGCAGGGCGCGGCGATCGCCGCCTCCAAGCGCGTCGCCAATCCGGGCTGCTATCCGCAAGGCGTGATCGCCTGCCTGCGGCCGCTGATCGATGGCGGACTGCTGCCGGCCGACTATCCGGTGACGGTCAACGCCATCTCCGGCTATTCCGGCGGCGGGCGGCAGATGATCGAGGCCTACGAGGCTGAAGGAGCCGCCAAGCCGGCCTTCCTGCCGTATGCGCTCAGCCTCAACCACAAGCACCTGCCGGAGATGACGCGCTTTGCCGGGCTTGCCGGAACGCCGATCTTCGTGCCGGCGGTCGGCAATTTCGCGCAAGGCATGGTGACGGCGGTGCCGCTGCGCCTCGACCTGCTCGCCAAGGCGCCGAGCGCGGCCGAGATCCACGGCGCGCTGGAGGCCCATTACGGCGCGCTGCAGGGTTCCTTCGTCGATGTCGCGCCGCTCAGCGGCTCCGACAAGGCGCCGGACCTCGATCCGGAGACCTTCAACGGCACCAACCGCATGCGCCTGCATGTCTTCGCCAACGATGCGCGGGCCCAGGTGGTGCTGATGGCCGTCTACGACAATCTCGGCAAGGGCGCTTCGGGCGCCGCCGTGCAGAATCTCAACCTGATGCTCGGTGTCGACGCCGCCACGAGCCTCGCCGCCTGATCGCGTCCGTTTTCGCAGGAGAAACGCCCATGGAGAAATTCACCACGCTGACCGGGGTCGCCGCGCCGCTGCCGATCATCAACATCGACACGGACATGATCATCCCGAAGCAGTTCCTCAAGACGATCAAGCGCACCGGCCTCGGCACCGCGCTGTTCCACGAGATGCGGACGCTGGACGACGGCGCCGAGAACCCGGATTTCGTGCTGAACCAGCCGGCCTATCGCAAGGCGCAGATCCTGGTCGCCGGCGACAATTTCGGCTGCGGCTCGAGCCGCGAGCACGCGCCGTGGGCGCTGCTCGACTTCGGCATCCGCTGCGTGATCTCCACCAGCTTCGCCGACATTTTCTACAATAACTGCTTCAAGAACGGCATCCTGCCGATCGTGGTCAGCCAGGAAGACCTCGACAAGCTGATGGACGACGCCAAGCGCGGCTCCAACGCGACGCTGACGGTCGATCTGGAAGCCCAGGAAATCCGCGGCCCGGACGGCGGTTCCGTCAGCTTCGACATCGACCCGTTCCGCAAGCACTGCCTGCTCAACGGTCTCGACGACATCGGCCTGACGATGGAAAAGGCCCCGTCGATCGGCGCCTTCGAGACCAAGGTCGACGGCGAGCGCCCCTGGATCTGAGGCGGATCGTTTTTCATGAGACAAGGGCCGGCGCATGCGCCGGCCCTTTTTGTTTTGGGGGGCTGTCGGGGAGCGCGAGGGGAGAGGCCCTCGGCTCTCCGGTCCCGGGTCGCGCTTCGCTTGCCCGGGATGACGAGGGGAGAGGGCGGAGTGCCGGAAAACGCGGGGATGGCGGTGTGTCCTTACCTCCGCTCTGGGAATGAATGGGCCCCGGATCTCGCGATGCTCGTCCGGGGTGACGACAGAGGGGATGCGGGGTTCTTGCCACTTTCTCGGGCGTCATCCCGGCCGCGCGTCAGCGCAGAGCCGGGACCCATTGGTGCCCTTGGCGGAGGTGAGGCGGGCGGCGCTCGTTCCACCCTCCGCTGTCACGCCTGCGCAGGCAGGCGTCCAGTATCCGCCGGGGCTGGCGATCGCGCGAAGGCAGCCGCCACTGGCATTCCGCCGGCAGCGCCAGAGCCTCACTCGAACCGTTCGGGGTTACTGGATCCCGGTCTTCGGCTGCGCCGAAACCGGGATGACATCCTGCGGGTGGGGTTCGCTCGTCCGGGGTGACGGCGGAGGGGAGGCGGGGTCGCGCCTTCCCCTTGGAGGGCCGCCTGCCGGCGCAAACGAGGCTTTCCCTCACGGCGGTGCACGGCGGCTTCACCAAGGCTTGAACAGGCGTGCCGCGACCTGCACCCTGCAAGGGACTATGTGTCCGGTAACGGGGGCGCTGGAGGGACAGACCGAGTGAGTGGACAGATGCAGGCATCCGGAACCAGGACCCCGGCCTATCGGGCCTATATCCCGTGGCGCGAGCGCAACGGGCGGTTCTCGCCGCTGGGGCTTGCGGTGTTCCTGGCGATCCTGGCGCCGGGCGCTCATCTCGCCTACGGGCTTTTCGCCGGTACGCTCGGTGCCAAGCCGGTCACGGAAGTGCTGCACGGGACCGGCGACTGGGCGATCCGCTTCCTGCTGCTGTCGCTGCTGGTGAGTCCGCTGCGGCGGGTGTCGGGATGGGGACGGCTGATCGGCATCCGCCGCATGCTCGGCCTTGCGGCGGCGGGATATGCGCTGACGCATCTCACCCTTTATGTCGTCGACCAGTCCTTCGACCTTGCCAAGGTGGCGAGCGAGATCGTGCTGCGGGTTTATCTCACCATCGGGTTCGCCGCGCTTGTCGGCCTGCTGGTGCTTGCCGCGACCTCGACCGACGGGGCGATCCGGCGGATGGGGCCGACCTGGCACCGGCTGCACCGGCTGACCTATCCCATCGCCGTGCTGGCGACGGTCCATTTCTTCCTGCAATCGAAGGCGGACGTGACCGAGGCGGTGCTGATGGCCGGCTTCCTCCTGGCGCTTTTCGCCTGCCGCATCGCCCACAAGCTCGGCTTGCGGCTGACCTCGCCGCTGGTGCTGGCGGGGATCGCGGTCTTCGCCGGTCTTGCCACCGCCGGCACCGAATATCTGTGGTACGCGCTGGCGACCGGCGTGCCGGCCGAGCGGGTGCTCGCCGCCAATCTCGACTTCCGCTACTCGATCCGCCCGGCCTGGTGGGTCTTCGCCGTGATGCTGGCAATTGCCGCCATACCGCTGGTCCTGAGGCTCGGTTCTTGGGCGCGGCAGGCGGTCGCGCAGGGTGCCGCGGAACGCGGCTGATCCGTCCGAGCGGCAGATTTCCGCCATTTTTCCGAACAAGCCTGTGCGGAGGATCGGACGGCAAAAATAAATCGTGCACAATTATATTGTGCGCGATCTAATTTGCGCCTATATAGGGGTCGGCAACGAGCCACACTCCGTGACGCACCAACACACACGCAAAGGAGATCGACATGGCCATTCTCTACACCGCTCACGCTTCCGCCACCGGCGGGCGCACCGGCAATGCCAAGTCCGACGACGGCCGCCTGGAGGTGACCCTGTCGACGCCGAAGGAACTCGGCGGCGACGGCGGTGCCGGCACCAATCCGGAACAGATGTTCGCAGCCGGCTATTCGGCCTGCTTCCTCGGCGCGATGAAGTTCGTCGCCGGCCAGCAGAAGCTGAAGCTGTCGGAAGAGACGCAGGTCGCCGCGGATGTGGGCATCGGCCCGCGCGACGACGGCACCGGCTTCGGCATCGCGGTGACGCTGAACATCACCGTGCCCGGCCTCGACAAGGCGGACGCGCAGGCGCTGGTGGAAAAGGCGCATGTGGTGTGCCCCTATTCGCACGCAACGCGGGGCAACATCCCGGTGACGCTGAACGTCAAGTGAGGCGGAACGTCGAATGACCGGGGTCCGGGACGGACCTCAAGGCAGCCCGAGCCGGGAACATCGCCCGGCTTGCGGCCCCCTCAGCTCTCGCCGCTGTCGTCGTCCTGCGGGCCGGCGCGGCGGCGGGACTCGCGCAGCGCCGTGTGCTCGCGCTCCAGCTGCTCCAGCACGGTGCCGACACGGGCAAGCGCTCCGGCGGTCGCGCGGAACCGGTTGACCCGCGATTCGAACAGGCGGCTGGCGATGTCGGGGAATTCCTGCAGCATGCGCTTGAACAGCGCCCGGCGGATGCGGATCACCTCGGTCGGACCGACGGCGACGGCCCGGGCCGGGCGGCGCGTTTCGACCAGGAGTGCGGTTTCGCCGATCAGGCTGCCGGGGCCGAAGGTGCCGAGCTCCTTGCGTTCCTCGTCGCCGCCTTCCAGCAGCACCTCGCCGCTGGCGACCACCAGCCCGGCATCGGCGCGCTCGCCGGCGATGAACAGCACCTCGCCATCGCGATAGGAGACATTCTCGGCCGAGAAGGCGAGCAGGCGCATCTGCTCCTCCGGGAACTCGGCGAGCAAGGGCACCTGGCGCAACAATTCCATATCCCGGACGAGACTCATGCCTTGAGCATTACGCCGAAGCCGGCGATTTGCACAAGCCCGGAAACCGCCTGAACGGGCCCGAGGCCGCACTGCCGGTGGACAGTTCGCCCCGCCGGGCGCGATGCCGGCAGGGGCGGTGGAGCGTGGAAGATCAGGGAACCAGCTTGTAGCCGCCGGCCTCGGTCACCAGCAGCTCGGCATTGGACGGGTCGCGCTCGACCTTCTGCCGCAGGCGGTAGATGTGGGTCTCGAGCGTGTGGGTGGTGACGCCCGAATTGTAGCCCCAGACCTTGGTCAGCAGCACATCGCGGGTCACCGGCTTCTCGCCCGCCCGGTAGAGGAACTTCAGGATCGAGGTTTCCTTCTCCGTCAGGCGGATCTTGGCGCCGGTCTCGTCGGTCATCAGCTTCTGCGCCGGGCGGAAGGAATAGCGGCCGATGGTGAAGACCGCGTCCTCGCTCTGCTCATGGCTGCGCAGATGCGCCCGGAGACGGGCGAGCAGCACGGCGAACTTGAACGGCTTGGCGACATAGTCGTTGGCGCCAGCCTCGAGCCCCAGGATCGTGTCGCTGTCCGTGTCGTGGCCGGTCAGCATGATGATCGGCGCCTTGAAGCCCTTCTTGCGCAGCAGCTTCACCGCCTCGCGGCCGTCGATATCCGGCAGGCCGACATCCATCAGGAGAAGGTCGGTGTGGCCTTCCTCAGCGAGCTTGATGCCCGTGGCGGCGTTCGGCGCCTCCTGGGTCTCGAACTCGTCGTAGAGCGACAGCTGCTCGACCAGCGCCTCGCGAAGATCGTCGTCGTCGTCGACGATGAGGATTTTGCGTGCGGGCATGGTCGTGTCCTTTCCTGGCCGATGAGCATGCTGTGGAATCTGAACCGGTTTTCCTGACATAAGCAAGCGGACACGATTGCGCGAGGGCGCATTGACGCAAAGCCCGCCTTGCGCCAACAAATCTTGCTCACGCAACCTTGAGACCGGGGTGAGGACGCCGCCGCCATGACGCTGGACCTTGTCGCACCGCGCCGCCGGCCGGCCCTGCCTTGCCCGGAAAAGGGGGGGGAAACCCTGAAAGTCCGGGCGCTTTCGCCTCGGGCGACGCGCGGCGTGCTGCAGCTCGGCTCCTTCACGGCGCCGTGTGCGATCGGGCGCGGCGGGATTTCCCGGTTCAAGCGCGAGGGCGACGGGGCAACGCCGGCAGGACGCTTCGAACTGCTGCAGGTCTATTACCGTCCCGACCGGGGCGTGCGGCCGCGCTCGGCCCTGCCGGTTGCGCCGCTGCCGCGCGCCGGCTGGTGCGATGCGCCCGGCCACCCGCGCTACAACACGCTGGTGCCGCTGCCCTTTGCCGCCTCGCATGAGGTGCTGTGGCGGGACGATTCGCTCTACGACATCGTCGTCGTTCTCGACTGCAACCTGCAGCCTTCGGTGCCCGGGCTCGGCAGCGCCATCTTCTTCCACCTGGCCCGGCCCGGCTACACGCCGACCGAAGGCTGCGTGGCGGTGGCGCGGGCGGACATGGAGCTGCTGCTGGCGGCCTGCGGGCCGGGCGCCGCCATCGAGGTCGGCTGAACGTCGGGGTGCGATTGTTCGGCATCCGTTGAACACTGCGTCCAGCCGGCGCGCCTTGGTGCGGCGGGGCAGGGCGCCTATCTTTGGCGGAACGGCGCGCGAGACAGCGCGCGGCAGCCCGCCCCGTTGTCGGCGGGAGAAAGGCAAGATCCCATGTCCGTCAGACCCGTGACCCATCTGGAAACGGCGAAGCCGACGCTGGAAGGTGCCGGCGTCAAGCTGCACCGCGCCTTCGGCTTCGGCGATCCGACAGCGCTGGATCCGTTCCTGCTGTTCGACGATTTCCGCAACGAACGGCCGCAGGACTACAAGGCCGGCTTTCCCTGGCACCCGCATCGCGGCATCGAGACCATCACCTATGTGCTGGCCGGCACCGTCGACCACGGCGACAGCCTCGGCAACCAGGGCACGCTCGGCGCGGGCGACATCCAGTGGATGACCGCCGGCAGCGGCATCATGCACCAGGAGATGCCGAAGGGCGACGCCAGGGGGCGGATGCACGGCTTCCAGCTGTGGGCCAACCTGCCGTCCTCGCTGAAGATGACGAGCCCGCGCTACCAGGACGTGCCCTCGACCGAGATCCCGGAAATCACCGACGACGACGGCACCCATGTGCGCGTCATCTGCGGCGAGTTCTGGGGCAAGCGCGGCCCGGTCGACGGCATCGCCGCGGACCCCAGCTATGCCGACATCTTCGTGCCGGCCGGGCGCACCAAGCGCTTCAAGGTCGACACCTACCGCAAGGCCTTCGCCTATATCTTCGAGGGCTCGGGCACGTTCCGCGACGCCTCGCAGCCCTTCGGCGTGCTGCTGGAGAAGGAGGTCGACGGCGAGGAGGTGCACGTGCGCGACGAGAGCGGCGACCGCACCCTGGTGCGCTTCGGCACCGGCGACGAGGTGACCGTGACCGCCGGGCCGAACGGCATCCGCTTTCTGCTGGTCTCCGGCGCGCCGATCCGCGAGCCGGTGGCCTGGCACGGGCCCATCGTGATGAACACCCGCCAGGAGCTGATCCAGGCGGTGACCGAGCTGCAGAAGGGCACCTTCATCCGCGAGGGTGCCAAGCGCTGAAACGAGCGCGTCCGGGCGGCAGGTTCGCCCGGACGCGCTGGCGTCCCGTCCCGGCTTTCTGCGACCCGCCGGCGCTGTAAAACACGCGAACACTGGAACCGCGCGCCCTTTTCCGCCATATAGTCGGGAAACGGCCGGTCGCGCCGCCGTCGATATCGGAGGGCGCGCCGCAGACAGCCAGCCCCGCGTGACAGGCGGCGGGCGGCGAGATGGACGATTTTCGCGATGAGCGAGCGCAGGATTCCCTTTCTGAAGATGAACGGGCTGGGCAACGATTTCGTTGTCTGGGATGCCCGTGAGGCCCCCGTGCGCCTCGATCCGGACGCGATCCGCCGGATCGGCGCGCGGGACGGCGGCATCGGCTTCGACCAGATGATCACGGTGGAACGCAGCCCCGGCGGGGCGGATGCCTTCATGCGCATCCACAACCGCGACGGCAGCGAGGTGGATGCCTGCGGCAACGCCACGCGCTGCATCGGCCGCCTCCTGATGGAGGAAAACGGCAGCGCGGCGGCGACCATCGAGACCAATGCCGGGCTGCTGAAGGCCTCCGCAACGGACGATGCGCGCCGCGTCACGGTGGACATGGGCCGCCCGCGCTTTGCCTGGAACGAGATCCCGCTGGCCGAGGAATTCCACGATACGCGGGCGATCGAGCTGCAGATCGGGCCGATCGACGCGCCGATCCTGCACACGCCCTCGGTGGTCAATGTCGGCAATCCGCATGCGATCTTCTGGGTGCGCGATCCGGGCGCCTACGACCTTTCGCGCATCGGGCCGATGCTGGAAAACCATCCGATGTTCCCGGAGCGGGCGAACATCTCGCTCGCCCATGTCCTGTCGGACGAGGAGGTCGAGGTGCGGGTGTGGGAGCGCGGCGTCGGGCTGACCGAAGCTTGCGGCACGGCGGCCTGCGCCGTCGGCGTTGCCGCCGCGCGCGACCGGCGCACGGGCCGCAAGGTGCGTGTGCACCTGCCGGGCGGGCCGCTCGACATCGAGTGGCGCGAGAGCGACGACCACATCCTGATGACCGGCGACACCGAGGTGGAGTTCGAGGGGCTGCTGGACCCGGAGACGCTGACCTTCGAGAAGACAGCGCCCGGCGACCGACCGATCCTCGAGGTGGTCCGGTGAGCATCGACGTCGTCACATTCGGCTGCCGCCTCAACGCCTACGAATCCGAGGTGATGAAGCGCGAGGCCGAGGCCGCCGGCCTCAAGGACGCCATCCTGATCAACACCTGCGCGGTGACGGCGGAAGCCGTGCGCCAGGCGCGCCAGTCGATCCGCAAGGCGCGGCGCGACAATCCGGGCGCGCGCATCATCGTCACCGGCTGCGCCGCGCAGACCGAGGCGGACACCTTCGCCGGCATGGAGGAGGTGGACCTCGTCCTCGGCAACTCGGAGAAGCTGGAGCGCGCCTCCTACGGACGTGTCGCGCAGTTCGGCATCGACGACAGCGAGAAGATCCGCGTCAACGACATCATGAGCGTGCGCGAGACGGCCGAGCACCTGATCGACGGGCTGGAGGGCCGCGCCCGCGCCTTCGTCCAGGTGCAGAACGGCTGCGACCATCGCTGCACCTTCTGCATCATCCCGTTCGGACGCGGCAATTCCCGCTCGGTGCCGATGGGCGTCGTGGTCGACCAGATCGCCCGGCTCAACGAGAACGGCTACCGGGAAGTGGTGCTGACCGGCGTCGACATCACCAGCTACGGTTCGGACCTTCCGGGCGCGCCGAAGCTCGGCGATCTCGTCGCCAAGATCCTCAAGCTGGTGCCGGGGCTGGAGCGGCTGCGGCTGTCCTCCATCGATTCCATCGAGGCGGACCCGGCCTTGATGCGGGCCATCGCCGAGGAAGAACGGCTGATGCCGCATCTGCACCTGTCGCTGCAGGCCGGCGACGACATGATCCTCAAGCGGATGAAGCGGCGGCACCTGCGCGCTGACACGATCGGCTTTTGCGAGGAGGTGCGCCGGCTGCGCCCGGACGTGGTGTTCGGTGCCGACATCATCGCCGGTTTCCCGACCGAGACCGAGGCGATGTTCGCCAATTCGCTCGCCATCGTCGACGATTGCGGGCTGACGCATCTGCATGTCTTCCCCTTCTCGCCGCGCAAGGGCACGCCGGCGGCACGCATGCCGCAGCTGCCCCGCCAGGTGGTGAAGGAGCGCGCCGCACGGCTGCGCGAAAAGGGCGAGGCGGCTCTGCTCGCCCATCTGGAAGCCGAGCAGGGACGCGAGCGGCAGGTCCTGATCGAGCGCGAGGGCCTTGGACGCAGCGAACAGTTCACCCAGGTGGAGTTCTCGCCCGAGGCCGCGGCCGGCAAGGGGGCGGGCGACCTTGTCACGCTGCGCATTGCCGGGCATACCGGGCGGCATCTACTGGGCGTAACCACCGGTCGACAGGCGGCATGACGGCATGAGCGAGCAAAAACGCGGATTCCTCGGACGCCTGTTCGGGGGACGGCAGGCCCCGGCGCGTCCCGAGACGCCGGAAACGCCCGAGACGACGCAAGAGACGACACCCGAGACGAGCGCACCGGAAACTCAGGCTCCAGACAGCGGCGCGCCGCAGGTCGAACCGGCCGGCCACGCGCCGGCCAGCGAAGAGACGGCAGCTCCCGAGACGCCCGAGGCCGCAGAGGTTGTGCCGGCCGAGGACCGCGTTGCCGAGCCGGCCCTGACGCCCTCGGAAGAGCCGGGGGCAGAGGCCACGGCGTCGGATGTCCCTGCGGCAGAGGCCTTGGCCGATGCGCCCGCCGAAGAGCCGGTCGAGGCGCCCGTCGAAGCACCTGTTGCCGACCCCCTCGGGGAGCCGGCATCCGAAGATGCGCCGCGCCGTTCCTGGCTGTCGCGGCTGACGGCGGGCCTGTCGCGCTCCTCCGCCTCGCTGACCGGCGGCATTTCCTCGCTCTTCACCAAGCGCAAGCTCGACGCGGCGACGCTGGAAGAGCTGGAAGACCTCCTGATCCAGGCCGATCTCGGCGTCGAGACGGCGATGGCGATCACCGAGCGCATTTCCGAGGGGCGCTTCAACAAGCAGATCTCGCCGGACGAGGTGCGCCGGATCCTGGCCGAGGAAGTGACCAAGGTGCTGGCGCCGGTGGCGCAGCCGCTCGTGCTCGACACCGACCACAAGCCGCATGTGGTGCTGGTGGTCGGCGTCAACGGCACCGGCAAGACCACGACCATCGGCAAGCTGTCGGCGAAACTTTCGGCCGAGGGGCGCAAGGTGATGCTGGCGGCCGGCGACACGTTCCGCGCCGCGGCGGTGGAGCAGCTGAAGATCTGGGGCGCGCGCACCGGCGCGCCGGTCGTTGCCCGCGACACCGGCGCGGATGCGGCCGGTCTCGTGTTCGACGCCATGCAGGCGGCGCGCGATGCCGGCAGCGACGTGCTGCTGATCGACACGGCCGGACGGCTGCAGAACCGCGCCGAGCTGATGGCGGAGCTGGAGAAGGTGGTGCGGGTGATCCGCAAGCACGATCCCTCCGCCCCGCACAGCGTGCTGCTGACGCTGGATGCGACCACCGGTCAGAACGCCATGAACCAGGTCGAGATCTTCGGCCGCGTCGCCGGCGTCACCGGCCTGGTGATGACCAAGCTCGACGGAACCGCGCGCGGCGGCATTCTCGTTGCCATTGCCGCCAAGCATGCGCTGCCGGTGCATTTCATCGGCGTCGGCGAGGGTATCGACGATCTCGAGCCGTTTACCGCGGAGGATTTCGCCTCCGCCATTGCCGGAAAGCATACGGAGCACTGATGGAATTCGAGCACGGACCCAACGCACCGGATCGCAAGGAGCTGTCGCCGCTCCTCAAGCTGGTGCTCGAACTGGGTCCGCTGGGCCTGTTCTTCCTCGCCAACGCGCGAGGCGAAGTGCTCTACGAGCGCTTTCCGGGGCTTGCAGCGCTGGGCGATCCGATCTTTCTCGCCACAGCCGTGTTCATGGTGGCGATCACCGCGTCGCTGGCCGTGTCCTATGTGCTGACGCGGCGCCTGCCGGTAATGCCGGTCGTCTCCGGCGTCGTGGTGCTGGTCTTCGGCGCGCTGACCCTGTGGCTGCACGACGAGCTGTTCATCAAGCTCAAGCCGACCATCGTCAACATGCTGTTCGGCTCGGTGCTGCTCGGCGGTCTGCTGTTCGGAAAGTCGCTGCTCGGCTACGTCTTCGACAGCGTGTTCCGGCTCGATGACGAGGGCTGGCGCAAGCTGACCTTCCGCTGGGGCGTGTTCTTCTTCTTCCTGGCCATCGTCAACGAGGTGGTCTGGCGGTTCTTCTCCACCGACTTCTGGGTGTCGTTCAAGGTGTTCGGCGTGATGCCGATCACCATCGCCTTCACCCTGTCCCAGCTGCCGCTGATCCAGCGCCACACGCTGGAGGAGGCGGGCGAGCCCGCCTCCCGCAAGGACGACGCTCAGTAGTCGCCGAGCTTCATGTCCGGCTGGTAGTCGACACCCTCGACCTCCTTGACCACGGCCTGGCCGCAGATCGTCACGCCGCGCACGGCGTCGAAGGAAAGCTGCGGCGAGCCCTGGAGCTGCCAGCCCTTGTTGAGGGCGGCGGTGACCCGGTGGCAGAAGGCGCTGTCGTCGGGTCCGGTGATGAAGCGATAGAGTTTCATGGATCTCGTCCGTTCTGGGTGATGTTCACGAGTTGCGCGAGGCGATGGCGTCGGCAATGGCGACGAGGCGCGCGCCCATGTCGGCGTGAAGCCGCTCGACCATGCGGCCCTCGACCTGGATCGCACCCTTCGATGCGTTTTCCGGCTTTTCGAACTCGGCGATGATGCGGCGCGCCCAGGCGATGTCGGCCTCGTTCGGGGTGAAGGCGGCGTTGCAGGGAGCGACCTGCTTCGGGTGGATCAGCGTCTTGCCGTCCATGCCCATCTCCGCGCCCTCGCGGCATTCGGTGGCAAACCCGTCCTCGTCGTCGAGCGTGTTGTAGACGCCGTCGACGATGTCGATGCCATAGGCCCTGGCAGCGGCGACGCAGGTCATCAGCCAGGGCCGCATCGGCGCGCGGCCCGGCACCAGGGCGGCCCGGGTTTCCTTGGCAAGATCGTTGGTGCCCATGACGAAGCAGGAAAGACGCGTCTCCGGATTGGCGGCGGAGGCGGCGATGGCGGCGGCATTCAGCATGGCGAGCGGCGTTTCCATCATCGCCCAGAGGCGGACGCTGGCCGGCACGCGCGCCGCATTGAGCTTGTGCGCGACGCGCTCCAGATCGGCCGGCGAGGACACCTTGGGCAGCAGGATCGCATCCGGCCGGGCGGCGATCGCCATGTCGAGATCGGCGGCGCCCCAGGGTGTCGAAAGGCCGTTGATGCGGATCACCACCTCGCGGTGGCCGTAGCCGCCCTGTGCCAGCGCCTCGCGGATCTGCTCGCGTCCGGTCTCCTTGGCGTGCGGCGCGACCGCGTCTTCCAGGTCCAGGATCAGCGCGTCGACATCGAGGCTGCGCGCCTTGTCCAGCGCGCGGGCGTTGGAGCCGGGCATGTAGAGGACGCTGCGGCGGGGGCGGATCGTGGCAGGTGCGGTCATCGGGGCCTCGTCTGCTGAAAGTGTCCGAACTGAGCCTCTCGTCTAGGCGTTCGGCTCTGTCTCGGCCAGTCGTCTTTTCGTCGGAGCGCGAAAGATCATGTCCTTTGCCGCGACCATCGCGCCGATAGTGACGAGGCCGCAGGCCAGCGCCACCACCATGGTGAAGGAGCCGAAGCCGAATGCGATCAGCAGCAGGGTGGACAGGACCGGCGCCGCATAGGCGCCGGCGCCCAGCACCTGGATGTCGCCATGCTTGACGCCGATGTCCCAGACGAAGAAGGCAAGGCCGACGGGAAAGGCGGCAAGCGCCAGCACCGCGCCCCATTCGCCGGCGCTCGCCGGCCAGACGGTGGTCTCGAAGGCGAGATGGGCGGCGAGCGACAGGGCCGAGGTGCCGAGGCAGAAGCCGGCGACCGCTTCCGTTGGCACCTTGCCGAGGCGGCGCGAAAGCACCGAATAGCTGGACCAGAACAGGGCCGAGGCGCAGGCGGCGAGATAGCCAGGCGCATGGGTGGGATCGAGCGTCAGCCCCTTGCCGCCGGTGACGAGCAGCGCGGCGCCCGCCAGCCCAAGCATCGTGCCGAGGACGTGATGGGGCTTCAGCCGCTCGCCCGGCAGCAGCGCCGAGAAGACGACGATCAGCAGCGGCCAGGTGTAGTTGATGAGGTTGGCATCGACCGGCGGGGCGTTGCGGATGGCGGTGAAGTAGAAGAAGTGGAAGCCGAAGAGGCCGAGCGTGCCGAAGGCGAGGACCCCGACAGGCTGGCGCATCCGCGCAAGGCGGCCGGTCAGGCCGAGCCAGAGCGTCGCGACAATGCCGGACAGGCCGAAGCACAGGGCGTTGAGCAGGAAGGGCGGCACCTTTCCCGAGGCGGCGCCGAACAGGCCGAGGGTCGACCACATCAGGACGGCGGTGAGGCCGACAAGGGTGGCACGCAGGCGGACGGTGGCTGCGGGGCTGATCTCGGACATCGGGTCGGTTCCGGATGGAATACGGCAGGTCGTTGACTATTCGCAGCCGGTTGCGACCGCGTCAATCGTGCGCGTACGAGGTGTTACCAAGCGGCGCATCAGGCAGTTGAAATCGCCGCGCCATTCGGGGCAAGGTGGCGGCCCGGTCCGGTATCGTCCGGCAAGTCCTGAATTGTCTCGGAGTGTTCATGAGCACCATCGCCATCAAGAAGCTCGGCCCGGAAGACGCGCCGGCGCTGGCCCCGCTGATCGCCGAATACGCGCAGGCGCTGAAGCGCGGCGCCCCGCGCCGGCCCGACCAGTATTACGCCGAGCGCATCCTCGGCGACCGGACGGCGGAAGTGATCGGCGCCGAGTTCGATGGCCGGCTGGTCGGCTTTGCCATCTATTTCGACCTGCCGGAGATCATTTCCGGCCTGCGCACCGGCCAGCTGGACGAGATCTACGTGCATCCGGACGCCCGCAACAACGGGCTGGCGCGGCGGATGATCGAGTGGCTGGTGGGCGAGGGCGCGCGGCGCGGCTGGTACGAGCTGCGCTGGATCGTGCCGGGCAAGAATGTCCCGGCCGTGACGCTCTACGACCAGATCGCCGAGCCGGCGGACTGGAAGGGCTATATCCTGGCCATCGACCGCGGCGGCAACTGAAGCCGCCGCCGGTCTTTCCTGAAGAGCGCCCGCCGCAGCCTCAGCGCAGCGGCGGGAGCGTGCCGACGGGAATGAAGCCGACGCGCGCGGTGCCTTCGGCAAAGGCGAGCGGCACGGCGACCGCCGGCTCTCCGTCGAGCGTCGTCGGCTGACCGAAGGCGGCGAGCGCCCCGGCAAGGCTGGTCGGCACGTTGGAGCCTTGCGGGAAGAACGGGGCGAGCAGCGGCGGCAGGCCGGCGGCCCCGGCGACGGTGAGCGGCAGCGTGCCGTTGAGCCGCCCGGCCTCGTCCAGCCAGAGGCTGCCATTGGCCGACAGGGTGACCCCGCCCGAGGCAAGGCGCAGTTCGCGGACGGTGAGCGCGCCTTCGTTTTTCAGCAGGGCGATCACGTCGGCACCGTGCGGGGAAAGCAGCGCCGCGCCGCCGGCAAGTCCGACATTGGCCAGAACATCGACGGGTGCGGCCGTTCCCGGCAGGGCGAGCTCGTCGAGCCGCAGGGCGGCATCGGCGGCGCCCGCGACGTCCGGCGACTTGCGCAGATGCAGGTTGGCAAGCACGGCGGAGGCCGAAAGGCTGTCGTCGGCAAGGCTGAAGACCGGAGAGACGATCTCGATGTCGCCGCGGTCGAGGTCGCTGTTGCCGAGGCGCAGGCTGGCGCGGGCGGTGGTCCAGGCGGCCTTGAGGCCGGGAACCAGGCGGTCCGTTTCCACGGCGGCCGGACTGTCGGCCTCGACGATCACATGCCAGGGATTGTAGGCGAGGGCGACGGCGCGAAAGCCCTCGAAACTGGCGCGTTCGCCGCCAAGGCCCGTCACGGCGAGCGGCTTGCACGACAGCTCGAAGCGGAAGGGGAAGCCGCCGAGATCCTGGTCGGTGCAGGCGATCTCGCCGCCTTCCGCCTTTGCCGCAAGGCGCATGGTGGTGAACAGGTCCGAGACCATCCCGCGGGCAACAGTCCAGTAGCCGCTCCACAGGGCGATGACCAGAACCACCAGCGTCGCCAGCAGGATGTAGCCGCGCTTCGACCCGGCCTTGCGCGGGGGCTTGCCTGGGATCGGCGGGGAACGGGGCGTGTCGTCGGTCATGTCAGCTGTCCTGCGGTTTTGCGCCCCGAGCGGGCGCCGTCATGCCTGAAAGCACGGGCCGGAGGCGGATTCAAGGCCGTTCGGCACTGTTGCCAGCGGTGATGAGGATTGTTAGGTCCTCTGACCCGGACGGAACGACACGAGGCCGGATGCGAGCGATGCAGGATCTTTGGGTATTCGGTTACGGGTCGCTGATGTGGCGGCCGGGGTTCGAGTATGAGGAGGCGGTGCAGGGCGTGCTGCACGGCGCCCATCGCTCGCTCTGCGTCTATTCCTGGGTCCATCGCGGCACCGAGACGCGGCCCGGCCTGGTGCTCGGTCTCGACAGGGGCGGGGCTTGCCGGGGCATGGCCTTTCGCGTGGCCGCCAGCCGGCGGGACGAGGTGATCGCCTATCTGCGCGAGCGCGAGCAGGCGACCATGGTCTATCTGGAAGCCCATCGCCGGGTGCGGCTGGAAGGGCGCTCCGACCGGCAGGTCACGGCGCTGACCTATGTGGCCGACCGTACCCACCCGCAATATGCCGGCGTGCTGTCGACCGAGCGCCAGCTGGAACTGGTGAGCGGTGCCGTCGGCCAGTCCGGCGCCAATCCCGACTACGTGCTGAACACGGTCGACCACCTGATGCAGATCGGCATCCGCGACCATGGGCTGGAAGCGCTCGGCAAGCGGCTGCGCCAGTCGATGGCGCCAAGGCTCGCCGCCGGCTGAGCCGGTGCCTCAGGCGACGGCCGAGGCCGCCAGTCCGCCGCGCGCGACGATGAAGTCGAGCACGTCGTCGACGCCCTTGCCGTCCTTGACATTGGTGAAGACGAAGGGCCGCTCCTTGCGCATCAGGCGGGAGTCCCGGTCCATCACCTCCAGCGAGGCGCCGACCAGCGGGGCGAGATCCGTCTTGTTGATGACGAGAAGGTCCGAACGGGTGATGCCCGGCCCGCCCTTGCGCGGGATCTTGTCGCCGGCCGACACGTCGATGACGTAGATCGTCAGGTCGGCAAGCTCCGGCGAGAAGGTGGCGGCCAGGTTGTCGCCGCCGGACTCGATCAGGATCAGGTCGAGCGCGGGAAAGGCGGCCTCCAGCTCGGCGACGGCGGCAAGGTTGATCGAGGCATCCTCGCGGATCGCCGTGTGCGGACAGCCGCCGGTCTCCACGCCGCGGATGCGCTCGGGCGCCAGCGCGCCGGAGCGGGTCAGGAACTCGGCGTCCTCGCGGGTGTAGATGTCGTTGGTGATGGCGGCGATGTCGTAGGTGTCGCGCAGCCGCTTGCACAGGGCGTCCATCAGCGCCGTCTTGCCGGAGCCGACGGGGCCGCCGATGCCGATGCGCAGGGGGCCGTTGGGGGAGGGCATGGTTGATCTCCTTCGAAAAAGCCGTCGCGGCCGCCGCTCATCAGGAGCGGAAGAGCCGGGTGTACTGGGTCTCGTGTTTCATGGAGGCGATGTCGGCGGCGAACGCACAGCCGCCGATCTCGTCGAGCGGGGCCTCCAGCGCGGCGGCGGCGAGGGCAGTGATTTCTTCGCCCAGCCCGTTGACGACCCGCTGGCCGTCGGTCTGGCCGAGCGGCACGGCGCGCACCGCCGCCGAGACGAGGTTGGCGGCAAAGGCGTGCAGGAAGGCGGTGGCGGTCGGCCCGGCCGGCAGGCCCCAGGCGGCGGCGGAAGCTGCTAGCGCCAGCGCATAGGTCCAGCTGCCGCGCGCAAGCGCTGCCTCTCCCTGGGTCAGGCGGGCGAAGAGGCGTGTTGCCGCCGTGTCGCTGGGCGGCGGCCAGGCACCGACAATGGCGGCGATGAAGGCATCTCCCTGTGCGGTCGCCTCCAGCCGGCGCTCCGAGCTCGGCTGCAGTGCAAGCGAAAGGTCGAGCAGCTCGCGGAAGGCCGCCTCGTCGCCGAGGGTCGCTGCCCGCATGCCTTGCGCGAGGAGAAGGGTATCGCTCCAGCCGGCACCGTGGCGCAGGACCCCGGTCACCCAGGCCTGCAGCGTTGCCGCATCGCGCACGGTGCCCTCCTCGACCGCCCATTCCAGCCCGTGGCTGTAGGTATAGGCGCCGACGGGGAAGGACGGGGACATCCAGGCGAGCAGGACATGCAGCCCCGCGCCGGAGACCGCGGCAGAGCTGCCGGGCCCGGCACCGGTTTCAGGAGCCATCCGCAGCTGTGCCGTCATGGGAGTGCGCATGCGTGTGCGAGTGGGAATGGGCGTGAGAATGGCCATGATGATGGTGGTGGCCGGCCTGATGGGAGTGCGAAGAGGCGTGGGAATGCGAATGCGCGTGATGGGAGTGGGCATGGTCGTGCCCCTCGACCGTGCCGTGGCCGTAGGCGCCGCCTTCCGGGTCGAACGGGGCGACGAGCGGCGTGATCTTGCCGCCGAGCCGGGCCACCATGTCCTCGATCACGTGGTCGCGGCGAATGCGCAGGGCACCCGGCAGGAGCTGGGTCGGCAGGTGGCGGTTGCCGAGATGCCAGGCGATGCGCAGCAAGTCGTCGGCCGTCTCCGCCTCGATGTCGACGAGATCCTCGCCGGCGGCGAGGATCGCGACGATGCGGCCGTCCTCCAGCAGGAGCGCGTCGCCATGATGCAGCTGCACCGCGCGCGGCAGGTCGAGCAGCACGCGGGTACCGCCGGCGCAATCCAGCACCGCGCGGCGGCGGTGCCGGTCTTCCCGGTCGAGCACGACGCTGTCTGCCGGCGCGCCTTCCCAGCTGCCGGCGGCGAGGATCTCCTGCACACGGATCATGCGATGGCCTCGGCTCCTCGTTTCATGGCGGCGGCAAGCGCGGGACGCGACCAGACCCGCTCGAGATAATCGGCGACGGGCCCGCTCTCCGGCAGGTCGAATTTCGCCAGCCTCGCCCAGTTGGCGCAGTGGGCGATGAGGATGTCGGGCACGGTGAACTTCGCCCCCATGACGAAGGGACCTTCGCCCAGCAGGTGCTCGAGATGGCGCAGGCCTTCGGCGAATTCGGCCGCGCACACGCGCTTGACCTCCGGCACGCGCAGCTCTTCCGGGTGGATGAAGCTGTTCTTGGCGGCCGTCCACAGCGCCCCTTCCAGCACGTCGACGGTGAACTGTGTCACCCCGTCCTGGCGCGCCCGCTCGAGCGTGCCGGCGGGATAGGTCAACTGACCGTGCTTGTCGGCGAGATACTGGCAGATGGCGACGGAATCGGTGAGCGCGGTGTCGCCGTCCTTGAACACCGGCACCTTGCCGGTCGGGTTGAGCGCATTGACCTCCGCGGCGTGCGGCGCCGCCGGGATGTAGTCGTAGGGCTCGCCCAGTTCCTCCAGCATCCACAGGACGCGCATGGCGCGGGTGCGCGGATAGCCGATCAGCGTGTACATGCAGAAATCCTCCGGTCGGTAACGGTTCCTCCGCTTCCGACCCTAGAACAGGAAATAGCGCTGGGCCATCGGCAGGACCTCCGCCGGTTCGCAGGTCAGCAGCTCGCCGTCGGCGCGCACCTCGTAGGTCTCCGGGTCGACCTCGATCACCGGGGTTGCGTCGTTCAGCACCATCGAGGCCTTGGATATCCCTGAGCGGGTGTTGGAGACGGGCAGCACCAGCCGGTCGAGGCCGAGCCGCTCCTTGATGCCGTCGTCGTAGGCGGCCTGCGAGACGAAGGTGACGCTGGAGGCGGTCATCGAACGGCCATAGGCGCCGAACATCGGCCGGTAGTGGACGGGCTGCGGCGTCGGGATCGAGGCATTGGGATCACCCATCGGTGCGGCGGCGATGGTGCCGAGCTTGAGCACCAGGTCCGGCTTGACGCCGAAGAACGCCGGATCCCACAGGACCAGGTCGGCCAGCTTGCCGACCTCGACCGAGCCGACATGCTGCGAAATGCCGTGGGCGATGGCCGGGTTGATCGTGACCTTGGCGATGTAGCGGCGGACGCGCAGGTTGTCGTTCTCGCCGCTCTCGCCGGCCAGACGGCCGCGCTGGACCTTCATCTTGTGGGCGGTCTGGAAGGTGCGGATGATCACCTCGCCGACCCGGCCCATGGCCTGGCTGTCGGAGGCGATGATCGAGAAGGCGCCCATGTCGTGCAGGATGTCCTCCGCCGCGATGGTCTCCTTGCGGATCCGGCTTTCGGCGAAAGCGACGTCCTCGGGGATCGAGCTGTCGAGGTGGTGGCACACCATCAGCATGTCGAGATGCTCGTCGATGGTGTTGACCGTGTAGGGCCGCGTCGGGTTGGTGGAGGAGGGGATGACGTTCGCCTCGCCGCACAGCTTGATGATGTCCGGCGCATGGCCGCCGCCGGCACCTTCCGTGTGGAAGGCGTGGATGGTGCGGCCCTTGAAGGCGGCGGTGGTGTTTTCCACGAAGCCGCTCTCGTTGAGCGTGTCGGTGTGGATCATCACCTGGATGTCGTAGGCGTCCGCCACGGCAAGGCAGCAGTCGATGGCCGCGGGCGTGGTGCCCCAGTCCTCGTGCAGCTTCAGCGCGCAGGCGCCGGCCAGGATCTGTTCCTCCAGCGCCGCCGGCAGCGCGGCATTGCCCTTGCCGGCGAAGGCGAGGTTCATCGGGAAGGCCTCGGCCGCCTGCAGCATGCGCTCCATATGCCAGGGGCCGGGCGTGCAGGTGGTGGCGTTGGTGCCGGTCGCCGGGCCGGTGCCGCCGCCCAGCATGGTGGTGACGCCCGACATCAGCGCCTCGTCGATCTGCTGCGGGCAGATGAAGTGGATATGCATGTCGAGGGCGCCGGCGGTGACGATCTTGCCCTCGCCGGCGATGGCCTCGGTGCCCGGGCCGATGACGATGTCGACGCCGGGCTGGATGTCCGGGTTGCCGGCCTTGCCGATGCCGGAGATGCGCCCGCCGGTCAGGCCGATATCGGCCTTGTAGATGCCGGTATGATCGATGATCACCGCGTTGGTGATGACCGTGTCGACGGCCCCTTGCGCTCGCGTGCGCTGGGACTGGCCCATGCCGTCGCGGATGACCTTGCCGCCGCCGAACTTCACTTCCTCGCCGTAGATGGTGAAGTCCTTCTCGATCTCGATGACGAGATCGGTGTCGGCAAGGCGGAGCCGGTCGCCGGTGGTCGGTCCGAACATGTCCGCATAGGCGGCGCGGCTGATCTTGAAGGGCATCGGCGTCTCCGTTGCGCGGCGGCGACCGGGACTGGGATCAGTTTCCCAGACCCTCGGCCAGCTGTTCCAGTTCCGTGGTGCGTTGCTTGGTCATGTCGGCAAGGCACGAATAGATGAGCATCGGCTCCATCGAGCCGCCGCGGGCGAGGAAGCCGGCAGCGGCGCAGGCCTTGTCGCGATAGGGGATCCAGGCACGCTGGGCCTCCTTCAGCGCCTCGGCCGCGCCCTTGAGGTCGGCGGTCAGGTTCGCGTCCATCTCGCGCATCGACTTCATCGCCGCCGAATAGGCGGTGTTGAGCCTGGCATCGGCGGCCTGCCACTCCTTTTCGGCGCAGTAAGTGAGCTCCATCTGGACGACGGCGTTCTCGCAGTCGATGTCCGGATCCTGCTGGGCGGCAGCGGGGGCGGCCGGCAGCCACAGGGCGAGCAGGGCGGCGGAGGTGGTGAGGATGGCAATACGGGTCACGAGGAGACTCCCTTGGTTGGTCAGAGCGTGCCCATCACCTTGCCATTGAAACCGTAGACAGTGCGATCCCCCACATAGGGAATGAGGGTGACCTTGCGCTTTTGTCCCGGCTCGAAACGGATCGCCGTGCCGGCGGGAATGTCGAGCCGGTGGCCGCGCGCCGCCGCCCGGTCGAAGGCGAGCGCCGGGTTGGTCTCTGCGAAATGATAGTGGGAGCCGACCTGGACCGGACGGTCGCCGGTGTTGGCGACCTCGATCTCCAGCATGCGGCGGCCGGCATTCAGCTCGATATCGCCCTCGGCGGGCAGCAGTTCACCCGGAATCATCTGGGGCTCCTTCAGCGGATCGGCTGGTGGACGGTGACGAGCTTGGTGCCGTCGGGAAAGGTCGCCTCGACCTGGACGTCGTGGATCATCTCGGCGATGCCGGGCATCACCTGGTCGCGGGTCAGCACCTGGCCGCCGGCGCTCATAAGGTCGGCGACGCTGCGCCCGTCGCGGGCCCCTTCGACCACGAAGTCGGTGATCAGGGCCACGGCCTCGGGATAGTTGAGCAGGACGCCGCGGGCGAGCCGCTTGCGGGCAACCTCCGCCGCCATGGCGATCAGCAGCTTGTCCTTTTCCCGCGGGGTCAGTTTCATTGCTCGGTCCTCATCTGCGTCGTCCGCTCGCTCAGCAATACCATGTGCGCGGCAGGCGCGCCCCGCGCCAGGTCTCCAGGAAGGAAACCAGGCCGGCGCGCAGGTCCTGGCCGCTGTCGGCGAGGAAGCGGAAGACAAGAAGGTCTGGAAGGGCGCTGACGCCGCCGCGCAGCCGCTCGCCGAGCAGCGGGCTCATCACCTCGCGGGCGCGGTCCAGCAGGCCGGAGACGCCCTCGCGGCAATCGACCAGGGTGGCGAAGGCGCGGCTGCCGGCGGCGGTCGCCGAACCGGAGAGAATGTCGGTGGCATCGCCCTGGATGCGCGCCTCGTCGGCGAAGACCAGACGGCCCTCGCGGCGGATGCGCCAGCGGTCGCGGAAGCCGAGGGCATGCACGTCCTCGCCCATCGCCTCGCGCCCGAGCACGAGGCTCTCGATCGCCAGAAGCCGGGCACCGGGCGCAAGATCCACGGTGAGCGAGCGCTGCAGGGCGGCCCGGTCGAACAGGATGGTTTCCTGCGGTAGCCATTCCAGCACCGCACCCTCTTCCGCGCGCAGGGCGCTCGCCACCTCGGCCGCGCCGTCGATGCTGCGATAGACGCGCTCGGCCGCCTGGGTGGTCAGCACTGCATGGGCGCCGGGGCCGGCGGTGGCGTCGAACTCGATCCGGTCGCCGCCGGTCAGGCCGCCGGCGGTGTTGAGGAACACGGCGACCGGCGGGGTGCCGTGGGTCTTCGGCAGGCGGATCTTGGCGGAGCCGCTCTGGCCGAGCTCCTTCAGCCGGGTGGTCTCGCCTTGCCGGGCAAAGGACACATGCGCATGCCCGCGCACCCGCTGCATGGCGGGGATCGGTGTTGCCGGGGCGGCGGGTTCAACGGTCATTCCGGTGTCCGGTCTTGATCGAATGCTGATGGGAATCCGGGACTTGTACCGGATCGGCTGGGGCGAGAACGACGGGCGTCCCCCTTTGCTTCCTCCACCTTAGCAAGAGCGGGGCCAGTCGGTCGCCGCCGGGAAGGCGCGACGTCGGCCGGGCCCGCAGGTCACCTAATTGCCGCAAAGTTAGGCAATTGCCGTCTTCATGGGCAGGCTGGCGGCGGGCGTGTGCACCTGCGAGCGCGCTTTGCATTCTGCCCTCAGGATCGGTTAGATAGGGGGAGCATCGGCGGACCGACGTTCCCACCCGGGACGGTCCGCAATCGCCGCAGGATCGCCGCGGCGGCCGGACATGCGGAGGCATTCAGACGTGCTGGACTTTACCGGACGCCATCTGGGCAGGCGCCTGCGCGGCCTTGCGGTCGCTGCCAGCCTTGCCGTTGCGGGCTTGCTGCAGGCCGGGGACACCGCCAGGGCGGACGTCGCCGCCTGGATCGTCATCGACGCGGAGACGGGGGCGGTTCTCGACCACAGGGACGCGCTGCGCCAGTGGTACCCCGCCTCGATCACCAAGCTGATGACCGCCTATCTCGCCTTCAAGGCGGTGCGCGAGGGACGCGCGACGCTGGAAAGCGCGGTGGCGATCAGCGCCAATGCCCATGCGCAGCCGCCGAGCAAGATGGGCTTCAAGCCCGGTACGCAGCTGACGCTCGACAGCGCGCTGAAGATGCTGATCGTCAAGTCGGCGAACGACATCGCCGTGGCGGTCGGGGAATCGCTCGCCGGCTCCGAGCCCGCCTTCATCGAGATGATGAACGCCGAGGCGCGCCGGCTCGGCATGACCGCGACCCGTTTCGTCAATCCGCACGGCCTGCCGGACAATCGCCAGGTGTCCTCCGCGCGCGACCTTGCCGTGCTGGCGCGGGCGCTGTGGCGCGAGTTCCCGCAGTACCACGACTATTACGGCCTGCCGGCGATCAAGGTCGGCAAGAAGACGCTGCGCTCGGCCAACCGCGAATTCCTGGCGCGGGTGCCCGGCGCGAGCGGCATGAAGACCGGCTATATCTGCAATTCCGGGCTGAATGTTGTGGTCTCGGCGACGCGCCGCGGACGCACCGTGCTGGCGGTGGTGCTGGGCGCGGCCTCGGGCGTGGAACGCGCGGCCAAGGCGCGGGTGCTGGTCGAGGCGGGCTTTCGCCAGCGCTCCGGGCGCAATATCGACACCATGACCGGCATCGCCGGCGGCCCGCCGGCCGACGGCTACTGCAAGCGCAACACCAAGCCGACGGCCGAGGAACTGCTGGCCACCTACGGCACCGGCGGCCTGCGCGGCACCACGGCCCTGTCCTATGCCCAGCTCGACCCGGCGACCAACGGCGTGCGCCGGCCGATCGTCGGTCAGGCGCCGCAGCAGGTGGTCTCGGCCGACGATGACGACGTGCCGACCCGCGACGACGGCAAGACCGACTGGGGCAAGGTGATGGACGAGATCATCGGCCCGCGGTCCCGTGTCGACCAGGCGGTGCAGGTCGGGCTCGGCGTGCCGAAGGGCCGGGCGCCGGCCTCGGAAGCGAAGATCGCGACGCTCGCCGATGTGCCGATGCCGAAGGAAAAGCCGGTCGCCGTCATGGGCACGGGTTCGCCGGCCCTGCTGCCCGCCGCCACGACGCAGGTGCCGACGGGAGAGGCAAAGCCGGGCGCGATCTTTCGCGGTCAGCCGCTGGTGATCCTGCCGCGCCCCTCCCCGAATCCCCGCCCGTAGCCTGGTGCGCCGTCCGCAAGGCGGCGCCCGCGAGAGGACTGTGACGTGACCGAGACCGACCAGACCGGCAAGCGCCCGCGCGGGCCGAAGCCGCCGATACCGATGACCGTGATCACCGGCTTTCTCGGCGCCGGCAAGACGACGCTGCTCAACGCGCTGCTGAAGGATCCCGCGCTCGCGGACGCGGCGGTGATCATCAACGAGTTCGGCGAGGTCGGCCTCGACCACCTGTTCGTCGAAGGCGGCGAGGAAGGCATCGTCGAGCTGTCCTCCGGGTGCCTCTGCTGCACCATTCGCGGCGATCTGGTGACCACGCTGGAAAACCTGCTGCGCCGGCTCGACAACGGCCGAACCGAGCGGCTGTCGCGGGTGGTGATCGAGACGACGGGGCTCGCCGACCCGGCCCCGGTACTGCACACGGTGATGCAGCATCCCTATCTGGTGATGCGCTACCAGCTCGACGGGGTGGTGACCCTGGTCGACGCGGTCAACGGCCTGGCGACGCTCGATACCCAGGAAGAGGCGGTGAAGCAGGTGGCGGTCGCCGACCGCATCGTGCTGACCAAGACCGATCTTGCGGAAGGGGCGGCTGCCCTCGACCCGGAGAGCCCGTTGCGCCGGCGCATCGCCCGCCTCAACCCGGCGGCGCCGGTGATCATTGCGGCCAGCGGCGAGGCCAGCGCCGACCGGCTGATCGGCACCGGGCTCTACGATCCGGCGACCAAGACGGCGGATGTGGCGCGCTGGCTCAACGAAGAAGCCTATCGCGACGGCCATGGCCATTCCCACGGACATCACCACCATGGGCACGATCACGACCACGACCACAGCCATGGTCATCATGACCACGACCATTCCCATGACGTGAACCGCCACGGCGATTCGATCCGCGCCTTCTCGCTGTCGACCGACCGGCCGATCCCGGCGGCGGCGCTGGAGATGTTCCTCGACCTCTTGCGCTCGGCACATGGGCCGAAACTGCTGCGGATGAAGGGCGTGGTGCAGATCGCCGAGGACCCGGACCGGCCGGTGGTACTGCACGGGGTGCAGCACGTGTTTCACCCGCCGGCAACGCTGCCGGCCTGGCCGGATGCGGACCGGCGCAGCCGGCTGGTGTTCATCACCCGCGACCTGCCGGAAGCCTTCGTGCGCAAGCTGTTCGACGCCTTCACCGGAACGCCCGCGACGGACACGCCCGACGCGGCGGCGCTGTCCGACAATCCGCTGGCGATCCGCGGGTTCAGCGGCAGCTTCCGCTGATCAGTCGGCCTGCGAGTCCTGAGACCGTTCCCGGCGCACGCGGATCAGGCCTTCCTGCGCCACGGAGGCGACCAGCTGGCCGTCGCGGGAAAAGAGCGAGCCGCGGGTGAAGCCGCGCCCGCCCGAGGCCGAGGGGCTGTCTTCCGCATAGAGCAGCCATTCGTCGGCGCGGAAGGGGCGATGGAACCACATGGCGTGGTCGAGGCTCGCGACCTGGAGCTTGGGATCGAACACGCTGGTGCCGTGGGCGAAGAGCGACGTGTCGAGCAGCGTCATGTCCGAGGCGTAGGCCAGCACGCAGGAATGGATGCGCGGGTCGTCCGGCAGGGCGGCGCTGGCCCGGACCCAGACGTTCTGCGAGGGCGTCAGCTTGCTGCGGCTGAAATAGTGGGTCATGTCGACCGGGCGCAGCTCGATCGGCCGGTCGCGCTCCCAGTAGCGGCGCACCGCCTCGGGCGCGTGGGCGAGGAACTTTTCCTTCAGCTCGGCCTCGCCGGGCAGGTCCTCGGGCATCGGCACGTCGGGCATGACCGCCTGGTGGTCGAGGCCCTCCTCGAAGGTCTGGAACGAGGCGGCGACGGAGAAGATCGGCTTGCCGTGCTGGATGGCGACGACCCGGCGGGTGGTGAAGCTGCCGCCGTCGCGAATGCGGTCGACCTCGTAGATGATCGGCACGGCCGGATCGCCGGGGCGCAGGAAATAGCCGTGCAGCGAGTGGACGCTGCGCTCCTGCGGCACGGTGCGCGAGGCGGCGACCAGCGCCTGGCCGATCACCTGGCCGCCAAAGACGCGCTGCCAGCCGACCTGCGGGCTCATGCCGCGGAAGAGATTGTGTTCCAGCGGCTCGAGATCGAGTATCGAGAGGAGGTCGTCGACGGCTGAGCGCATCCGGCACCTGTTCGCATGAACGGAAAGAGTGCGAGAGCCTTCGGGGCGCGGGGCGGCAATGTCAAGACTGACCCAGGGGCACCTGCCTCATGGGTCGCAAGGAACACGGGAGCGACAGGATGGGCATCCAGATGGACGAGCTCGACGTTCTGGTCGGCGGCGGAGGCTATGTCGGCCTCTCGCTGGCGGTGGCGCTGAAGCAGGCCGATCCCGGCCTCCGCGTTGCCGTGGTCGACATGCGTCCGCGCGAGGCGCTGGAGAAGGATCCGCGCGCTTCGGCCGTCGCGGCGGCGGCAAGCCGCATGCTGGAGCGGCTCGGCGTATGGTCGCAGATCGCGCCGCATGCCCAGCCGATGATGGAGATGATCGTCACCGATTCGCGCCTGCGCGATGCGGTGCGTCCGGTGTTCCTGACCTTCGACGGCGAGGTGGAGCCGGGCGAGCCCTTCGCCCACATGGTGCCGAACGGGCGCATGGTGGCGGTGCTCGCCGACCGGGCCGAGGAGCTCGGCGTGGAGCTGATCGCGCCGGACGCGGTCTCGGGCTTCGCCAGCGGGCCGTCGGAGGTGGAGATCCGCCTTGCCTCGGGCGGGATGCGCAAGGCGAAGCTGCTGGTCGCCGCCGACGGCGTGCGTTCGAAGCTGCGGAAGCTTGCCGGCATCGGCACGGTGCGCTGGGAATACGACCAGTCGGGCATCGTCACCACCGTCGCCCACGAGCGGCCGCATGAGGGCCGCGCCGAGGAGCATTTCCTGCCCTCCGGGCCCTTCGCCATCCTGCCGCTGACCGGCAATCGTTCGTCGCTGGTGTGGACCGAGCGGCGCGACGATGCGGAGCGGCTGGTGAAGGGCGACGACTTCACCTTCGAACTGGAGCTGGAGCGCCGCTTCGGCCACCATCTCGGCAAGCTGGAACTGGCCGGCCCGCGCCATGCCTTCCCGCTCGGCCTGACGCTGGCGCGCTCCTTCGTGCAGCCGCGGCTGGCGCTGGCGGGCGATGCCGCCCACGGCATCCATCCGATCGCCGGCCAGGGCCTCAATCTCGGATTCAAGGACGTTGCGGCGCTGGCCGAGGTGCTGGTGGAGGCACGGCGGCTCGGCGAGGATATCGGCGCGCTCGACGTGCTGGAGCGCTACGAGCGCTGGCGGCGGTTCGACACGTTCCGCATGGGGGTGGTGACCGACGTCTTGAACCGGCTCTTTTCGAACGATATGGATGTCGTGCGCGCGGTGCGCGACGTGGGCCTCGGCCTCGTGGACCGCATGCCCTCGCTGAAGCGGTTCTTCATTCGCCAGGCGGCGGGACTGGAAGGCCCTTCGCCGCGGCTCCTGGTCGGCGAGGCAATCTGACGGTATCGGGACGGGCTGCAGGGGCACGGGAGAAGACCGGATAGATGGCCGGGTCACAGGCAGCCGAACATGTCCGGCCGCAACGCATCATCCTGATCACCGGCTGTTCCTCAGGGATCGGCGCCGCTGCGGCCCATACGCTGCGCGGCCGCGACTGGCGCGTCTTCGCGACCGCGCGGCGGCAGGAGGATGTCGACCGGCTGCGCGCGGAGGGCTTCGAGAGCTTTCGTCTCGACTATCAGGACGAGGCGAGCATCGTCGCCGGTGCGGCAGAGCTGTTCGAACGCACCTCCGGCCGGCTCGACGCGCTGTTCAACAACGGGGCCTATGCCATTCCCGGCGCCCTGGAGGACATGCCCTCCGATGCGCTGCGCGGGCTGTTCGAGGCGAATTTCTTCGGCTGGCACACGCTGACGCGGGCCGTCGTGCCGCATATGCGCCGGCAGGGGCACGGACGTATCGTGCAGTGCTCGTCGATCCTCGGCTTCATCGGCATGCCCTATCGCGGGGCGTACAACGCCTCCAAGTTCGCGCTGGAAGGCTATAGCGACACGCTGCGCCTGGAGCTCGCGGGCACCGGCATCCATGTCTCGCTGATCGAGCCCGGCCCGATCGCCACCCGCTTCACCGAGAATGCGATGGCAAATTTCGCGGCGGTGATCGGCGAGGAGGGCACGGCCGTATCACCTCACCGGACGATCTACGAACGGCGCCTTGCCCGCATGCGGGCGGGCGAGCCGTCACCCTTCAAGCTGCCGGCGCGCGCGGTGGTCAAGCACGTGGTCCATGCGGTGGAAGCGCAGCGCCCGCGCCCGCGCTACCGGGTGACGATACCGACCACCGTGATGGCCGGACTGAAACGACTTCTGCCGACCCGCGGGCTCGACTGGGTGCTGTCGCGGGCGGCGCGATCCGAGGAATAGGGCCGGCCGGCATGAGCCGCGGCCGTCGCTGAGAAAGGACTTCCCATGGCCGACTTCCTGCGCATGTCGATCCCCTTCGCCGTCGGGGCGGTGGCGGTCGTGCTGCTGCTGGGCTTGTGGAACATGATGCGCGGGGGACCCTCGTCGCGTTCGCAGATGCTGATGCGCTGGCGCGTCGGGCTGCAGTTTCTCGCCGTGGTCATCGTGATGGCGGTGCTCTATCTGACGGGCACGCGGCCGTAAGGCGCGCAAGATGACACCGATTGCGGAGAAGGACATGTCATGGTGGTGCTGAACAAGATCTACACGAAGACGGGCGATGCCGGCACCACGGCCCTGGCCTCCGGCGAACGGCGGCCGAAGCACGATCTCAGGGTCGAGGCCTACGGCACGGTCGACGAGACCAACGCGGTGGTCGGGCTGGCGCGCCAGGCGACGGCCGCGGCCCATCCCGAGCTCGATGCGGTGCTGGCGCGGATCCAGAACGACCTCTTCGATCTGGGGGCGGACCTTGCGACGCCCGAGAGCGACGAGCCGCCGGCCTATCCGCCGCTGCGCGTCACCGATGCGCAGGTCTCGGCCATCGAGGCGGCCATCGACCGGTTCAACGCGGACCTGTCGCCGCTGCGCTCCTTCGTGCTGCCGGGCGGTTCGCCGGCGGCAGCGCAGCTGCATCTCGCCCGCACCGTGTCGCGCCGCGCCGAACGGCTGATGACGGAGCTGGCCTCGCGCGAGACCGTCAGCCGGCCGGCGCTGGTCTACATGAACCGGCTGTCCGACTTCTTCTTCGTTGCCGCGCGCTGGGCGAACGACAAGGGCGCGGCCGACGTGCTGTGGGTGCCGGGGCAGAACCGCTAGGGGCACGGCCCCCGGGCAGTCTCGCCGCACTTGACGCGGGGCCCTGTCCGCCGGAAAGCTGCCCCAGACAACAGGACGCCTCGCCCCATGTTCATTCCGCTCTACGACCACAAGCCGCTCGTGCATGTGCGGCGGCAATTTGTCACATGGGGACTGATCATCGCCAATGTGGCGATCTTCGTCCTGGTCCAGCAGGGCGGGCTGTCCGATCCGGCGATGCAGGCCTCGAGCCTGTCCTACGGGCTGATCCCGGCGGTGCTGTTCGACGCGCGCGACCTCGCCCCGCATCTGGCCGTGTTTCCCGAGCCGGCGGCGCTGGTCACCTACGCCTTCCTGCATGGCAGCTGGATGCATCTGGGCGGCAATATGCTGTTCCTCTGGGTCTTCGGCGACAATGTCGAGGACGCGATGGGCCATCTCCGCTTCCTGGTCTTCTATCTGCTGTGCGCGGCGGCGGCGGGCTACGGCCATGCGCTGACCGAGCCGGGATCGGTGGTGCCGCTGATCGGCGCCTCGGGCGCGGTGGCCGGGGTCATCGGCGCCTATCTGGTGCTGCATCCCAGGGTGCGGGTCTGGGTGCTGGCCTTCGGCCGGCTGCCGCTGCGCCTGCCGGCCTCCTGGGTGCTGGGCGCGTGGATCCTGTTTCAGGTGGTGATGGCCTTCGGCTTCGGCGATCACCAGGTGGCCTGGTGGGCTCATGTCGCCGGCGCGCTCGCCGGGGCCTTGCTGGTCGTGCCGATGCGCCGGCGCGGCGTGCCGTTGTTCGACAGGGGATTGTAACGGGGGATTGTAGCCGGGGCGCGCGAGGCAGGCATGCCGGTTTTGCGGCAGTCCGCTTCCCTTACGTGGCGTTGACAGCCATCAAGCGCGTCAGTACGGTCCCGGCCCGACGAAAGGAACCTGCGGAAAGCTGCGGTTCCCGGGTGTCCTGAGACGTTGCGGATACGAAAGGCGACCGGCGGCGGAATCTTGCGGTCGCGTGAGCGGGAGGTTGAAAAACCCATGAAAATCCTTGTGCCCGTGAAGCGGGTGATCGACTACAACGTCAAGGTGCGCGTGAAGGCGGACGGTTCGGGTGTCGACCTTGCCAACGTGAAGATGTCGATGAACCCGTTCGACGAGATTGCCGTCGAGGAGGCGATCCGTCTGCGCGAGGCCGGCAAGGCCGAGGAGATCATCGTGGTCTCGGTCGGTCCGCAGCAGGCGCAGGAGACGCTGCGCACGGGCCTCGCCATGGGCGCCGACCGCGGCATCCTGGTCAAGACCGACGCCACCACCGAGCCGCTGGCCGTCGCCAAGATCCTGAAGAAGGTGGTCGAGGACGAGCAGCCGGGCCTGGTGATCCTGGGCAAGCAGGCGATCGACGACGACTGCAACCAGACCGGACAGATGCTCGCCGCGCTGCTCGGCTGGAGCCAGGGCACCTTCGCCTCGAAGGTGGATCTGGGCGAGGGCACGGTCGACGTGACCCGCGAGGTCGACGGCGGCCTGCAGACCGTCAAGCTGAAGCTGCCCGCCATCGTCACGACGGACCTGCGCCTCAACGAGCCGCGCTACGCCTCGCTGCCGAACATCATGAAGGCGAAGAAGAAGCCGATCGACGAGAAGTCCCCGGAGGACTACGGCGTCGACGTGGCTCCGCGCCTCGAGGTGCTGAAGACCGTCGAGCCGCCGGCACGCCAGGCCGGCGTCAAGGTGGCCGACGTTGCCGAGCTTGTCGCCAAGCTCAAGAACGAAGCCGGCGTGCTTTGATCGGACCGACAGGGAGACACTGACGATGACCATCCTTCTTGTTGCCGAACACAGCAACGACGCCGTCAACGACGCAACCCACAAGGCGATGACCGCCGCTGCCGCCATGGGCGGCGACGTGCACGTGCTGGTCGCCGGCAAGGGCGCGCGCGCTGCCGCCGAGCAGGCCGCCAAGATCGCCGGTGCCGCCAAGGTGCTGCTCGCCGACGGCGACGGCCTTGCCCAGCAGCTGGCCGAGCCGATGTCGGAGCTGATCGTGTCGCTGGCCGAGGGCTATGACGCGATCGTCGCGCCGGCCACCGCCAACGGCAAGAACATCCTGCCGCGCGTTGCCGCGCTGCTCGACGTGATGCAGTTGTCCGACGTGACCGGCGTGATCGACGGGTCGACCTTCGAGCGCCCGATCTATGCCGGCAACGCCATCCAGACGGTGAAGTCGAACGATGCCAAGAAGGTCGTGACCGTGCGGACGGCGAGCTTCGCTGCCGCCGAGGAGACCGGCTCGGCCTCGATCGAGGACATCTCGGCGACGCAGTCCGACCTCTCGACCTTCGTCGGCCAGGAGCTGTCGAAGTCCGACCGCCCGGAGCTGACCTCGGCCAAGGTGATCATCTCCGGCGGCCGCGCGCTCGGCTCCAAGGAGAAGTTCGAGGAGGTGATGCTGCCGGTCGCCGATGCCCTGGGCGCCGCTGTCGGCGCCTCGCGCGCGGCGGTCGATGCGGGCTACGCGCCGAACGACTGGCAGGTCGGCCAGACCGGCAAGGTCGTGGCGCCGGACCTCTACATCGCCTGCGGCATCTCGGGCGCCATCCAGCATCTTGCCGGCATGAAGGACAGCAAGGTGATCGTGGCGATCAACAAGGACGAGGAAGCGCCGATCTTCCAGGTCGCCGATTATGGCCTCGTCGCGGATCTGTTCGAGGTCCTGCCGCAGTTCAAGGCTGCCGTCGAAGCCGCTAAGGGCTGAGACGCGGCGCGCGCGCTGCGGCGTGCGCCCGACCCTTTCGAAGGGCCCGCCATGCGCGGGCCCTTCCCCTTTGCGGGCGGCGCCTTGCGGCGGGCCGTAACCCCCTTGCGAAAAAGCGCGGGGGGTCCTTGCGGCGGGCTCGCGAAGTTGCCATGAATAGCCCCTCACTTTTCCCGGCGTGCGCCGACACGGCAGCACCGAAACGAAATCGGAACGGACGATGGTGGTCGAGATCAAGAAAGTCGGCGTGATCGGCTCGGGCCAGATGGGCAGCGGCATCGCCCATGTCTGCGCCGTGGCCGGCTTTGACGTGCAGCTCAACGACATTTCCCGGGATCGGATCCAGTCCGGCCTCGCCTCGATCAACGGCAACATGGCCCGTCAGGTCTCCAAGGGCCAGCTGAGCGAGGAGGAGCGCACCGCCGCCCTGTCGCGCATCGTGCCGGCCGAGAGCATGGACGAGCTCGGCGATGTCGACCTCGTCATCGAGTCCGCCGTCGAGAACGAGCAGATCAAGCGCAAGATCTTCAGCCAGCTGTGTCCGCTGCTGAAGCCGGAGGCGATCCTCGCCACCAACACCTCGTCGATCTCGATCACCCGCCTGGCGGCGACCACCGACCGGCCGGAGCGCTTCATCGGCATCCACTTCATGAACCCGGTTCCGCTGATGGAGCTGGTGGAACTGGTGCGCGGCATCGCCACGGAGGACGAGACCTTCGAGGCGGCGCGCGAGTTCACCCGCAAGCTCGGCAAGACCATCGCCGTCGCCGAGGATTTCCCGGCCTTCATGGTCAACCGCATCCTGCTGCCGATGATCAACGAGGCGATCTACACGCTCTACGAGGGCGTCGGCTCGGTGGAGGCCATCGACACGGCGATGAGGCTCGGCGCCAACCATCCGATGGGCCCGCTGCAGCTGGCCGACTTCATCGGCCTCGACACCTGCCTGTCGATCATGCAGGTGCTCTACGAGGGCCTCGCCGATACCAAGTATCGCCCGTGCCCGCTGCTGGTGAAGTATGTCGAGGCGGGCTGGCTGGGCCGCAAGACCCAGCGCGGCTTCTACGACTATCGCGGCGACGTGCCGGTTCCCACCCGCTGAAGGCGGGCGGGCACCCGGCGCCAGGCGCCTGAAACGGGCGGGTTAACCTGTCGTTAACGCTGATCGTGCGAGGGATGGGGAAGGCTCGAACCAGGAGGCTCCCATGTCCAGTGTTGCCGCCACCATGGTGGGCATGTCGCAGGCGCAGACGCAGAACCAGCTTGCCGCGACCTTCATGAAGCAGAATGCCGATGCCACGGCCGCTCTCGCGGCCATGCTGGAGCAGAATGCCGACCTTGCCGCCTCCGCGGCCAAGGCCCCGACGCCGGCAGGCGTGGGCGGCAAGCTCGACGTCACCGCCTGATCTTTCGCTCAAAGCCTGCCGAGAAACGCAAAGCGCCGGACGCATCCGCCCGGCGCTTTTGTCGTTCTGTTTCGCTCTGTCCCGGCTTCTTCAGCTGCCCGAACCGCTTGACGCGGTCTTGCGTTGGGCCTCGATCGCCGCGCGCACCAGGGCCTTGGCGTCTTCCGAGGCCCATTCGGCCGGCCCCATCAGCGCGCCGATCTCGCAGCCCTTGCCGTCGACCAGCAGGGTCGTCGGCAGGCCCGGCGCCCGGCCGCGCGCGCGCACGTCCTGAAAGATCTTCATGGTGGGATCGGCATAGAAGGCGAGATTGGAAACGCCGATTTCCTTCAGGAAGGCGCGCGGCTTTTCCTCGCCGGTCTGGTCGACGCTGACGGCGACCACCTCGAAATCGTCGCTGCCGAGCTCCGCCTGCAACTGGTCGAGCGCCGGCATTTCCTTGCGGCACGGCGCGCACCAGGTGGCCCAGAGATTGACCAGGACCACCTTGTCGCGGAAGTCGCCAAGGGTGAGCGGCGCGCCGGCGTCGTTGCTGAAGGCAAGCTCGGAGAGCTGCGAGGGAGCCTTCGCGGGCAGGAAGGCGGCCACCTCTCCGCGGGCGAGCGGGGCGATCTCGGCGGCAAGCGTTGCGGCAGCGCTGCAGGAGCCGGCCTGCTGCTGGTTGCCATCCGCCCCGCCGATCACGTATATCCCCGCCAGTCCTGCCATCAGGGCCACGGCGGCGATCCCGACGAGGAGCGTGCGCCGGGGAGGCCTGGTTCCGTTGGTCATCGATCCATTACCCGTTCCTTAGGGGCGCCAGAAAGGCACGTTCATGAGCAATCGCATGTGGGGAGGCCGGTTCTCGGATGGGCCGGACGCCATCATGGAGGAGATCAACGCCTCCATCGACTACGATCGCAAGCTCTACCGGCAGGATATAGAGGGTTCGAAGGCTCATGTCCGCATGCTTGCGGCGCGCGAAATTGTCGCCGCCGACGATGCCGAGAAGATCGCTCACGGTCTAGACACGATCAAGTCAGAGATCGAGGCGGGCGATTTCGCCTTTTCCCGCGCGCTCGAAGACATCCACATGAACATCGAGGCGCGTCTGGCCGAGCTGATCGGCCCGACCGCCGGCCGCCTGCACACCGCACGCTCGCGCAACGACCAGGTCGCCACCGACTTCCGCATCTGGGTGCGCGACACGCTCGACACGCTCGACGAGCAGCTGACCGACCTGCTGCAGGCGCTCAGCGAGCGCGCGCTCGCCCATGCCGGAGACGTCATGCCGGGCTTCACCCACCTGCAGTCGGCCCAGCCGGTGACCTTCGGCCACCACCTGATGGCCTATGTGGAGATGTTCGCCCGCGATCGCTCGCGCATGCGCGATGCCCGCAAGCGGATGAACGAGTGTCCGCTCGGCTCGGCGGCGCTGGCCGGCACGTCCTTCCCGATCGACCGGGAGATGACGGCGGCCGCGCTCGGCTTCGACCGGCCGACAGCCAACTCGCTCGACGCGGTGTCCGACCGCGACTTCATCATCGAGGCGCTGGGTGCGGCCTCGATCTGCGCCATGCACCTGTCGCGGCTGGCCGAGGAAATCGTGATCTGGTGCTCGGCGCAGTTCGCCTTCGTCACCCTGTCCGACCGCTTCTCGACCGGCTCCTCGATCATGCCGCAGAAGAAGAACCCGGACGCGGCCGAGCTGGTGCGCGCCAAGACGGGCCGCATCTACGGCTCGCTGACGGCGCTTCTGGTGATGATGAAGGGCCTGCCGCTGGCCTATTCGAAGGACATGCAGGAAGACAAGGAACAGGCCTTCGACGGTCTGCCGAGCCTGTCGCTGGCGCTGGCCGCGATGACCGGCATGGTCCGCGACCTGACCGCCAACACCAAGACCATGAAGGCCGCCGCCGGTTCGGGCTATTCCACCGCCACGGACCTGGCCGACTGGCTGGTGCGGGTGATCGGCATGCCGTTCCGCGAGGCGCATCACGTCACCGGGCGCGCCGTCGGCCTTGCCGTGGAGCGCGGGGTGCAGCTGCACCGGCTGCCGCTGGAAGACCTGCAGGCGATCGAGCCGCGCATCACCGAGGACATCTTCACCGTGCTGTCGGTCGACAAGTCGGTGCGCTCGCGCACCAGCTATGGCGGCACGGCCCCGGCCAATGTCCGCAAGCAGGCCAAGCGCTGGCTGAAGGCGCTGGAGCGCGAGGCGGCGCGGCGCTGACGCACACTGCCCTCGCCGGCAGGGCGGGGCAGGAGACTTGCCGCCGCCAGAGGCGGCCGGGGGACTTGCGGCAAACGCCGCCGCATGCGAGGAAACGGCAAGGGCCGGCCATGCCGGCCCGCTTCGAACGGCCTTCTAGAGGAGCGGCGCTCACAATGGCGAAAGCTGGCATGTCTCGGGTCCTGAATGGCGGCGTGCTGATCGTGGCCGTGCTGGCGCTGACGCTTGCCGGATGCGGTCGCCGGGGTGCGCTCGACCGCCCGGGCGACGTCGATCCGGCGTTTGCCGCACCGGGCGAGCCGGCTCCCGCCGCCGCGCCCGCACCGTCGAAACCGGACCGGCCCTTCGTTCTCGACAGCATCATCTGAGCCGTCGCGGTTTTCCGCCGGCTGAAGGGGCGGCTCTCCCGCCCGCATCCACGGTCAGGATACGGCCTTGCACCACTTCCACTATGTCGATGACCGGCTCTTCGCCGAGGACGTCCCGCTGGAGACGATCGCCACCGAGGTCGGAACCCCGTTCTACTGCTATTCCACCGCGACGCTGGAGCGGCATTACAAGGTGTTCAAGGAAGCCTTTGCCGGCATTCCGACGCTCGTCTGCTACGCGATGAAGGCGAATTCCAACCAGGCCGTGCTGTCGACGCTGGCGCGGCTCGGCGCGGGCATGGATGTGGTGTCGGAAGGCGAACTGCGGCGCGCGCGCGCGGCGGGCGTCCCCGGCGAGCGCATCATGTTCTCCGGCGTCGGCAAGACCGCGCAGGAGCAGGCCTACGCACTCGACGAAGACATCCTGTGCTTCAATGTCGAGAGCGAGCCTGAACTGGCGCAGCTGTCGCAGGTGGCGGTGGAGAAGGGCAAGACCGCCCGCGTCTCGATCCGCATCAACCCGGACGTCGATGCCCGCACCCATGCCAAGATCGCAACCGGAAAGGCCGAGAACAAGTTCGGCATTCCCTGGGGGCGGGCCCGCGAGGTCTATGCCCATGCCGCGGCGCTGCCGGGCATCGAGGTCTCCGGCATCGACATGCATATCGGCTCGCAGATCACCGATCTGGAGCCGTTCGACGCGGCTTTCTCGCGGCTCGGCGGGCTGATCGGGGACCTGCGTGCCGACGGCCATACGATCGATCACGTCGATCTCGGCGGCGGTCTCGGCATCCCCTATCACGACAACAACGAGCCGCCCCCGCATCCGGAGGCCTATGCCCAGGTGGTGCGCCGGCATGTCGAGCATCTCGACTGCAAGGTGATCTTCGAGCCGGGCCGGATGATCGCCGGCAATGCGGGCATCCTCGTCACCCGGGTCGTCTATGTGAAGGAGGGCGCGGCGAAGACCTTCGTCATCGTCGATGCGGCGATGAACGACCTGATCCGCCCGACGCTCTACGAGGCCTATCACGAGATCCGGCCGGTGGTGCGCCAGGCGCCCGACCATCCGCGGATCAAGGCGGACGTGGTGGGCCCGGTCTGCGAGACCGGCGACTATCTCGGCCATGACCGCGACATGCCGGCGGTCGAGCCGGGCGACCTGCTTGCCGTGCATTCGGCTGGTGCCTATGGCGCCGTGCAGGCCTGTACCTACAACAGCCGTCTGCTGGTTCCCGAAGTGCTGGTGAAGGGCGACCGCCACGCGGTGGTACGCCCGCGCCCGACCTACGAGGAGCTGCTGGGCCTCGACCGGCTGCCGTCCTGGCTCGACGAGGACTGAGAGCCGGGACGATAGCCTGCACAAGGGAAGAGGGCGGGCCGGCACCTTTGTCCGGCCCGGCCTTGCCAAAGCGGGCAAAACGCCCCACCCTTCCTGATCGAGGGGGGCGTGTGACCCAAGGGTCGGGCCGCGGAGGCAGACAGTGACAGACGCTAGGAAACCTGCCGGCTCCGGGCAGGGCGCCGGGGACGATGCTTCCCGGCCGGACGGCGATGTTCCCGCCGCGCGCGCGCGTCTGGAACGCGCGATCCTGCAAACGCGCCTATCACTTCTTTGGGAGCAGGCCTGGCCGCTCCTGCAATCCGTCCTGATCGTCCTTGCCCTTTATGTCGGCCTGTCCTGGCTCGGCCTGTGGTCGCTGCTGCCGACCTGGCTGTCGGTCATCGCCGCGCTCGGCTTCCTCGCGGCGGCTGTGCGGGAGGCTCTTCCGCTCGCCCGTCTGCGCCTGCCCGGCCGGGCAGAGGCGCTGTCGCGCATCGAGCGCGTGTCCGGACTGAGCCACCGCCCGTTGGCCGCACTCGACGACCGGTTGTTCGACGGCGGCGGAGACTCTCCCGAAACCAGAGCGCTTTGGGACGTACATCGCCGGCGCGCCAGCGTGGCGCTTGCCAGCGTGCGCACCGACCTGCCGAGCCCGCAGGCGTTTCGCCGCGATCCCTTCGCCTTGCGCGTGCTGGCGGTGATGCTGCTGGTGGTGGGGTATTTCGCGGCCGAAGGCAGCCATCTGTCGCGCCTGTCGCCCGTCGCGGGCGCAGGGCCCCAGGTCGCTGCGGTTCCGGCCCGGATCGATGCCTGGATCACCCCGCCGGTCTATACCGGGCGGGCGCCGGTGTTCCTGACCGGGGCGACGGCGGAGCTGCGCGAGCCCGGCAAGGCGATCAGCGTGCCGGAAGGCAGCGAAGTGATCGTCCGGGCGCAGGGCGTCGACGCGCTTTCCGTGCTGCTGGTCTCGCCCGAGGAAACCGTGGATCTGGCCGCGCCGCCTGCGGCGGACGGCGAAGGCGGTGCAGCGACGCCGCGCGTTGCCGCAAACACCACGGGCGACGGGCTGCGCAGCCGGCTGGAGGCGTCCGCGGCGCTGGAGATCCGCGACGGCGACACGGTGCTGCATGCCTGGCAGATTGCGGTGGAGCCGGACGAGGCGCCGACCATCCGCCTGCTCGACGACCCCGAGGAGCAGCTCAGCGGCGCGCTCAAGCTGACCTATCTGATGCAGGACGATTACGGCATCGTCTCCGCGAAGGCCGACATCCGCCCGGCGCAGCGTCTCAACCAGGACAGCGGCGCGGAAATCCGGCCGCTGGTCGAGGCGCCGAGCTTTCCCCTGTCGCTGGCCGCCGGCGAGCGGCGCACCGGCACGGGCGAGACGATCCGCGACCTGACCAGCCATCCCTGGGCGGGATCCGAGGTGGCGCTGGTGCTGAGTGCCAGCGACCATGCCGGCCAGACCGGTTATTCGGAACCGCATCGTTTCACCCTGCCGCAGCGCCGTTTCGCCAAGCCGCTGGCGCGGGCCATTGTCGAGCAGCGCCGGGATCTGGCGCTCGATGCCAATGCCCAGGTGCGCGTACTCGATGCGCTGGACGGGCTGTTGCTGGCCCCGGAGGTGTTCGGCGAGAAGGTGCGGACCTATCTCGGCATGCGGTTCGCCCGGGCCGAGCTGGTCGCAGCGGAAAGCGACGACGAGCTGCGGGCGGTGGTCGACCTCCTGTGGGAACTGGCGCTGAACATCGAGGACGGCGACCTGTCGGTGGCCGAGCGCGCCTTGCGCGATGCGCAGGAGGCCTTGCGCCGGGCATTGGAGGAGGGCGCCTCGGACGAGGAAATCGCCCGGCTGACCGAAGAGCTGCGCCAGGCGCTGAACGAATACATGCAGGCCCTGGCCGAACAGATGCGGCAGAACCCGCAGGCCATGCAGCAGATGGACCCGAATGCGCAGATCCTGCGGCCGCAGGATCTCGACGAGATGCTGTCGCGGATCGAGGAACTGTCGCGCAACGGGTCCCGCGATGCCGCCCGAGAGCTTCTCGCCCAGATGCAGCGGATGCTGGAGAACCTGCAGGCGGGCCGCCCGCAGCAGATGCCGAACGGCATGACCCAGGAGATGATGCAGGCCCTCAACGAGCTCGGCCAGATGATCCAGCGCCAGCAGGAGCTGATGGATCAGACCAACCGGTTCGACCAGGGCCAGCAGCAGCAGGGCGAGCAGGGACAACGAGGTCAGCAGGGCCAGCAAGGCCAGCAGGGGCAGATGACGCCCGAGGAGCTGGCGGAGGCCTTGCGGCAGCTGCAGGAAGGGCAGGGCGAGCTGGGCGAGCGGCTGCAGCAGCTGCTCGACAAGATGGCGCGCAACGGCATGCCGTCGAACGAGGACCTCGGCCGGGCCGGTGAGGAGATGGGCAATGCCCGCGACAGCCTCGGCCAGGGCCAGCCGGGCGATGCCGTCGGCCAGCAGGGCAACGCGCTCGACGCGCTGCGCCGGGGCGCGCAGGGCATGGCGGAGCAGATGTTCGGCCAGGGGCAGGGCCAGGGCGAAGGGCCGGGCATGGCGGGCCGTCAGGGCGGCCCGATGGACGAGGATCCGCTCGGTCGGCCGCGCCGCACGGAAGGGCCGGATTTCGGCGACCGGGTGCGGGTGCCGGACGAGATCGACGTGCAGCGCGCGCGCCGCATCCTGGAGGAGCTGCGCCGGCGGTTCTCCGATCCCAGCCGGCCGATGCTGGAGCTCGACTATCTGGAGCGGCTGCTGCGTCGCTACTGATCGATGCGGCGCCCGGTGCGCGCACCAACACGGCAATCGGGCTCGCGCGGGACAAGCGCGGGCCCGTTGCATGTCAGGCTATCGATATCGGGGAAAAGAGACAGGCCGGCAGCGCGCCGCCACGCGGTTACGCGTAGCGGCGGGTTTCCTCGCGGCAGATGCCGAGCAGGGCATCGCTGACCGCACGGCGGATCTCGGCGAGCGAGAAGGGCTTGGTCACCACGTCGTGGATCAGCGCGTCGAGCCCGTTGGCGCGCTCGCGCTGGTCGGCAAAGCCCGTCATCAGCAGGATCGGGATCTCAGGATGGTCGCGCGCCGCGATCAGGGCGAAGGCGATGCCGTCCATCACGGGCATCTTGATATCCGACAGGATCAGGTCGAACGCGCCCTTTTCCTTCGCCAGCGTCTCGGCGGCTGCCGCGCCGTCCTCCTGGGCGACCACGGCATGGCCATCCAGCTCCAACGCGCGCTTGACGAAGCTGCGAACGGCGTCGTCGTCTTCGGCGATCAGAATGCGAGCCATGTCCCTCTCCGTTCTTCAAGCAGCGGCGTGCTAGGCCTGGGCGTCCTGGACCACGTGACCGATGAACGGGAGCTGGCGCCACTTGTGCCCCATGTCCATCCCGTAACCGACCACGAACTTGTCGGGACACTCGAACCCGACATAATCCGCAGAAATGGCGGTTTTGCGGCGCATCGGCTTGTCGAGCAAGGCGGCGATGCGCACTGAGCCTGCGCCGCGCTCGATGAGTCGGTCTCGTGCAAAAGCCAGTGTGCGACCACTTTCCAGTATGTCATCCACGAGAATCACATCCCGACCGGCGACATCGCTCTCCACATCGCGCAAAACGCGGATTTCCCTTGACTCCGTTCCCGCGCCGTAACTGGACAAATGGATAAACTCCATCTCCGGGGCAAGGCCTGCCCGGTGCATGGCGCGCACGAGGTCGGCAACGAACATGAAGCTGCCCTTCAGCACCGCGACGACCAGAAGTCCCTCGGGGCGGGATGCCGCGATCTCGCGGGCGATTTCCTCGACCCGGGCCGCAATGGCCGCCTCGTCGTAAAGGGTGCGGATGTCGACGCTTTCACTCATTTCAGCCTGGCCTGCCGTTGTTTGCGCTCCACGAAGCGCACCTGAATGTCCGCCGCCAGGTCGGGCGGAGCCGACAGGCGGGTGCGAAACCGCGTCGTGCCACCGACATCGAGCCGGCGCAAGCGCGGTTCCATGGTCCAGGCGTAGATTTCCTGGGCATCCTCGCTGCGCAGGGCCAGGCGGATGGCGGGAACCGGCATCGGCTGCTTTTCGATATTGGCGATCGTGCCCTCGATCACCAGGACGATCGAGCCGTCCTCCATTTCGCGGAAGGTGCGCAGGTCGCGGAACTCGAGGCCGCGCAGGTTGACATCGAGCCCGGCGAGCTGGAACAGGCCTGCAAGGTCGGGCATCCGCGCGACGATGGGCGTGCGGAAGGTGACGGCCAGCGCGCCCAGGGCGATGGCGCCGCAGAACAGCAGCATGCCGACCACCCGGCGCGGGCGCACGCGGCGCGCCTGCCGGCCGGCTGCGGACAGGATCCGACGCAGGATCGGCTCGCTGGAGCGCGGCTTGACGTGGATCTTCGGCTTGCGGGCAAGGCTCTCGATGTCGACCGTCTTGGCGGCGGCAGCTTCCGCGTCGTCGCCCGCTCCGGCATCGGTGGTCATCGGCAGGCCGGACGCCAGCTCCTGTCCCGCATCCTCGTCCGCCGCCTCGTCGGCATCGAACATGGAGGCGAAGACGTCCTTGCCGCCGTCGGTGTCCTCGCCCTCGTCCTCGCTCTCGTCTCCGCCCTCGCTTTCGATGGAAGCATCGTCCCCGGCGGCGTCCTCCGCCGGGTCGTCGTCGCCGGCCAGGGCGGCTTCCCAGTCGTCGGCAAGATCGTCGCCATCCGCATCGCCGGCCTCGGCCATGGCGGGGGCCCTGGCGCGCGCGGCCTGGCTCTCCTCGGCTTCCGCCTCGGCGCGGTCCGGGAGTTCGGTCTCGATGGAGGCGGTGTCCGGGGTGGGGAGGGCGTGCCAGCGCGTGCCGCAGCGCGCGCATTTCACGTCGCGGCCTTCAGGCCCCAGGGCCGCAGGTGTGACCCGATAGGCGGTTGCGCAATCCGGACAGGTTATCTTCATTGTGGAGGCGGCCTCGTCTTGCCCACAAATACCGGCCGGAAAGGCATGGTCGACATCCGGTGAAGCCGGTACGCAAGACGGTCAGTGTCGGCCCAAGACCGTAAACACGCCGCAAACGGCGAGACATTGGTTTGTCCCGCCGGCCGCATACCGGAGTTTTCGCCTCCATGACGCCCGGATATCGTTAATGAAGCGTTAATGCCAAAGCGATAGTGTCCGGCCAACGTGTTAACGAGAGGTTGCCGTGATCCGATTCGAAAATGTCGGTCTGCGCTACGGCATGGGGCCGGAAGTCCTGCGCGACCTGACCTTCGAGATCAGGCCGCAGTCATTCCAGTTCCTCACCGGTCCGTCCGGTGCGGGCAAGACCAGCCTGATGCGCCTGCTGTTCCTGTCGCTGACGCCGACGCGCGGCCTGATCCGCGCCTTCGGCAAGGACACATCGGCGCTGAAGAAGAGCCAGATCCCGGCGCTGCGCCGGCGCATCGGCATCGTGTTCCAGGACTTTCGCCTGCTTGACCATCTGACCACCTATGAGAATGTCGCCCTGCCGCTGCGCGTCATCGGCCAGGAGGAGAGCCAGTACCGCTCCGACGTGGTGGAACTGCTGAAATGGGTGGGTCTGGGCGAGCGCATGCACGTGCTGCCGCCGGTTCTGTCCGGCGGCGAGAAGCAGCGCGCGGCCATCGCGCGGGCGTTGATCACCCGGCCCGAGCTGTTGCTGGCGGACGAGCCGACGGGCAACGTGGACCCGCCGCTGGCGCGGCGCCTGCTGCGCCTGTTCATCGAGCTGAACCGGCTCGGCACGTCGGTGGTGATCGCCACCCACGATCTGGCGCTGATGGACCAGGTCGACGCGCGGCGCATGGAACTGGGCGAAGGACGGTTGCAGATCCATGACTGACGACGACAGGACACCAAGGGCTGGCCCGGCAGGGGGCGCGGGAGGCGAGGGCCGTCGCGGCTCCCGTCCGCCCAGCGGCCGGCCGGCCGCGTCCCGCCGCCCCAAGGCGGGCGCCAAGACACGCAAGCGCGGCGCCCCGGACGAGCTGCGCCCGTCCGCGCCCATCGTGCCGCCGCAGGCCGTTGCCGGGCGTGCGCTGACGCTGGTCGTCGCGATCATGAGCTTCCTCGCCTGCCTGACGGTCGGCGGGGTGACCATCATTCACGAGGCGGCGAGCGCCTGGTCCAACGACCTGTTGCGCGAGGTGACGATCCAGATCCGCCCGGCGGACGGGGTCGACATGTTGCGGGAGATCGAGAAGGCAACGGCCGCGGCCAAGGCGCAGGCCGGCGTCGGCGCGGTGCGGGCCCTGTCCGACCAGGAAACGCGGGAACTGCTGCAGCCCTGGCTCGGCGCTGGGCTGGAGCTGGAGAGCCTGCCGGTGCCGCGCCTGATCCAGGTGCAGGTGTCGGAACCGTCCGTCTTCGACCTTGCCGGACTGCGCGCGGTGATCAGCGCCGAGGTCAGCCGGGCCAGCGTTGACGATCACAGCCTGTGGACCAGCCGCCTGGCAGCCATGGCCAATGCGGTCGTGCTGGGTGGCATCGCCGTGCTGTCGCTGGTGCTCGGCTCGATGGTCCTGTCGGTGGTCTTCGCGACGCGGGCGGCCATGGCCGGCAACCGGGACGTGGTCGAGGTGCTGCATTTCGTCGGTGCGGAGGACAGTTTCGTTGCCCGGGAGTTCCAGCGCCATTTCCTGCTGCTGGGTCTGCAGGGCGGCCTCGCCGGCGGTGTCGCCTCGATTCTCGTCTTTCTCGTCCTCGGCTTTCTGGCCGACGAGCGCACCGGCTTGCAGGGCCTTGCACGCTCCATGGACATGCTCGGCGGGGTGTCGGTGGGGGTCGGCGGCTATCTCGGTGTGCTGGCCATCATCTTCCTCGTCACGGTGCTGACGGCAGCGACCTCGCGCCTTGCGGTGCGCGCCCATCTGCGGCGGATCGAGTAGGGGCGCGGCTTTCCGCAAGAACGTGTGCGCAAACGAAAAAAGCCCCGGCCATCTGGCCGGGGCTTTTCTATCGTGTGGAACGGCGGGCCTGGTCGGCCGCGCCGGACCTTTGTCTTATTCGGCGCTCTGGCTGGCAGCGGCAGCCTGCTGCTCGGCTTCCTTCGCTGCCTTGGCGGCGGCGAGGTCGGCCTTGATCTCGTCGTTCAGGCGACGGGCGCGAACGTTGGTCGCCTCGACGATACGGGCGGACTTGCCGCGACGGCCGCGCAGGTAATAGAGCTTGGCGCGACGGACCTTACCGCGACGCACGACCTCGACGCCCTCGAGCATCGGCGAGAAGATCGGGAACACGCGCTCCACGCCTTCGCCGTAGGAGATCTTGCGGACGGTGAAGTTCTCGTTGATGCCGCCGCCGGAGCGGGCGATGCACACGCCTTCGTACGCCTGGGTACGGGTACGGTTGCCTTCCGTCACGCGCACGTTCACGCGGATCGTGTCGCCGGGGGAGAAGCTCGGCAGCTTGCGCTGTGCTTCGACCTTCGCCATTTCCTCGGCGTTGAGCTGTTCGATGATGTTCATGGCACTACCTTTTGGTTCGTGTCGGTCAGAGCGTCCGCTGACGGTCGAGCCGTAGGGGCGAATTCACCGCGTTTTTGGCCTGGCCGGACGCATCCGGCCGCGAAATTCGGTTCGAGTCATCCTGCTTGCGAGAGGCCGGTCGTTCGCGTCCTGTCTTCGCGGTCCTGGCGGGGCAAAGGCAAACGGCAATCGGCACGGCTCGCGCCGGCAGGCGCCCGAGTGGCCGCTATCTAGCGCAACTCGCCGCGTTTGTCATGCCCTTTTGCGCCCGTTTGGCGCAGAAACCTGCGCCCTAGCCGCCCGTATGGCGCTGCCACAGGTCGGGCCGGCGCTCGCGGGTCAGCCGCTCGGCCTCCTCGCGCCGCCAGCGGTCGATGCGGGCGTGGTCGCCGGAGGTCAGGACATCGGGGATGGTGCGCCCCTCGAACTCGCGCGGCCTGGTATAGTGCGGATGCTCCAGAAGGCCGGTCTCGAAGCTTTCCAGGGCGCCGCTCTCGGCATTGCCCATGACGCCGGGCAGCAGGCGGACGACCGCGTCGAGAAGGACCATGGCGGCCAGTTCGCCGCCGGACAGGATATAGTCGCCGATCGAGACTTCTTCGAGGCCCCGGGCCTCGATCACCCGCTGGTCGATGCCCTCGAACCGGCCGCAGACGATCACCGCGCCCGGCCCTTGCGCAAGGTCGCGGACCCGCGCCTGGTCGAGCGGCCGGCCGCGCGGGCTCATCAGCAGGCGCGGCCTCGTGTCGCCGGCAGGGCTTGCCGCATCGATGGCAAGGGCCAGGATATCGGCGCGCAGGACCATGCCGGCGCCGCCTCCGGCCGGCGTGTCATCGACGGAGCGGTGGCGATCGGTCGCATGGTCGCGGATCTGGTGGAGCTCCAAGTCCCAGTCGCCCCGCTCCAGCGCGCGGCCGGCAAGCGATGTGCCGAGGGGGCCTGGAAACATCTCCGGATAAAGGCTGAGGATCGACGCCCGGAACGTCATCGCATACTCCCTGGATCGGCAGGCCACCGGCCCCCGTCGGATAACTCTCGCAACCCCCGCTTAAGGCTTTCCCGTGTAGCAAGGAAGCCCGATCCCGGAGATCTTCATGCTGCGCCCGCTCGTCCGTCTCGCCGAACTCGTCCGCACCCTGGTGCGGCAGCACTATCTCGACCTGTCGGCGGCGCGCGTCTGGCCGCTCTGCGTCCTCGTCGCCTACGGGATCGTCGCGGGCTTCATCTACAATCCCGGGATGGACCATCCTTGGGACAAGCTGCAGCACCTTGTGTTCTTCGGCCTGCTGACCCTGTCGATCCACGCATTCTTCTGCTGCCGCCTGCGGATTTCGGCTGGAATCGCCGCGGGGCTGGGGCTGACGGCGGAACTGGTGCAGGCGCTGGTGCCCAATCGCGAATTCTCGCTGGGGGACATTGCCGCCAACATGCTCGGCGTGACGCTCGTCGTCGCCGCGATCCTGCTGCTGCGTCTTGAGGTGCGTGCGGCGCTTGCCGGCGGATCCCCGGTTCCCGACCGGGACGAGGACATCGATGCGGCGCAGGCTCAGCCGGCCGCTTCGTTGTCCGCGCGCGGATCCCGCTCCTCGTCGTCCTGAGCCTCGTCGCCCTCCGTGCTTTCCGGCACGACGATGGTCACCTTGCCGGCGGCCAGGTCGATCTCCGGCACCGCCTCGCGGGTGAAGGGGACGTAGAAGGACTGGGCGCCCTGCGGGCGGATTTCCACCAGGGTGCCGGCGCCGAAATCGGGCAGGGCGACGATCTCGCCGATGGTCTCTCCGCCCGGCGCGACGGCCTCGAGGCCGAGCAGGTCGGTGTGGTAGAATTCGTCCTCGTCATCCAGCTCCGGCAGCGCGTCGCGCGGAATGTAGAGGTCGAGGCCGTTGAGGGCCTCGGCGGCATTGCGGTCGTCGATTCCTTCGAAACGGGTGACGACCATCGCCTTCTGCAGGCGCGCGGACTTCACCACCAGGCGGCGCTTGCCGTCGGCGGTTTCCAGCGGGCCGTAATCGCAAAAGGACAGGGGATCGTCGCCGAAGGGCTTGACGCGAACCTCGCCGCGCACGCCGTGGGCGGCGCCGATGCGGGCAATGAGAATGCGATCCTCGCTCACGCGGCCGTGCTCCTGACGGGGGAGGCGGGGTGGCAGTCCCCGATACATGTCATTCGAGACCGGCTCCCTTTATGAGGGCACCGCGGTCCCGTGCCGGGTCGATCCGCGAACGGGTAAACCCGGCGGACCCGCACCGCAGACGGTGCGGGTCCTGAAGGTGCATGCAGGCAGCGCGCCGATTACTCGGCAGCAGCTTCCTCGCCGCCGGCAGCAGCCTCGGCCTCGGCCGCAGCGGCCTCCTCGGCAGCCTGGCGCTTGGCCTCGGCACGCTCCTTGGCCTTGGTGCCCGGCTCGGCCTTCTTCGGGTTGCTGCGAGCTTCGCGGCTCAGCACGCCGGCGGCGTCCAGGAAGCGCAGGACGCGGTCGGTCGGCAGCGCGCCGTGGCTCATCCAGTGCTGGATGCGCTCGACGTCGAGGACGATGCGGTCGGCATTGTCCTTCGGCAGCATCGGGTTGTAGAGGCCGACCTTCTCGATGAAGCGGCCATCGCGCGGCGAGCGGACGTCGGCAACGACGATGCGGTAGAACGGACGCTTCTTGGCGCCGCCACGGGCAAGGCGAATTTTCAGGGCCATGGTAGTCTCCTTTAGTACTTCAGTGCGACGCCGGGGTCAGCGGCGAATGGCTTCATGGTGACGGATCACTTCCTTGACGATGAAGTTCAGGAACTTCTCCGCAAAATCGGGATCGAGATTGGCGTCCCGGGCAAGCGCGCGCAGCCGCGCGATCTGCCGTTCCTCGCGCGCCGGATCGGCGGGCGGAAGACTGTGGGTGGCCTTGAGCAGGCCGACCTTCTGCGTGCACTTGAAGCGCTCCGCAAGCATGTGAACCAGTGCGGCGTCGATATTGTCGATGGAGCCGCGCAGCCGCAGCAGCTCGTCCATCGCGGCAGACGCCGGCTCGAGGATTTCCTCGGCGCTGTCGGTCATTTCTTCTTCCCTCGTCCCAGGCCGGGAAGGCCGCCGAGACCGCCGGGCAGCTTTGCCCCGCCCAGTCCGCCAAGGCCGCCCAGGCCACCCAAACCGCCAAGCCCGCCGGGCAGGCCCGGCATCTGTCCCGGAAGCTGACCAGGCATCTGGCCGGACTGGGCCATGCGCTCCAGCTCCTTCGGGTCGATGTTCGGCATGCCGCCGCCGGGCATGCCCATGCCGCCCATCATCTTGCCGAGCAGGCCCTTGCCCTTGCCCATCTGCTTCATCATGTCGGCCATCTGCCGGTGCATCTTCAGCAGCTTGTTGACGTCTGCGACGTCGACGCCGGAGCCGGTGGCGATGCGCTTCTTGCGGCTGGCCTTGAGAATGTCGGGCTTGCGGCGCTCCTGCGGGGTCATCGACTGGATGATCGCGACCTGACGCTTGATCACGCGGTCGTCGATATTGGCCGCATCGAGCTGCTTCTTCATCTTTCCGACGCCGGGCATCATGCCCATGATCCCGGACATGCCGCCGAGCTTCTCCATCTGGCGAAGCTGCTCGGCAAGGTCCTCGAGGTCGAAATTGCCTTTCTGCATGCGGGCGGCCATCTTGGCCGCCTTTTCCTGGTCGAGCTCGCGAGCCGCCTTCTCCACCAGCGACACGATGTCGCCCATGCCGAGAATGCGGTCGGCGATCCGCGCCGGGTGGAATTCCTCGAGCGCGTCGGACTTCTCGCCGGTACCGACCAGCTTGACCGGCTTGCCGGTGACCGCGCGCATGGACAGGGCCGCGCCGCCGCGGCCGTCGCCGTCCATGCGGGTCAGCACGATGCCGGTGATGCCGACGCGTTCGTCGAAGGATGTCGCCAGGTTGACCGCGTCCTGACCGGTCAGGCTGTCGGCGACGAGCAGGATCTCGTGCGGATTGGCGGCCGCCTTGATCTCCGCCATCTCGACCATCAGCGGCTCGTCGATATGCGTGCGGCCGGCCGTATCGAGCATGACGATGTCGTAGCCGCCGAGCCGCGCCGCGGTCATGGCGCGCGAGGCGATCTGCACCGGCGACTGGCCGGCGACGATCGGCAGCGTGTCGATACCGGTCTGCTCGCCCAGGACCTTCAGCTGTTCCTGCGCCGCCGGGCGGCGGGTGTCGAGCGAGGCCATGAGCACCTTGCGGCGCTCGTTCTTCGTCAGCCTCAGGGCGATCTTGGCGGTCGAGGTGGTCTTGCCCGAGCCCTGCAGGCCGACCATCATGATGGCGAAGGGCGCGGCCGCGTTGAGGTCGATCGGCTCGCCCGCACCGCCCAGCATCTCGACAAGCTGGTCGTGGACGATCTTGACGACCTGCTGGCCCGGCGTGACCGACTTGAGGACTTCCTGGCCGACGGCCCGGGTCCGCACCTTGTCGGTGAAGGACTTGACCACCGGAAGCGCGACGTCAGCCTCGATCAGGGCGCGCCGGACCTCGCGCAGCGCCTCGGAGACATCGGCCTCCGACAGCGCACCGCGCCGCGTCAGCTTGTCGAGAATGCCACTGAGGCGATCTGACAGACTTTCGAACATGCCGTCTCCTTAAACCCTTTCGAGGTGGCGGCCGGAGCCGCTTCCGTGTCCCCCGTACGGGACGTAGCGCGATCCGCAAAGCGGTATGGCACCCGAGGGCGCATCGCGCTGTCGGGTGTGAACCTCCGGGATCTCTTTATACCTTTGCGGGTCCCGGGCGGCGTATCGAGCTGTCGTCACTCTTTCGGAGTTGACGGGCTGATACCCGCAAACGCCAGCGAAAGTCAAGGGAGCTGGCGCATTCCCCTGCAAAACGCCGCATACGCGGCATGCCGGCTCACGGGTAGTCGCGCGAGCCGAAAATCGCCGAGCCGACGCGCACATGGGTGGCGCCGACGCGCACGGCGCTCTCGAAATCCGAGGACATGCCCATCGACAGGCCGGAAAGGCCGTTGCGTTCCGCGATCTTGCGCAGCAGCGCGAAATGCGGGCCGGGCGTGTCGTCGACCGGGGGGATGCACATCAGGCCGAGCAGCGGCAGGTGCAGCTCGTCCCGGCAGAAGGCGACGAAATCGTCGGTCTCGCGCGGCGCGATGCCGGCCTTCTGCGGTTCCTCGCCGGTGTTCACCTGGATGAAGAAGCGCAGGTTTCTCTGCTGTTCGGCGCACTCGACGGCAAGCGCGCGGGCGATCTTCTCCCGGTCGAGCGTGTGGATCACGTCGAACAGCGCAACCGCGTCCTTCGCCTTGTTCGACTGGAGCGGCCCGATCAGGTGCAGCTCGATATCGGGAAACTCCTCGCGCAGCGCCGGCCACTTTCCCTGCGCTTCCTGCACGCGGTTCTCGCCGAAGACGCGCTGGCCGGCGGCGATCACCGGGCGGATGGCATCGGCATCGAAGGTCTTGCTGACGGCGATCAGCGTGACGGAGCCTTCCGCGCGCGCGCCATCATGCTCGGCGGCGGCGATCCTGTCGCGGATCCCGGCGATCCGTCCGGCGGCATCCGTTGGGGTCGGTTCTGCGGCGTGCGGGGACATCTTGCTGCCTCTTCGTGCTTTTGCGGGCGAGTTGCTGTCATGGACATGCGACGGGCGCCGCGCGAATGCAAGTCCTGGACCGGCAGGACGCGCGGCGCGGGCCTTGCAGGTTGACCGGGCCGGCGATTTCTGGTGACAGTCGCGCCACATCATTTCTTTTCACTGCAACGAGCGAAGCACACGAGATCATGGCGACGGAGCGCTACAACGCCCGCGAAGCGGAAAGCCGCTGGCAGAAGGTCTGGGACGAGGCGAAGGTTTTTGCCACCCGCAACGAGGATCCCCGGCCGAAGTATTACGTGCTCGAGATGTTCCCCTATCCGTCGGGGCGCATCCACATGGGCCACGTGCGCAACTACGCCATGGGCGATGTCGTGGCGCGCTACAAGCGGGCGCGCGGCTTCAACGTGCTGCATCCGATGGGCTGGGACGCCTTCGGCATGCCGGCGGAAAACGCCGCCATGCAGAACAAGGTGCATCCGCGCGACTGGACCTACCAGAACATCGCGACGATGCGCGGCCAGCTGAAGATCATGGGCCTGTCGCTCGACTGGGAGCGCGAGTTCGCGACCTGCGACGTCGAGTACTACACCCAGCAGCAGCACCTGTTTCTCGACTTCCTGAAGGCCGGTCTTGCCTATCGCAAGAACTCCAAGGTCAACTGGGACCCGGTCGACATGACCGTGCTGGCCAACGAGCAGGTGATCGACGGGCGCGGCTGGCGCTCCGGCGCTTTGGTCGAGCAGCGCGAGCTGACCCAGTGGTTCTTCAAGATCTCCGACTGGTCGGAAGAGCTGCTGTCGGCACTCGACACGCTCGACCGCTGGCCGGAAAAGGTCCGCCTGATGCAGAAGAACTGGATCGGCCGGTCCGAGGGCCTGCGCGTGCGCTTCGCCTTCTCGACGCCCGCGCCGACTGGCGATGCGGCGCTGGAGATCTTCACCACCCGGCCGGACACGCTGTTCGGCGCGTCCTTCATGGGCCTGTCGCCGGATCATCCGATCTCGCGCAAGCTCGCCGAGGGCGATCCGAAGATCGCGGCCTTCATCGAGGAGTGCCGGCGCATCGGCACGTCCGCCGAGGCCATCGAGACGGCCGAGAAGATCGGCATCGATACCGGGCTGACGGTCGTCCACCCGCTCGATCCCTCGATCACGCTGCCGGTCTACATCGCCAACTTCATCCTGATGGACTACGGCACCGGCGCGATCTTCGCCTGCCCGGCGCATGACCAGCGCGATCTCGACTTTGCCCGCAAGTATCACCTGCCGGTGCGCCCGGTGGTGCTGCCGAACGGGGCGGATCCGGAGACGTTCGAGATCCGCGACGAGGCCTATACCGACGACGGCACGATCTACAATTCCGCCTTCATGGACGGCATGTCGATCGCGGATGCCAAGGACGCGGTCGCCTCGCGGCTCGAGGCGGAGACGCTGGACGGGGCGCCGCAGGCGCAGCGCCAGGTCAACTACCGCCTGCGCGACTGGGGCATCTCGCGCCAGCGCTACTGGGGCTGCCCGATCCCGGTCATCCATTGCGACGATTGCGGCGTGCTGCCGGTGCCGGTCGCCGACCTGCCGGTACAGCTGCCCGACGACATCGACTTCGAAAAGCCGGGCAACCCGCTCGACCGTCACCCGACCTGGCGCAATGTTGCCTGCCCGACCTGCGGCAAGCCGGCGCGACGCGAGACGGACACGATGGACACGTTCGTCGATTCCTCGTGGTACTTTGCCCGCTTCACCGATCCGCGCTCCAAGACGCCCACCGACAAGGCCGTCGCCGATGCGTGGCTGCCGGTCGACCAGTATATCGGCGGCATCGAGCACGCGATCCTGCACCTGCTCTATTCGCGCTTCTTCGCCAGGGCGATGAGCGTGACCGGGCATCTGAGCGTGAAGGAGCCGTTCCGCGGCCTGTTCACACAAGGCATGGTGACGCACGAGACCTACAAGGCGCCGGGCGGCGGCTGGGTCTCGCCGGCCGAGGTGCGCATCGAGGGCGACGGCGAGGAGCGCCAGGCATTCCTGGTGGAGACCGGCGAGAAGGTCGCCATCGGTTCCATCGAAAAGATGTCGAAGTCGAAGAAGAACACCGTCGACCCCACCGACATCATCGAGACCTACGGCGCCGATACGGCCCGCTGGTTCATGCTGTCCGACAGCCCGCCCGAGCGCGACGTGCAGTGGACCGAGGATGGGGTGCAGGGCGCATGGCGCTTCATGCAGCGCGTGTGGCGCCTGATCTCCGAGATCGGCGAGAGCGTGCCGCAGACGGCCCGCCCGGATGCGTTCGGCGAGGCGGCGACCGCCCTTCGCCGTGCCACCCACAAGGCGTGCCAGGCGGTCTCGGCCGATATCGAGGCCCTGTCCTTCAACCGTGCCGTTGCCCGCATCTACGAGCTGGTCAACACCCTGTCGCGCGCCGCGCAGGGCGGGGCCGAGGGCGAGGACATGCGCTTTGCGCAGCGTGAGGCGGCCGGCTTCCTGGTGCAGATGATGGCGCCGATGGCTCCGCATCTGGCCGAGGAGTGCTGGCATGCGCTCGGCCACGAGGGCATGCTGGCGACGCAGGGCTGGCCGGAGATCGAGGCGGATCTGCTGGTCGAGGCGACCATCACCCTGCCGGTGCAGGTCAACGGCAAGAAGCGCGCCGATCTCGTCGTCTCACGCGAGGCTTCCAAAGAGGAGGTCGAAGCGGCTACGCTGCAGCTCGATGCCGTGCAGCGCGCGCTGGACGGCAAGCCCGCCCGCAAGATCATCGTGGTTCCGCAGAGGATCGTGAATGTCGTCGTGTGACCATCCGCAACCGCAGCAGCCCGCCCGCCGGCGGGCGCTGGCCGTTCTCGTCATGGGGGCGGCACTGTTGGCCGGCGCCTGTCAGGTGCGCCCGCTCTACGGCACCATCGGCGGACCGGCCGGCGCGACGCCGGCCGTCGCCACCGAGCTTGCGGCCATCGACATCGATACGGTCGAGACCGCCTCGAGCGAGGATCTCGATCGGGTCGGCCAGGTGCTGCGCAACGAGCTGATCTTCGGCTTCCGCCGGGGTCGCGAGGCGGGCGAGCAGCGCTACCGGCTGCGCATCCTGATCGACCGGCCGCTGAACGAGGTTGGCGTCGAGCGGCTTGCCGACGTGCCCTCCGCCTATACGGTCACGGTCAACGCCTCCTATGTGCTGAGCGATCTCGCCACCGGACGCACGGTGACCACGGGCCGGGCCTTCGGCTCCGCGTCCTTCGACTTCTCCAGCCAGCGCTTCGCCAACCTGCGCGCCGAGCGCGACGCGGAGGATCGGGCGGCGAAGATGGTTGCCGGCGACATCCAGACGCGGCTTGCCGGCTTCTTCGCGTCCCGCGGCTGATCCGCGATGGTCGCGCTCAAGGCCGGCGAGATCGACCGTTTCATCGCCGATCCGCCGGCCGACGTCTCCCTGATCCTCGTTTTCGGGCCCGACACCGGGCTCGTGTCGGAACGTGCCCAGGCGCTGGTGACGCGTGCTTCCGGCGGCGTCGACGACCCCTTTTCGCTTGTCCGCCTGGATGCGGGCGAGGTGGTCTCGGATCCCGCGCGGCTGATCGACGAGGCCTCGACGGTGCCGCTGTTCGGCGGACGCCGCGTGGTGTGGCTGCGCGACGGGGCGGGCAAGAACCTGACGCCGGCCGTCGACCCGCTGTTCGGCGAGCAGCGCGCGGAAAGCGCGCTCGTGGTCATCGAAGCGGGTGATCTCAAGAAGGGGACCGGCCTTCGGGGCAAGTTCGAGCGTGACCGCAAGGCGGTGGCGATCCCGTGCTATGGCGACGAGGTGCGCGATCTGGAGCGTGTCATCGACGGCGAATTGCGCGAGGCCGGCCTTGCGATCAGCCGCGAGGCGCGGCAGGCGCTGATGGGACTGCTCGGCGCCGACCGGCTGGCGAGCCGCGGCGAGGTGCGCAAGCTCTGCCTTTATGCCTATGGCCGTGAGCGCATCGACCTTGCCGATGTCGAGGCGGTGATCGGCGATGCCTCGGCCTTTGCCGTCGACGAGTTGATCGATGCGGCTGCGCTCGGCGATCTCGGCAAGCTCGACCACGGGCTGGAGCGGCTGTCGGCCAGCGGCCAGCGCGCGGACATGATCGCCTCGGCGGCGCTACGCCATTTCCAGTTTCTCGCCCGCGCAAGGGCAGAGGTTGACCGCGGCGTGCCACCGGCCCGCGTCGTCGAGCAGGCGCGCCCGCCGATCTTCTACAAACGGCGGGACCTTGTTTCGCGCGAGCTCTCGCTGTGGTCGGGGGACGATCTGGCCAAGGCGGGCGAGCGGCTGGCGGATGCGGTGGCGGCGGCGCGCAAGTCGCCGGCGCTTGCCGAGGCGCTGGTCGGCGACGTGCTGCTGACGCTCGGCCGGGTGGCGCGTTCGCGCGCCCGGCGCTGAGCCCCTATCCCTCTTTTTCCGTTCGGTTCAGCCGGTCTGACCGGGGATCTTGCGCCCCGTGCGCATGATCGGCCCGCCATGCTTGTGCGCCGGCCGGGGAGCCTTCGGGCCGCCTGCGGTCAGCGGGCGCTCGGCATATTGCCCGTGCACCCGGTGGCGGTCGTACAGCACCACGGCACCGGCAATCGCGATGTTCAGGCAGAACTTCGTCGGGATCTTGATGATGTGCTGGCAGGCCGCCTGCATTTCTGGCGAGAGCGACCCGCGCTCGGGGCCGAGGATATAGGCCGCCTGCAGCGGATGCATGAAGCTCGGCAGGTCGACCGCCTCGTCGGTCAGTTCGACGCCGACCAGCTGGCAGCCCTGCGGCAGATCCATTTCCTCGATCGAAGGCCAGTGAAACAGCGGCAGGTGGCCGGTGCTCTTGGAGGTATCGGACGCGGGAGCCTTGCGGATCCTCTTGTCGGCATCGACGGTGAAGAAGAAGCTCGCCCCGAAGGCATGCGCCGAGCGCATCAGGTTGCCCAGGTTCATCTGCTTCGAAATGCCTTCCGCCCCGACGGCGAAGTAACCGCGCATGGTCCTTGCGACCTCCTTGTCGTTGTGCCCGCGAACGGCCGGGCAACCGCAGGTGACCGGAGATAGCGGCTGGGCGCCGCCCTGACAAGATTGACGAGTTTCACGGCTTTTCCGGACCTTGATCCCGTGCTAGGCGAAACTTGGGGAAACATTGGGGGAAACTTGTGTGAAAGCCGTTTTGTGCGAACGCCTCGGCGCGCCCGAGGACCTTGTCCTGCGGGACATCGAGATGCCGTCGCCCGGGCCGGGCGAACTGCTGGTGGAGGTGAGCGCGGCGGCGCTCAACTTCTTCGACACGCTGATCATCGAGGGCAAGTACCAGTTCCGGCCCGAGCTGCCGTTCTCGCCGGGCGCCGAGTTTGCCGGCCGGGTGCTGGAGACGGGCGAGGGGATCGAGGCCTTCGAGCCGGGCGACCGGGTGATGGGCTATGTGCGATGGGGCGCGGTGCGCGGCGCGGTGATCGCCACTGAGGACGATCTGGTCGCCCTGCCCGACGAGGTCTCCGATGAGGCGGCGGCCGGTCTTTCGGTCACCTACGGCACCTCGCTGCATGCCTTCCGCGACCGGGCGCGGCTGGAGCCGGGCGAGACGGTTGCCGTGCTCGGCGCCTCGGGAGGCGTCGGCCTTGCCGCGGTCGAGATCGCCAAGGCGATGGGCGCGCGGGTGATCGCCTGCGCCTCCAGCGCGGAAAAGCTGGAGCTGGCCCGCGCCCACGGCGCCGACATCCTGGTTAACTACACGCAAGAAGACCTGAAGACGCGGCTGAAGCAGCTGACCGACGGCAGCGGTGTCGATGTGGTCTACGACCCGGTCGGCGGCGATCTTGCCGAGGCGGCGCTGCGCGCCACCGGCTGGCGCGGCCGCTATCTGGTCATCGGCTTTGCCGCCGGCCAGATCCCGAAGCTGCCGCTCAATCTGGTCATGCTGAAGGGCTGCGACGTGCTCGGCGTATTCTGGGGCGATGCCATCGTGCGCGAGCCGGAGGCGCATCGCGACAACATGGAGCAGCTGCTTGCCTGGATGCGCGAGGGGCGGATCCGGCCGCACCTGCATGCGGTCTATCCGATCGAGGAAACGGCAAGGGCGCTGCGCGAGCTTGCCGACCGCAAGGTCCTGGGCAAGGTGATCATCCGCCCCTGACGGGTGAGCCGGGAGGTTGGAGGCGGCTTCAAGCCTCCAGCCGCACCAGGACCGGCGCGTGGTCGGACGGCTGTTGCCAGCCGCGGGCATCGCGCAGCACCTGCATGGAGACCGCCTGGCCGGCCAGGGCCGGGTTCGCCCACACATGGTCGAGCCGGCGGCCCTTGTCGGCGGCCGACCAGTCCTTCGCGCGGTAGCTCCACCAGGTGTAGAGCTTTTCCTCCAGCGGCACGAAGGCGCGCATCACGTCGGTGAGGCCCGCGGCGGTGCGCACTGCCTCCAGCTTCTCGCATTCGATGGGCGTGTGGCTGACGATCTTCAGCAGCTGCTTGTGCGACCACACATCGTGCTCGTAGGGCGCCACGTTGAGATCGCCGACGACCATGGCGTTGCCGGAGATCGAGGCGAAGCGGTCGGCCATCTCGTCGAGAAAGGCGAGCTTGTGGGCGAACTTGTCGTTGATCTCGGGATCAGGCTCGTCGCCGCCGGCCGGCACATAGAAGTTCTGCAGCGTGAAGCGGTCGCCGGCGAAGGGAATGCCGGTCGAAAGATGCCGGCTGTCGCCCTTGGTGCAGTAGTCGATCCGCTCTTCGTCGAGGAAGGGGCGGCGGGAGATCGTCGCAACGCCGTGGTAGCCCTTCTGGCCCTTGATCGCGATGTGCTCGTAGCCGAGCTTGCGGAAGGCGGAGAGCGGGAAGTTGCCGTCGGCGCACTTGGTTTCCTGCAGGCAGATCACGTCCGGCGCATGGTCGAGGATCAGCTTCTCGACGATCGGCAGGCGCAGCCGCACCGAGTTGATGTTCCAGGTGGCGATGGTCAGGCGGTCGGTCATGGGCGATCCGGATCTGGGCAGGACGGGACGGAGCCTGGACGGCTTCCTGCCTGATTGCCAGTTGCGGACCCGGCGTGCAAGGCCGGGCTTTCGCGCGCGAGGCGGATTTGTGTGCTGCCTGTCACATGAATTGGCGCTTGCGGGCGGTAATGACTGGGGCCGACACTGGTGTCGAAAGGCGCGGCACACGCCGCGTCGTTTGAGTGGGCACGGCAGGGGCCGTGCTGAGGCAGGACAAAGGGGAGCCGTCACATGGGCTTTTTTGATTTCGTGAAGGATGCGGGCAAGTCCCTGTGGGGCAGAGACGAGCCGGAGGCCGATGCGGCGGCAGCCATCGAGAAGGAAGTGGCCGCGCTCGGTCTCGACGGCGACGTCAAGGTCGAGGTGTCCGGCGACACGGTGAAGATCGCCGGCGCGGCCCCGACGCAGGAAGCGCGCGAGAAGCTGATCCTGGCCGCCGGCAACGTGCTGGGCGTCGCCAAGGTCGAAGAAGAGATTGCGGTCGCGGACAGCGCGCCGGAAGCCGGCTTCCACACGGTGGAGAAGGGCGACACGCTGTGGGCCGTTGCCAAGAAGGCTTACGGCGACGGCTCCAAGTACACCGCCATCTTCGAGGCCAACAAGCCGATGCTGTCGGATCCGGACAAGATCTACCCGGGCCAGGTGCTGCGCATCCCGCCGCTCGGCTGAGGCTTTCGGGACGTTTCGATCACGATCTTGTGAGGCCAAACCGTAAGGTTTGGCCTCATCTCATTTTCGCTTCGCTCAATTGGTAAGCGCTTCCTTAACGCTTTGGCCATAATGTCCGGTCCCGGTTGAAAGGGGGCTTTGGACCAAAGAGAGAGCGATGATTGCGCGCGTGCTGATCCTGTTCTGTACCCTGTTTATGGCGTCCTGCGCGGCCTTCGACTTTCCGGATCCGACACCGGAGGACTTCGCCATCCATGGCATCGACGTCGCCCGCTACCAGGGCGATATCGACTGGCACCGGGTGAAGCGGGCCGGCACGGAGTTCGCCTGGATCAAGTCGACCGAAGGCGGCGACTATCTCGACCCCAAGTTCATGGACAACTGGGTGCAGGCCAAGGCGGCCGGCGTGCCGCGCGGCGCCTATCACTTCTACTATTTCTGTCGGCCGGTGGAGGAACAGGTTGCCTGGTTCATCCAGAACGTGCCGGTCGACCCGGACGCGCTGCCTCCGGTGCTGGACATGGAGTGGAACGCCCATTCGCGCACCTGCCGCGACCGGCCGCCGCGCGAACAGGTCATCCGCGACATGCGCTACTTCCTGGAGCGGGTGGAAGCGCATTACGGCAAGCGCCCGGTGATCTACTCATCCGTCGACTTCCACCGCGACCGGCTGGTCGATGCCAAGCACAATTACGATTTCTGGCTGCGCTCGGTGGCAAGCCACCCGGACCGCAAGTACGAGAAGCGGCAGAACTGGGTGTTCTGGCAGTACACGGCGGAAGGCCGCGTCGACGGCATCAACGGCAATGTCGACCGCAACGTCTTCTTCGGTACCCGCTCGCAGTGGCGCCGCTGGCTCAAGGGCGAGCTGCAGAAATAGGCCTGACCGGACAGGGCGAGGGCGGCGGAGGCTGCTCCGCCCGCGCCGTCAGTGGATTATGTCCATGGCGACAGGTTCATCCGTGTCAGAGTAAATTGGCCCCAATTGAACAATAAGCATTACTGATTCTCTATCAGGCGAGATCATCAGCGGGAATCTCTTCGCGTCCGAGTATATTTCAGTGTGTTCGCGACTTTTTCGTTCGCCGACGGGTTTCTTCACATGGTACTCGTAGGATCTATCATGGTACCATAGATTGAACGAGCAACTTGAGATTCCTTGCCTTGACTTGTCGATATATGCACCGCCTCTGCTCGGAACTATGGGATGCATGGAGTTATATAGTTGAAGCGCCCGTCGCGCGCCTTCTCCCGAGGTGACTTCTGCGCTCAAAGATATCCTGTTCAGACTTTGCGCAGCGAAGAACCCTCCTTCAAAGTTCAGGCTGGTGGCGATGTCTCCCAACGCGGGGCGGACTTCGTAAAATCGTCCATCATTTGGGAGGCTGTCCACCCACGGCTTCAACGCCGGCCATTGGTCCCAGTTGTCACGGTCCAGGGATAGGGCGGCAAAGCAAGTCATACCGGGTGCGGGTGTCTTAGGTCGATCAGGATCCAGCCACGAGGGGGCGGAGATGGGTTCGTCGTGTCCTTTCGCTCGAACTCGGGCCACGGGGCGCAGATCGGGACTTTCCCTCGCGGCTCGCACCTCAGACATCTCGAATGCCTTTTTGTCCGCCCGTTCCAGCGGCTGAACGCGAACAAACTCCACATGACTGTCCTGTCCCGCAAGACTTGGACGGGTCGAATAGTATTCAATCTGCTCCAGCCGCTGCCAATTGTCGGTCCATAGCACCGGAACGATGTCACCAGGGACGAGAGGTGGGGGCCGCTGCTGCGCAGCTTCAGGACTGGCTGCCCAGGCACACGCCAACGGCACGCGGACATAGACGGCTGCATCACCGCCGGGAACCTTGGCACCTATTGCGGGAGGATTGACGTAGCTCTGGCCAGTCCAGCGCCCCGGTGCTGCAGACGTGCCCCACGAACGGGTGCCAGTGCATTTCACGACGCGCTCGATGGTGACAGGCACGCCGTCGACCTTCACATCCACCGCGTACCGAAAGTAAGCAGGAAATCGCGGATCGTCTTGCGTGCAAGCCGCACCAAGCAGCACGGCGGCAAGGCTCAGGGCAGCCACCGTGCGGGGCGGCAGAGCGAGGCGCGGGCGTCGGGTCTTCTGGTTGTCTCGCAAGGGCATGGCGGTCTGACGGTGGAGCGAACTCCTTGCTTCATGCCGTGCCGGAGCGATGCGCGCAAGACGTGTGGTGTCACAGCCCTTGCGTGCGGTTGCAAATAGTGCAGACAGGCTTAACCGCAGAGGCGTTCCGGTCCCCTCACGCAGCTGCTTCCGCGCGTGAGCCGACGATCTCCACCACTTCCTTCATGATGTCGGTAAGCTGGAAGTTCTTCGGCGTGTAGACGGCGGCGACGCCCATCGCCCGCAGACTGGCGGCGTCTTCCTCGGGAATGATGCCGCCGACGACCACCGGGATATCGTCGATGCCGGACGCGCGCAGGCGGTCCATCACGTCGCGCACCAGGGCAAGGTGCGAGCCGGACAGGATCGACAGGCCGATGACGTGGACGTCCTCCTCCAGCGCGGCGTTGACGATCTGCGCCGGGGTCAGGCGGATGCCCTCGTAGACGACTTCCATGCCGCAGTCGCGTGCGCGCACGGCGATCTGTTCCGCGCCGTTGGAATGGCCGTCGAGGCCGGGCTTGCCGACCAGGAACTTCAGCCGGCGGCCGAGCTTCGCCGACACGCTCTCTACCGCCGCCCGTACCGGGGCAAGGTCCTGCGCATCGGCGCGCGCCGCCTTGCCGACGCCGGTCGGGGCCCGGTATTCGCCGAACACCTCGCGCAGCGCCGCGCCCCATTCGCCGGTGGTGACGCCGGCCTTCGCCGCCGCAATCGACGGCTCCATGATGTTGGTGCCCTCGCTTGCCGCCTGCTTCAGCGCGGCGATGGCGCCCGCCACGGCGCCTTCGTCGCGTGCCTCGCGCCAGGCCTTGAGCGTTGCGACGGCGTCCGCCTCCACATGCTCGGGCACGGTCAGGATGCCGCCGTCCTCGCCGGTGGCGAGCGGCGAAGGCTCGCTCTCGGTGAAGCGATTGACGCCGACCACCACCTGCTCACCCGCCTCGATGGCGGCAAGACGGGCGGCGTTCGAGGCGACCAGCGCCTGCTTCATGTAGCTCGATTCCACCGCCGCGACGGCGCCGCCCATCTCCTCGATCCGGGCGAGCTCCTCGCGCGCCTCGCTCTTCAGCGCCTCGACCCTCTGGCCGATCACCGAGGAGCCGTCGAAGATGTCCTCGAACTCCAGCAGGTCGGTCTCGTAGGCAAGGATCTGCTGCACGCGCAGCGACCATTGCTGGTCGAAGGGGCGCGGCAGGCCGAGCGCCTCGTTCCAGGCCGGCAGCTGCACCGCGCGGGCGCGGGCGTTCTTCGACAGCACCACGGCCAGCGCCTCGATGAGGATGCGGTAGACGTTGTTTTCCGGCTGCTGCTCGGTGAGCCCGAGCGAGTTGACCTGCACGCCGTAGCGGAAGCGGCGGTAGCGCTCGTCATCGACGCCGTAGCGGGTCTGGCAGATCTCGTCCCACAGCTCGGCGAAGGCGCGCATCTTGCAGATCTCGGTGATGAAGCGCATGCCGGCATTGACGAAGAAGGAGATGCGGCCGACCGCCTGTGGGAAGTCGCTTGCCGGTATCGCGCCCGATGCCTTCACCTCGTCGAGAATGGCGATCGCGGTCGCCAGCGCGAAGGAGAGCTCCTGCACCGGCGTCGCCCCGGCTTCCTGCAGGTGGTAGGAGCACACGTTCATCGGGTTCCACTTCGGCATGGCGCCGTAGGTCCAGGCGATGACGTCGCGGGTCAGCCGCAGCGAGGGCGCGGGCGGAAACACATAGGTGCCGCGCGACAGGTATTCCTTGATGATGTCGTTCTGCGTCGTGCCGGCCAGCTCGGCCCGGTCGGCGCCCTGCTCGTCGGCGGCCGCGACATAGAGCGCCAGCAGCCAGGGGGCCGTGGCGTTGATCGTCATCGACGTGTTCATCTGTTCCAGCGGGATGCGGTCGAACAGCGCCCGCATGTCGCCGAGATGGGCAATCGGCACGCCGACCTTGCCGACCTCGCCGCGCGCCAGCGGATGGTCCGGGTCGTAGCCGGTCTGGGTCGGCAGGTCGAAGGCGACGGACAGGCCCGTCTGGCCCTTGGCGAGGTTGCGGCGATAGAGCTCGTTGGACTCCTGCGCGCTCGAATGGCCGGCATAGGTGCGGAAGATCCAGGGCCTGTCGCGCCGGGCCGGTGTCGCCCCGCCCGCGCTCTTCGTCGCCGGTTCCGTGCCGGGGGTCGCTCTGTCGCCCATGGAAACACTCCTCGCAAGCTTCGTGCCCGCGGCGGTGCCCAATGGGGTCCGCATGACCGGGCATCTTCCTGATTTTCCTCAAGCTCCTCGTCCTGAGACGGGGCGCCATCCTCCCGAAATCAAGCGCGCCTCCCGCGCCCGCAACGCACTATTTCTAGGTGCGATGCAAAAACACTCTTGGGCAAACGCGCCAATTAAGCAATAGTCCAATAGCGGAACGCCTATTTTTGGTACGATAGTTTCGCGAGCGGGGCGTATCTTCCTCTTTCGGAATGATGCGTCGCAGCAATCGACCGCAAGGGACGGGCGGCCGACGACCTCGCGCCGGCAACGATCCGGGCCTCCGCCGGACGGGCGGACGGGACGCCGGAGAGGACGCGGGGGGCGAAAACCTGAAAGGCGGTGCGGCGGCGGTCTCGGCCCTTGCTGCACCTGCCGGCGACATAACGGGAGGACATGCGCGATATGGGCAATGCTCAGCAGGCAAACGACAATCGCGAGGCGGAGGATCGCCCGGTGAAGGACCTTTACGAGATCGGCGAGATCCCGCCGCTCGGCCATGTGCCGAAGTCGATGTATGCCTGGACCATCCGGCCCGACCGGCACGGGCCGCCGGAAGACGCGATGAAGCTGGAAGTGGTTCCCACCTGGGAGCTCGACAGCAACGAGGTGCTGGTTCTCGTGATGGCTGCGGGCGTCAACTACAACGGCATCTGGGCCGGTCTCGGCGAGCCGATCTCGGTCTTCAAGGTGCATGACGAGGCCTATCACATCGCCGGATCCGATGCCTCGGGTATCGTCTGGGCGGTCGGCTCCAAGGTGAAGCGCTGGAAGGTCGGCGACGAGGTCGTCATTCACTGCAATCAGGACGACGGCGACGACGAGGAGTGCAACGGCGGCGACCCGATGTTCTCGCCGACCCAGCGGATCTGGGGCTACGAGACGCCGGACGGCTCGTTCTCGCAGTTCTGCCGCGTGCAGTCGCAGCAGCTGATGCCGCGTCCCAAGCACCTGACCTGGGAGGAGGCGGCCTGCTACACGCTGACGCTGGCCACCGCCTACCGCATGCTGTTCGGCCACGCGCCGCACCAGCTGCGCCCGGGCCAGAACGTTCTGGTGTGGGGCGCCTCGGGCGGCCTCGGCGTCTTCGGCATCCAGCTGGCGGCCGCGGCCGGGGCCAATGCCATCGGCGTCATCTCCGACGAGGACAAGCGCGACTACGTGCTCTCGCTCGGCGCCAAGGGCGTGATCAACCGCAAGGACTTCAACTGCTGGGGCCAGATGCCCAAGGTCAACTCGCCCGAATACAACGAGTGGCTGAAGGAGGCACGGCGCTTCGGCAAGGCGATCTGGGAGGTCACCGGCAAGGGCAACGATGTCGACATGGTGTTCGAGCATCCCGGCGAGGCGACCTTCCCGGTCTCCTGCCTGGTGGTCAAGCGCGGCGGCATGGTCGTGTTCTGCGCCGGCACGACCGGCTTCAACCTGACCTTCGACGCCCGCTATGTCTGGATGCGGCAGAAGCGCATCCAGGGCTCGCATTTCGCCCATCTCAAGCAGGCCTCGGAGGCCAACAAGGCGGTCATCGACCGGCGGATCGATCCGTGCATGAGCGAGGTTTTCCCGTGGGAGGACATCCCGCGTGCCCACACCAAGATGTGGAAGAACCAGCACGCGCCCGGCAACATGGCGGTGCTGGTCTGCGCGCCGACCACGGGCCTGCGCACGTTCGAGGATGTTTTGGCGGCAAGCGAACGCTGACCCCTCGAGAACCGCTCTTCCAGGCTCCGCCGCGGGAGGTTTTCCGCGGCGGGGTCGTGGGCGGTTCGCCCATCAACGCTTTCTCAAGGGGAGGGGCCTATCCTTGCGCCCCTGACCATGGCCGGCACGAGCGGGCAGCATGGTCAAAGGGCGCCGCGCGGCCGCCGCCCTTCATTTTTCCTCGCCCCGCGCCGCGCGGGACGCTATGAGACTCCCATGACCTTTCGGCTTCGTATCGGCTGTGTCGCCCTTGTCGGGTTGCTTGCCGCCGCCTGCATGCCGGAGCGCAACGTCGTTCCGCCCTATTACAAGGACCTCGCCCGGGTCGACGCCTCCGTCGATGCGGCCGCGGCGCAGCAGATGATCACCAGCTATCGCCAGTCCAACGGCGCAGGCTCGCTCACCATCGATCCGTCCTTGATGCAAGTGGCGCAGAAGCAGGCCCTCGCCATGGCCCGCGCCCAGGACATCCAGGCCTCGCTTCAGCGCGGTAACAGCCTCGCGGTGCGCCTTGCGGCCGCCGGCGAGGAAAAGACCTATGCGGTGGAGAATGTCAGCGCCGGCTACCGGACCGTCGCCGAGGCCTTTTCCGGCTGGCGCGATTCGCCCAAGCACAATGCGGTGATGCTCGACGGCAAGGCGACACGCATGGGCATCGCCACGGCCTACGCGCCCGGGTCCCGGCACAAGGTGTACTGGTCGCTGGTGCTTGCCGGGCCGGCCGGGCAGCCCTGAGGCGGCTTGAACGATGCTGGAGCGCGCCGAAAGCTACGAGGCACTCGTTTCCGGATTCCGCTGGCGGATCCCGGCGCGCTACAACATCGCCGATGTCGCCTGCAGCGCTTTTGCCGCCCGCGCGCCCGAGCGCGAGGCGCTGCTGCATCTTCGCGAGGACGGCAGCATCGAGCGCTGGACCTATGGCCGGCTCGAAGAGGCCTCCTCGCGGCTTGCCAATGCCCTGAAGGCACAAGGGATCACCCGCGGCGAGCGGGTGGCATTGCTGCTGCCGCAGTCGCCGCAGACGCTTCTCGGCCATCTTGCGGTCTACAAGCTCGGCGCCGTCGCGGTGCCGCTCGCCAATCTGTTCGGCGTCGACGCGCTGCGTTACCGGCTCGCCGACAGCGGCGCGGCGGCGGTGATCACGGATGCGGCCGGGCTTGCCAAGCTGTCGGAGATCCGCGACGAGCTCGGCATGCTGCGCGTGATCGTGTCCACGGACGGCGTGGCGCCCGGCGCCCTGTGTTTCGACACGCTGGTGGCGCAAGGGGCGGCTTCCTTCGATTGCGCGGAGACCAGCCCGGACGATCCGGCGATGATGATCTACACCTCCGGCACGACGGGCCAGCCCAAGGGCGCGCTGCACGGCCACCGGGTGCTCGCCGGCCATCTGCCCGGTATCCAGATGGCGCATGAGTTCCTGCCGCAGCCGGGTGACCTGTTCTGGACCCCGGCCGACTGGGCCTGGGCGGGCGGGTTGCTCAACGCGCTGTTGCCGGCCTTGACGCTCGGCGTGCCGGTCGTCTCCTACCGCTTCGAAAAATTCGATCCCGAGCGGGCCTTCGCGCTGCTCGAGCGGTTTGCCGTGCGCAATGCCTTCATCCCGCCGACCGCGCTGAAGATGATGCGTGCGGTGGCCAATCCGCGCGCGCGCTTCGATCTGGCGCTGCGCACCGTCGGCTCCGCCGGCGAGGCGCTGGGCCGGGAGACCTACGACTGGGCGCGCGAGGATCTCGGTCTCACCGTCAACGAGTTCTACGGCCAGACCGAATGCAATGCGATCCTGGCCTCGTGTGCGGCCCTCGGCGTCAGCCGGTCGGGCGCCATCGGCAAGCCGGTGCCCGGTCACGAGGTGGCGGTGATCGGCGAGGACGGCAGCGTCCTGGCGCCGGGCGTGCAGGGGCAGATCGCCGTGCGCCGGCCCGATCCGGTGATGTTCCTGCGCTACTGGGGGCAGGACGAGGCAACGCTCGGCAAGTTCATCGGCGACTGGATGACCACCGGCGACCAGGGCGTGGTCGACGAGGACGGATATGTCCACTTCGTCGGGCGCGACGACGACATCATCACCTCGGCCGGCTATCGCATCGGCCCGGGCGAGATCGAGGATTGTCTGCTGTCGCATCCGGCGGTGGCGCTGGCTGCCGTCGTCGGCAAGCCGGACCCGCTGCGCACGGAGATCGTCAAGGCCTTCATCGTGCCGACCTCCGGCATTGCGCCCGACACCGCGCTCGAGGAGGAGATCCGCGACCATGTCCGCACGCGGCTATCGGCGCATGAATATCCTCGGGAAATCGCCTTCGTGGATGAACTGCCGATGACCACGACGGGCAAGGTCATCCGCCGCCTGCTGCGCGAGGAAACGGTGCGCGGCGGCCTGGAGACCGAGGAGTAATCCTCCCTCCCGATCGCGCGGTTCAGCCGCGGCCCTTGCGCACCCTGGCCAGCAGCGCGCGCGCCAGTTTGCGAAGCCGGCGATTGGCGGCGATGTCGAGCCGGGCAAGCGCGCCGCGCAGGGCGCCTCCCGTTCCCTTCGAGACCACCAGCGTGGCGAAGGGCACCGAGCCGCGCCACAGCGGCGCGATCATCGGATGGTCCGGAATGGCAAGCGAATCCGCGTCGGAAAAGCCGGCTTCGTCGAGATTGCGACGCATCGCCCGGCGGGTCAGCTGCGCACCCGGCGAGAAACGCGCAAGCTGCTCGTCATAGGCGATCTTCCAGGAAAACGTCCGGTCACGGTCGCGCACCGTCACCAGCATGGCGGCCGGCGTGTTGCCGGCGTCCAGCGTGTCGATGCGCACCTGTCCCCTTGCGGCCAGCGAGGAAATGAAGGCGCGGGCAAAGGCCGCGCGCTCCGGGGTGCTCGCGAGCGCGGTTCCGCGCCGTCCCTTCCATCCCGAGGCTTCCAGAGCCAGAAATCTCTCGAAGGCTTCCCCGACGCTGGCGGGATCCGTCAGGCTGTCGAAGCGGGCCGTGGCATTCGCCTCCTCCAGCCGGCGCAACTGGCGATTCAGCTCCCTGCGGCGGCGGGTTCCGATCTGGCGGAACTGCTCTTCGCCGGCCGGTCCCGCGGAGTGACCGGCGCGCACGGCTCTGGCAGTGCAGGCCACGCGCCAGCCCGCTTGCCGGGCGAGGTCGTCGAACAGCTCGGTGACCGGCCCGTCGGTGCGCAGATAGGGGACAAGGAAGGTCTGGGTGCCGAACTCCAGTGCCGCCTTGTCCAGCAGCAGCGACAAGGTGGCGCTGTCGGCGGAGGGGGCAAGCAGGGGAGTGCCGAGCGGGCCGTAGTCGCTGGCGCAGGCGCTGGCCACCGGAACGAAAAGACCGGCGCGGCGGCGCAGAAAGGGCGCAAGGGCAAGAAAGCTGCCGTCGCCGGCATCGCGCACGGCGAGGATGCGCACGTTGCCGGTTTCCATATGCGCCAGATAGGGCAGCAGGAAATCGGGCCCGAAGAAGGGATTCGGCTCCAGCGCGGTCTCGGCGAGCGCGCGCCACTGCGGCAGATGGGCTTCGGCTTCGCTGGCGCGAAAGACGAGGGCGTTCATCGTCCGCTCCCGGTGCTGGCCTCTGGATGCCGCCGAGACCGGCTGGCGGGGGGCCTTGCGACGGCGGGCGCGTGCAGCGGATGGGCGTGCTGCCTGCTCGGTGCCGGATCCCGTCGTGCGTGTGCCGTCGGCCCTGTCGTCTTCGGCGATTGCCATTGCGGCTCCTTTGCCCGCCGGCCTGCCGGTCCCGATCCCTGTCGGGGGCAACCGTCGGTTTCAGAGGCAGAAGATGCCACAGAGCGGGGACAATTGAAGCTGCTTCGTTCAGCCTTGGTTAACCCTGCCGGGACGTGGGCGGGCCGGGCACCCCGTGTCACGGTGCAGCCTGCGGGGCGCGGGGGGCGAGGATAAACGGGTCGACGCCGAGATGGCGGCGCGCCTGGTGGCGCAGGGCGCAGGCCTCGAAGATCATCGCGCCGGCGGTGGCGATGGCCGCGCCGTTGATGCCGAGCAGCGGGATCAGGGTCATGTTGAGCGCAAGGTTCAGGACGAAGGCGAGGGCATAGATCCGGGCGCAGCGTCCCTGCTGGTCCGCCATGGTCAAAAGCGCGTCGGCCGGACCGACGCAGGCACGGGCGAGCACGCCGGCCAGCAGGATCAGCATGGCGGGATAGCCGCTGATGAAGTCCGGACCGAACAGCGACAGCAGCAGCGGGCCGACGGGCACCAGCAGCACGCACATGGCCAGCGTCGGCCAGAAGGTCCAGCGGGCGGTGTCGGCGACGAAGGCGCCGAGCTCCGCGCGCGCGCCGCCGTGATACAGGTGCGAGTAGCGATGGGCGGTGGCCGAGCGCACCGCGAAATAGACGAAATGAGCAAGCGCCGGCGTCTTGGACGCGGCGAAGTAGATCGCCACCTGATGCGGGTCCTCCCACAGGCTGACCATCACCACGTCGGCGCTGGTAATCAGCTGGAAGAATCCCTCCACCAGCAGGATCGGCAGCGAGATCCGCAGCCAGTCGCGAAAAGTCCAGTCGCCGCGCAGCGGGCGGCCTGCCGGGGCGGGCGGCAGGGAGCGGGAGAGAACCAGCATCTGCACCAGCGCCACGCCCCAGGTGGCGAGGATCGTGACGATGCAGGCATTGGTCGCAGTGGCGGGAACGCCGGCCCAGATGGCGATGGCCATGCCGGCGAGGATCGCCAGCGGGCGCCAGATGAAGGTCGGAAGCATGGCCAGAAGCGGCCAGTCGTGGGCGCGGGCGATGCCGTCCTGGATGCTGCCGATGGTGAAGAGCGGCAGGCAGACGGCGCCGAGCGCCAGCGGCAGCACGTAGTGGGAGGCGATCAGGTCGCCGGCGAGCCACACGGCCAGGATGCCCGCAAGGGCGATCCCGGTGGCGGCAAGGCCGCCGGCCAGCCGGCTGCCGACAAGCAGCGCGCGGAGGCGGCCGTGGTGTCCCTGCGCCCGGTATTCGGGTATGAGCCGCAGCACCGAGGACGAGAAGCCGAGCGGTGCGAAGATGCCCAGAACCACGACCAGCGTCCAGACAACGACGTAGATTCCGTATTCGTGGCCGCCCATCAGCCGGGCGAGGATGACCTGCATGACATAGGCGAGCACGGCGCCGAGCACGCGGATCGCGAACACCGACAGCGCCATGCGCTGGGCGCGCGAAGTGTCCGGTTCGCCGTTGAGGATACGCTCGCAGCGGGCAAGCACAGGCTGCACGCGCGCGAAAAGGGCGGCGGGCAGGATCCTTTCGGCCCATGTCACAGGTGACAGGCGCAACGCCGGGAGCTCCTTCTCGGGTCAACCGCGAGAATCTAGCCCGAGGGGCTTAATTTTCCGTGCGGTTCGCGTGCGGGAGCAAGGGTATGGGCACATGGCGCGTGGTGCGCGAGGTGTGCAGGATCACAATCCGGTGATCGGTCGTGCGGGCGAGCACATCGCCGCTCAGCCGGGCATCGCCAGCACGTCCGGGTGCTGCAGCGGGGCGTGCTTCAGCCACAGGCATGCGCCATCCGGGCCGGTCGTCGCCGCGAAGTCGATACCGGCCGGCAGACGGCACCAGCTGCCGGCGAAAAGCGGCTCGCCATCGGCCTGAAGGTTTCCGGAAATGACGAGAATCTCAAGGCCTTGCGGGTTTTCGACCGCAACGGCCGTGTCGCCCAGCCAGCCCTCGATCGCAACCCGCTCGGCCGCATCGGCAAACAGCAGGCGGGCGGCGGCGGCCCCTTTGCGCAGCGGGGCGGGATCGCCCTCGCCGGGGCGGTGGACGATCTGGGCGGTGTCGGACCCGCGAAACTGCCAGAGCCGAACGAAGATGACGCAGCCTTCGGCCGAGGCGGGGCTGTGCGCGGTGCCCGGGGGATTGCGGAAGTAGGTGCCGGCCGGATAGTCGCCGTGCTCGTCCTGGAAGGTTCCCTCCAGCACGAGAATCTCTTCGCCGCCGTCATGGGTGTGCGCGGGAAAGGCGCTGCCGGGCGCGTAGCGCACGAGGGAGGTGGCGCGGGCGATTTCCCCGCCCACCCGGTAGAGCATCTTGCGCTCGACGCCGGCGGCGGGACTGGCGATCCAGTCGAGCTCAGCCGAATGGACCGTTACCGGTCGGTCGAGATCGTCGTTGATGCGCATCGCGTCGTTCCTGTCCGTAGGCGGCTTGCCTTCCAGTCAGCCGCGCGCGGGGGAAAAGCTGCGCGAGACGGCGATGGCGATGAAGGCAAGGGTCAGCGGCACGAAGGATAACCACAGAACCGTGCTCCAGCCATAGGCCGTGAGCAGGCCGCCGGAGAGCAGCGAGCCGAAGGCCATGGTGCCGAAGACGACGAAGTCGTTCAGCGACTGGACGCGGGTCTTCTCTTCCGGCCGGTGGCATTCCAGCACCATGGCGGAGGCGCCGATGAAGCCGAAGTTCCAGCCAAGGCCCAGGAGGACAAGCGTCACCCAGAACTGGGTCACCTCGACGCCGGTCAGCCCGACGACGGCCGAGGCGCCGATCAGCGCAAGGCCGGTGACGACGATGGTCGTCGCGCCGTAGCGGGTGATCAGGCTGCCGGTGAAGAAGCTCGGCGCATACATGGCGATGACGTGCCATTGCAGGCCGAGATTGGCGGATTCCTGCGACAGGCCGCAGAGCTGCATGGCGAGCGGGGCGGCGGTCATCAGGAAGTTCATCAAGAGATAGGAGACGACGCCGCAGGCCACCGCCACGATGAAGCGCGGCTGGCGGGCGATCAGGCCGAGCGGCCGGCCGCCGGCGCGTTCCGCGGCGGTCGGCTTGGGCAGGCGGATGCCGGCGAGGATAAGTGCGGAAAGCGCCGCCACGCCCGCCTGTGCCAGGAAGGTGGCGGCGAACATGTAGGGCATCCACAGATACATGGTGTGGGTGACCAGCTGCGGGCCGATGACGCCGGCGAAGACACCGCCGGCCATGACCAGCGACAGGGCGCGGGGCCGCTTGTCGGCCGGCACGCAATCGGCGGCGGCGAAGCGGAAGGAGAGGACAACCGCCGCATAGGCGCCGCCAAAGAAGGTCGCCGCGCAGAACAGCCAGAACGAGCCGATGATGACGGCGAGCGCTGCCAGCAGGCCGACCAGGACACCGCAAACCGTACCGGCAAGGAAGGCCGCGCGCCGGCCGTAGCGCTGGGCGATGGCGCCGGAGGGCAGGGTGCATGCAGCCATGCCGACGACGAAAATCGTGATCGGCAGCGTTGCCAGTGCCGGGGTCGGCGCCAGCGTATGCCCGACGATCGCGCCGGTGGCGAAGACCACGACGGAGTTCGCACCAGCCAGCGCCTGAACGATGGCGAGGCGAACGACGTTGCTGCGGGCGTACGGGTAGAGGGACGAGTGCTCGGAAGGAGCGGGCTGGGCCGCCGCGGCGTCGGACATGAGGGCTTGAACCTGACTGGTGGGCAAAATCCGGCACGCAAAATGGATGCGCCGGGCGTTGACCATCGCATAGCAGATCGGGAATATGAGCAGAAATGATGATAATTCACACATGGATGAAGGGCTCGCATAAATGCTCGACCGGCAACATCTCGTCTTCATCCGCGAGGTCGTGCGGGCGGGCAGTGTGACCGCCGCTGCGGCGAGGATGAACCTCAGCCAGTCGGCGATCAGCCATGCGGTCGCCAAGCTGGAAAGCCGCTACGGAATCAAGGTCTGGCATCGGAAGGGGCGCAGCCTGCAGCTGACCCGTGCGGGGGAATATCTGCTGCGGCTGGCGGACCGCCTGGTGCCCGAACTCGACCACGCCGAGCAGGTTCTGGCGGACATCGCGCAAGGCCGGCGCGGGGCGATGCGCATCGGAATGGAGTGCCATCCTTGCGAAAAATGGCTGATGCGGGTGACGGGGCCGTTCCTTGTGGCCTGGCCGGACGTGGATATCGAGATCCGCACCGCCTTCCGCTTCGACGGCATCGCGGCGCTGGCGGCGCACGAGATCGACGTCCTGGTGACGCCTGATCCGGTGAACGTGCCGGACCTGGAGTTCGAACCGGTCTTCGACTACGAGCTGAAGCTGGCGGTGCGGGCCGATCACCGGCTGGCCCGGCGCGCCTTCATCGAGCCGGCCGACCTGTTGGACGAGGACCTCCTGACCGTACCGGTTGCGGCCGAACGCCTTGATCTGTTTACCCGTTTTCTCATTCCGGCCGGCTATCGCCCGCGGCGGCGGGTGACGGTGGAAAGCGTGGAGCTGACCTTGCAGATGGTGATGGCGGGGCGCGGCGTGACGGTGCTGCCGGACTGGCTGCTGGCCGAAAGCGCGGCGGGGCTGGATCTGGCCCGGATCGGGGTCGGACGGGAGGGGCTCGGCAAGAGCATCAATATCGGCGTGCGGCGGGCAGAACTTGCGACCGACTACCTGCAGGGCTTCCTGGAGATCGCCCGCCGTGTCGGCCCGGCCGAGGCCCTGGCCCCGCAGGCGGCCGAAACGGCGGCGCGGGGATAGGTGGTGATCCCGACAGGATTCGAACCTGTGACCCTCAGATTAGGAATCTGATGCTCTATCCTGCTGAGCTACGGGACCATGCTGCCTATGCGGCGGGGACAGCTGCGCCATCCTGCCGGGCTTGATAGCAAACTGGCGTGAAAAATCAATTTCCTTGGTGCAGGGCGTTTTCGGCGGGGGCGGGGACAGTGCAGGGCCTTTCCCCGCGCCGGGGCGCATCGAAGCCGTCTCGAATTTTGCGCAGGATTTTGCGAAATTCCGTCTCAATCTCGCGAAATTTCGATTTTTGCCTCTCGACCCGGCCGGTCTCAGCTGCCGGCGGTGCGCAGGCCCTGCCGGTCGCTCGGAGAGTGGCCGAACCGCTCCTTGTAGTCGCGCGAGAAGCGGCCGAGGTGGGAGAAGCCGCATGAGAAGGCTGCCTCGGTGACGCTGGGCGCGTCGCGATGGGCGAGCAGCTGGTAGTGGGCGGTGTCCAGCCGGGCGTTGCGCAGGACCTGCATCGGCGACAGGCCGAAGACCCGCTGGAAGCCCTTCTGGAGGGTGCGGACATTGATGCCGGCGGCGCGGGCGATGTCGGCCAGCGTGATCGGCTCGGCGAGATTGGCATGGATGTAGTCGAGCGCCAGGCGGATCGCCCGGGGCCGCGCCTGGCTGTCGGCGCGCTCGATGATGTGGGTGATGTTGCTGCGCTGGAGCATCAACAGCGCGTGGGCGAGATCGTGCTCGGCGCGCAGGTCGCCGCCGCCGAGCGGGCGATGGAATAGGCGGCCACCCTCCACCGCCTCGACGCAGGCGGTGACCATGCGGTGCAGCTGCCGGCCCTGCGGCGAGGTCAGGTCGACCTTCATGTCGAAGCGGATGGGGCCGGGCAGCGGCGCGCCGACGAGATCGCGCGCCACGTTCTCCAGATGGGTGCGGTCGATCTGCACCAGCACCTTGCTGCAGCCCTCGCCCCAGTCCAGCCGCGCGGTGCGGTCCGGGTTGAGGATCGCCGCAGCCTGCGGCGTCGCCATCATCTCCTCGCCGCGATGCTGGACGCGGGTGCGGCCCGACAGCGGCAGGTGGAAGAGATAGAAGGAGCCGAGCAGGCCCGGATCGATGCTGACCTCGGCGCCGTAGGACAGATAGTTGACCGACAGGTTCAGTCCGCGCACCGCATTGTGGCGGACGGAAAGGCTGGAGCGGCGGTTGCCGATCTCCAGCCGGTGGTCGCAGAATTTCTGGCCGACCCGATGGCGGGCCTCGTCGAGGTCGCTGGTGCGCAGCACCGGATGGCTCGCGAAGTACTCCCTCGTCGGCAGTGTCCGTTCGGCGGTCATGGCGTTCCCCGGGGCTTTAGCCTCTCAGGACATGATCAACGCAAGTTCCCTCTGATATTTCAAGTCTAAAATATTTCGCCGCAACACGCGTTCGTTTTCTGGATAAGGGATTTTGCGGTTCCGGTGCAGGCTCGGCTGAACAAAAACGCAAAAACCCCTGTCCAGACGGAGCCTCGACGATGCAACCTGGCGTGACAAAGGCCGATACCGGCCTCAACGGACATTCCTGGAACGTGGTGGGGCACACCTATGTGCCCAAGCTGAAGAGCGACGACGCCTTCATCTGGCATGCGACGATCCCGGACGGGACTTTCGTTCCGCCGCACATCCATCCGACCCAGGACGAGTGGATCTACCTGATCGAGGGCAACCTGGAGGTCGAGTTCGGCGCGGACGTGGTGCGTGCCGGGCCGGGCGACACGGTGCGCATGCCGATGGGCATCGCCCACGGCATCTTCAACCGCTCGGGCAAGACCGCACGTTGCGTCTTCGGCGTGTCGCCGGCGCGCAAGCTCTACGAGCTGTTCACCGTGCTGGACGGGGTGAAGGACCCGGCCGAGCTGGTGCGCCTGTCGGCCCTGCACGAGGTCGACTTCCTGCCGCCGCCGGAGGGCGCCTGACCACAGGCCCGGCCGCTGGCGTGACCACAGACGCGCCGGGCCGGGGAGCGGGCGGCGTGCTGCGCCGCCTCATCGCCCGGTTGAGCGGCTCCGCGGCGGGCGGTTCGCCCGAGGCCGTGCCGCCGCGCCCGCCGCAGTCTTCACCCGAGATCCAAGACGCGAGACCCATGCCCCTGCTGCCCCCCGCCCGAGACTGGGACGACGCCTTCGCCAACATGGCCCATGTGGCGAATTCGCACGAGCTGCCCGGCTTCTGGTCCGCGCGTGCGGCCGAGTACCGTGCCGCCATGCAGGCGGCCGGCCACCGGCTCGACCTCGACATCGCCTATGGCGCGCATCCGCGCGAGACGTACGACATCGTCTGGCCGCAAGGCACGCCGCGCGGCCTCGCCGTCTTCGTGCATGGCGGCTACTGGATGCGGCTCGACAAGTCCTACTGGACGGACTTTGCCGAAGGGGCGCGGGCGCGCGGCTGGGCGGTGTGCCTGCCGAGCTACACGCTGACCCCCGAGGCGCGCATCTCGCAGATCACCGGACAGATCGCCCGGGCGATCGCCCATGCGGCGGCGCGTGTCGACGGGCCGATCCGCCTGTCGGGCCACTCGGCCGGCGGCCATCTGGTCACCCGCATGGTCTGCGCAGACAGCCCGCTGGAGGCGGGCGTGCGCAATCGCATCGAGCACACGCTGTCGATCAGCGGCCTGCACGACCTGCGTCCGCTGCTGCATACGGGCATGAACGACACGCTGCATCTCGACCTTGCTGAGGCGCGGGCCGAAAGCGCCGCGCTCGCCGAGCCGGGGCTGGCCGCTCCCCTGACCTGCTGGGTGGGCGGCGGCGAGCGGCCCGAATTCATCCGCCAGGCGAAGCTGCTCGCCGACATCTGGGGCGGGCTGGACGTGCCGGCGCGCGCCCATGTCGACGGCGAGCACAATCATTTCACGGTGCTGGAGGCCCTGAAGGACCCGGCATCGCCGATCACCGACGCCTTTGTCGGCTCCCCGGCGGGAGCGGCTGGCGCGCGCAAGACAGAACGGAGAAAGACCGCGATGGAGCCCGGAATCGTCAAGTCCCGCGAGAGCCTGGACCAGATCCGCTGGAACATCCTGGGCCAGACCTACGTGCCCAAGCAGATGACCGAGGAGTGCTTTTCCTGGCATGCCTCGCTGCCGCCCGGCACCTTCGTGCCGCCGCATATCCACCCGGACCAGGACGAGTTCCTCTACATCCTCGAGGGGCGCTTCACCTTCCTGCTCGACGGCCAGGAGGTGATCGGCGAGCCGGGCGATCTGGTCAAGCTGCCGCGCGGCGTGCCGCACGGGATCTTCAACAAGTCCGAAAGCACCATCAAGACGCTGTTCTGGGTGACGCCGACCTTGCAGCTCTACGACCTGTTCTGGGCGCTGCACAACATGGGCCCGGGTGCGGATCCGGCCGAGATCGTCGCGGTCTCCGCCGCCCATGCCATCGACTTCCTGCCGCCGGAAGACAGCGGGGCGGGACAATGACCGTCCTCATCGCGGGCGCAGGCATCGGCGGGCTCACCACCGCGTTGATGCTGCACGAGCGCGGCATCAAGGCCACGGTGGTGGAGCAGGCGCCGCAGGTGCGCGAGGTGGGTGTCGGCATCAACACGCTGCCGCATTCCATCGCCGAGCTGGCGGGGCTGGGACTGCTGGACCGGCTGGACGAGGTGGGCCTGAGGACGCGCGAGCTGCGTTACCTGACCCGGCAGGGGCAGGAAGTGTGGCGCGAGCTGCGCGGCCTGCATGCCGGCCACAAGTTCCCGCAATTCTCGATCCATCGCGGCCGGCTGCAGAAGGTGCTTTATGATGCGGCCGTGGAGCGGATGGGCAAGGATGCGGTGCTGACCGGGTTGCGGCTGTCCGGCTTCGTGCAGGACGAGGCCGGCGTCACGGCGCATTTCACCGATGCGGCCGAGGGCGTGACCTCGCGCACGCTGCGCGGCGAGGTGCTGGTCTGCGCCGACGGCATCCACAGCATGGGGCGCAAGCGCTTCTACCCCAACGAGGGCCCGCCGAGCTGGGCCGGCGTCGTGATGTGGCGCGGGGCGGCCGAATGGCCCGTGTGGGAGGACGGCGAGACGATGGCGATCGCCGGCGGTTTGGGCGCCAAGCTGGTGCTCTACCCGATCGCCCCGGCCAAGGACGGCCGGCAGCTGATGAACTGGGTGGTCAATGTGCGCGTCGCCGACGGCTCGGTGTCGCCGCCGCCGCCCGAGAGCTGGTCGCGCCAGGCGCCGCTGTCGCGGGTGCTGCCCTATGCGCGGCGCTTCACCGTGCCGGGCTTCGACGTGGAGGCGCTGGTGCGCGCCAGCGGCACGATCTTCGAATATCCGATGGCGGACCGCGACCCGCTGCCGCGCTGGACCCATGGCCGGGTGACGCTGCTCGGCGATGCCGCGCACCCGATGTATCCGGTCGGCTCCAACGGGGCGGCGCAGGCGATCCTCGATGCACGGTGCCTGGCCGACCACATGGCGGCGGCCGAGCATCCGCGCGAGGCGCTGTACCGCTACGAGGAAGAGCGGCTGCCGAAGACGGCGGAGGTGGTGCGCACCAACCGGCGCGGCGGACCGGAGCGCGTGATCGACGAGGTGGAGCGGCTGAGCCCGCGCCGCTTCGACAATATCGACCATGTGCTGTCTTACGAGGACCGCAAGGCAATCGTCGAAGGATATGCCAAGATGGCTGGCTTTGCCGCGCGCAAGGCGGGCTGAGGCACGAGACAGAACCGACAAGAAGACACAAGACAAGAAGAGACGACAGAAGAAGACCGGCGGACGGGAGGCCGGCAGGACGATACGGCAGGCAGGGGCGCTGGGCGCCTTGATGCCGCCAGAGGCAAATCGACCCCGGCAAAGGGGCGAGAAGAGGGGAATGACCATGACTTGCACGTGGACGCGTAAACTGACCGGCCTTGCCGCGGGCGTCGCGCTGGGCGCCTTGATGAGCTCGGCGGCGCTGGCCGAGGACATCAAGATCGGCATGGTGGTGACGCTGTCGGGCCCGCCGGCGGCGCTCGGCCAGCAGATCGTCGACGGCTTCCAGCTGGCGCTGGAGCAGAACGGCGGCAAGCTCGGCGGCCAGTCGATCAGCCTGGTCGTCGAGGACGACGAGCTGAAGCCGGACGTGGCGCTGCTCAAGGCGCGTTCGCTGATCGAGCGCGAGCAGGTCGACTTCGTCGTCGGCACCGTGTTCTCGAACATGCTGCAGGCGATCTTCAAGCCGGTGGTCGAGGCCGAGACCTTCCTGATCAGCCCGAATGCCGGCCCCTCGACCTTCGCCGGGCGCAACTGCAACCCGTATTTCTTCGTCACCTCCTACCAGAACAACCAGCCGGCCGAAGTCAGCGGCATGATCGCGACGGAGGAAGGCTTCAAGAACGTCTTCGCCATGGTGCCGAACTACCAGGCCGGCAAGGACAATATCGCGGGCTTCAAGCAGGGCTTTGACGGCACGCTGGCGGACGAGGTCTACACCCCGCTCGGCCATCAGGACTTCTCGGCCGAGATCGCCCGCATCTCCACCTCGGGCGCCGACGCGCTGTTCACCTTCATGCCGGGCGGCATGGGCGTGCGGCTGGTCAAGCAGTTCGACGCGGCCGGCCTGTCGGGCAAGATGAAGTTCCTCTCGGTCTTCACCACGGACGAATCCACGCTGCCGGGCCAGCAGGACGCCGCTGTCGGCTTCCTGTCCGCCGGGTCCTGGGCGCCGGATCTCGACAACGAGACCAACAAGGCCTTCGTCGCCGCCTTCGAGGAGAAATACGGCTATGTGCCGGGCTCCTATGCCGCCCAGTCCTATGACGCGGCGCTCTTGATCGCCAGCGCGCTGGAGAAGACCGGCGGCAACACGGACGACAAGGAGGCCATGCGCAAGGCGCTGGAGGCGGCCGAATTCGCCTCGGTGCGCGGCAAGTTCTCCTTCAACACCAATCACTATCCGATCCAGGACTTCCACATGCTGAAGGTGGTGAAGCGGGACGACGGCAAGTACGCCACGTCCTTCGTGCGCAAGGTCGTCTCGGACTACAAGGACAGCCTGGCCCAGGACTGCAAGATGTAAGCAGCTTCCGCCGGCCCTTCCGGCGGGGATGGCGACTGGCGCGCGCAAGCTGGCAGCTTGCGCGCGTTTTTTTTGAGGGGCTGAGGGCAGAGCGCAGGCCCGCTTGACCTTTTGCCTCCTACGGCGCGACAAATAGGCAAGGGCGCCCGGCTTTTTCAGGCATTCATTTTCTCGCTTCTCATTTCCAGCGCTTCGGCGCACCGCAAAAAAGAGGTGCGAATGACCTCTCCGCACGCAGAGCGGCCACTTCGTCGCCGGCTCTATTGTCTCCTCGAGCCGTCAGCTTGGCCGAAAAAGGGGCTCTCGCCGCTCAACAAGGTGATTTCAGTGCTGATCATGGTGGCGACGGTTGTCGCCGTCGTCGAAAGCGAGCCGGTTGTCATCGAGGGGCGCGAAAAGCTGTTTCTGGGCATCGAAGCCGTTTTCACCCTCCTGTTCCTGGTCGAATATGTTGGTCGGCTCTGGGTGGCAGGAGAGAACTCTGCATATCGTGGGCTCTTCGGTCGCCTGAAATACATGACAACGCCTTCGGCAGTGATCGACCTGCTTGCGATCACACCGCTGTTTCTCACCTTTCTGGGCAGTGAAGCGTTTCTGCTGCGGCTGTTCCGGCTGTTGCGCATCCTGCGTGTGGCGCGGTTGGGCCGGTTTTCGCAGGCTTTCGACGCGATCATGACCGCGCTGCGCTCACGCCGCTATGAACTCATGATGAGCGTGGGGATCGCCGGCATCCTGCTGCTCATCTCCTCGACCGTGCTCTATCTGGTGGAAGGCGAGCATCAGCCGGTGGCTTTCGGCAGCATTCCGAGGGCGATGTGGTGGTCCATCGCGACGCTGACCACCGTCGGTTACGGCGACGTCTACCCGCAAACGACGCCAGGACAGATTTTCGCCGGCCTGACCGCACTGACCGGGATCGGCTTGATCGCCATGCCGACTGGCATTCTGGCCGCCGCGTTTTCCGATGCGATTCAGGCGCAGAGACGCGCGCAGGACGACGAAAGCGAGAAACACACAGGTAAGTCTTAAGCCCAGGCAGTGATCCCGCAAGGGGGGGCATCTTCCGGTGGCAAACTGCTTAGCCGGGTTGCGATGGCGGGCGGGCCCCGGCTAGGATGGGCCATCGACCGAGTGGCAACTAGGGATCCGGGCGCTTCGCCGCAGGACCGAGCGTTGCAGAAACCGGGGGAGTTCCCCGGCTGCACCCAAGGGACAAAAGCCCAGGGGAGGAGACGTCGAGATCAACCGCGCACCGCGCAAGGGGGTCTCAGTGACGCTTGCCTCTCTGCTTCTCGTCGTTCTCGCATCCTTCATCCATGCCACCTGGAATTTGCTGGCGAAACGGGCGGCCCATGCCGGCGCGACCTTCGTCTTCGCCTACAACGTCGTCGCCTGCATCGCCTATGCGCCCTGGGTGATCTACCTGCTGGCCAAGGGCGGCATCGCCTGGACGGCGATGGGCGCCGCCTTCATCGTGCTGAGCAGCCTGATCCATCTGGCCTATAGTCTCTGCCTGCAGCGCGGCTACCAGGTGGCCGACCTGTCGGTCGTCTATCCGGTGGCGCGCGGGACCGGGCCGATGCTCTCCAGCCTCGGGGCCTTCGTGCTGCTGGGCGAGGTGCCGACCGGCACCGGCGTCGTCGGGCTGGTGCTGGTGGTTGCCGGCATCCTGCTGATCTCGACGCAAGGAAAGATCGCCGCCTTCACCCGTCCCGGCGGCCAGGCGGGCCTGCGCTGGGGGACGGTCACCGGCGGTTTCATAGCCGGCTACACGGTGGTCGACGCGGTGGCGGTGAAATCGCTCGGCATCGCGCCGGTGGTGCTGGAATGGGTCTCGAACCTGTTGCGGTTCTTCATGCTGCTGCCGGTGGTGCTGGCGCGCCCGCGCCAGGCGATGGCGGCGATGCGCGGCCACTGGTGGACGGCGGTCGGGGTCGGGCTGCTGGCGCCGGCGTCCTACATCCTGGTGCTCGCGGCCCTGAGCGACGGCGCGCCGCTGAGCCTCGTCGCGCCCATGCGGGAGATGTCGATGATGGTCGGCGCCCTGATGGGCATGGTAATCCTGCGCGAAAGAGTCGGCCCGTGGCGGCTGGCCGGCTGTGCGGTGCTGATCGCGGGCGTGATCCTGCTCTCCGCTTCGTGAGGGGTGCAAAGGGGGGGCGGGCAGGCGCGAGAAACCTGTTGAAACCGGTAACTAAATCCGGACGGGTTGTGTATAATGCGCGCTGCCACTCGAGGGGGGCGGCAAGGATCGGAATACCGGTGGACATATATCTTATCGCGCCATTGCCGAATTTCGGCAGCGAAGCCCTCATTGCCGACAAGATTTTGAACATCGACGAGCGCTATGCCCTGATGGCATCGGCGGGGATCACCACCGTTGCCGCGCTGCTGGAGGGCGATTTCAACATCCGGCTGTGCGACGAGATGACCGAGGATGTCGATTTCGACGATCCGTCCGACGTCATCGCCATCAGCATGAACGTTGCCCAGGCCTCCCGCGGCATCGAGATCGCCCGCCGGTTCCGCGCCATGGGGCGGCGCGTGATCATGGGCGGCCCGCATGTGTCGCTGGCGCCCGGCGATTTCGACGGCGAGGCGGACAGCCTGATCATCGGCGAGTTCGAGACCGTCGCGAGCGCGCTGAGCCGCGACCTGCTGGCCGATACCCTGCAGCCGCGATACCTGTGCGGTCAGGCCGATCTCGCAAGCGCGCCGGTGCCGCGCTGGGACCTCTACAACAACGACCGGGCGATCAGCGGCGTGATCCAGACCAGCCGCGGCTGCCCGTTCGAATGCAGCTTCTGCGACGTGATCCAGTATCTGGGCCGGGTGCAGCGGCACAAGCCGATCGAGAACGTGCTGGCCGAAGCGCAGGTGCTCTACGATCTCGGCTATCGCAGCATCAACCTGTCCGACGACAATTTCACCGTCCACCGCAAGAAATCCCGCGTCCTGCTGGAAGGGCTTGCCGGCTGGAACGGGCGCGAGGGCCGCGAGCCGGTCCAGTTCGCGACGCAGGCCTCGATCGACCTGTCGCGGGATGCGGAGCTGATCGAGCTGTGCAACCAGGCGGGGGTGCGCGACATCTTCGTCGGCATCGAGACCAGCAACGAAGAGGCGCTCAAGGAGGTCAAGAAGCGGCAGAACCTGCGCCGGGACCTCGTGACCGAGATCAGCCGGATCGTCGCCGGCGGGCTGACGGTCACCGGCGGCATGATGGTCGGCTTCGACCATGACGACCTGGGATGTTTCGAGCGCCAGTTCGAGTTCGGCATGGCCCTGCCGGTGGTGAACCTGCGGGTGTCGGTGCTGGTCGCGCCGATCGCCACGCCGCTTTACGAGCAGATGGCGGCCGAAGGCCGGCTGTTCATCGACGGGACGGAAACGAGCTTTCCGGGCGGCGACCTGTGGACCAATATCGAGCCGCGGCAGATGACGCGCCGCCAGCTGGCCGAGGGCGCCATCTGGCTGGTCGAGGCGCTGCACGAGCCGGACAACGCGATCAGGCGCTTCGAGCATCTTGCCGCGATCCTCGGTCCGCCGCCGGAGCATCTGCGGGCGAGCGACCGGAAGGTGACGCCGGGCAAGGGCGCTTTCGGAATCTTCAAGCTTTTCCGGCAGGCGGCAAGCGACCCGCAGGCGCGCCGTGTCATCGACGCCGTCAACGAGATGTCGCACCAGCGCCCCGAGATCGCGCGGGACCTGTCGTTCGCCCTCTCCATCTTCCTCAATTCCTTCACGTCGCTGCACCGGCTGTCGCAGCAGGGCAGCCGGCAGGTCCACCTGAGCCGTGAAAAACCCATCGCGCAACCGGCCTGACCGACGACCAGATCAAGCAACCCGATGACCAGGCGTGCGACCGAAACCAGCCTTCAGCGCGAGATCGCGCTAGCGCTCGAGCAGCGCCATGGCGCGCCGCTGATCACCGTGCTGGGGCGCCGCGGCCGGTATCGCACGATGACCGGGGCGGAGCTGGGCGCGCGTGCTACGGAGATGCAGGCGCTCTGGGATCGCTGCCTCGGCGAGGGACCGCATGTGCTGATGGCGGCGCTGCCGGCCGGCGAGGAGTTCCTGATCGCGCTGGTGGCGACGCTGCTCGGCGGCGGTACGCTGGTGCCGGTCGCCCCGCCCCGCGCCTCGGATCTGCCGGGACGGCTGGCGCGCATGGCACGGACCTGCGGTGCAAGAGCGGTGCTGTGCACCTCGAACAACCGCGGTGCCGTGGAACAGCAGCTGACCGGCGAGGGCGGGGCGCCGGCCTGCCCGGTGCTCGTCGTCGACGATCCTGCCCCGGTGCCGGAGGTGGCATCCGGCGGGGCGGCGCCTTGCGCCTTCCCGGTGATCCAGCACACTTCGGGCTCGACCCACTTTCCCAAGGCGGTGCCGGTGACGGCGGACCAGATCCGCCACAATTGCGGGCTGATCCAGTCGCTCTGGGGCATGAACCGCGACAGCGTGATGATCAACTGGCTGCCGCACTATCATGACATGGGGCTGATGGGCTGCATCCTCTATCCGCTGCTTTCCGGCGCGCATTCGGTGCAGATGAGCCCGTTCGACATGATCCGCCGGCCGGCCGTCTGGCTGGAGGCGATCTCCGATTGGCGCGGCACGATCAGCGGCGGGCCGACCTTCGCCTTTCTCGAATGCCTGAACCGGATCTCCGAAGAGGAGGCGGAGAGGCTCGACCTCGGCTCGTGGGAGAGGGCGTTCTGCGGGGCGGAGCCGGTGCCGAGCGGCCTGCTGGAGAGGTTCCACCAGCGCTTTGCGGCGAACGGGCTTGCCAGGGACGCGGTGTTCGCCTGCTACGGGATGGCGGAATGCACGCTGTTCGCGGCCGGCGAAGCGGGAGGCGCAGGGCAGGCTGCGGCGACACCTGAGCCCTGGGCGGGCTTCGAGGGCTGCCTGCTCTCCGCCGAGACGCGCAGCCGCATCCGGATCGCCGAGCCGGAGACCGGCCGGGCGCTGCCCGAGGGGGCGACGGGCGAGATCTGGCTGAGCGGGCCGTCCGTCTGCCGCCGGTATCTCGGCGAGACGGGCGACGACGAGGACGGCTTCTTCGACGCGCCCGACGGGGTGCGCTGGCTGCGGACGGGCGATCTGGGCGGCATTGCGGGCGACCGGCTCTACATTGCCGGGCGCGCGAAGGACCTCATCATCGTCAACGGCCGCAATGTGGCCGCCGCGGAGGTCGAATGGCTCGCGGCGCGCGAACATGGCGATCTCAGCGCCTCGGCGGCGGCGGCGTTCGACAGTCTGCAAGCCTTGCCCGGCCGGGCGGATCTCCTGATCGAGCTGCGTGCCGGCTGCGCCCCGATCGACGAGCCCCACGCGGTTGCCGCGCGGATCCGCAAGGCGGTTGCCGCCGGCACCGGCGTCCGGCTCGAACGTATCGCCTTTCTGCCGCGCGGGACGCTTCCTCGCACTAGCAGCGGCAAGATCAGGCGGCGAGAGGCAGCCCTCGAACTGTCCCGCCTGCACGATCAGGCGATCTGTCTCGACGAGGCGCAGATGGCAGGGGGCGCCGCGTGACCCGCCACGTCTGGTCGGATCCCGACAGTTTCGTGAAGGCGCCGGCCATGGCGGCCGCGGTGCTGCGGAGCCTCGACCTGCCGCGGATCGACCGGTATCTCGACGAGATCGCCGGGCGCGGGGGCGTCGACCTCGATGCGTTGCGACGCCTGTCGGCCAACACGCTCGTGGCGATGAGCGGGCCGGCCCACCTGCAGACCCGCCGCGTGATCGCGCCGTTCTTCAGCCAGTCCGGGCTTTCGCCGTGGCGGGCGTTGATGGAGCAGGCCTGCGACAGCGCCTGTACCGAGCTGAGGCATGCGGGTGATCCCGACCTCGTCCGCGATTTCACGATCCCGCTGTTTCTCAAGGTCATGCCGAGGATCCTCGGCCTCGACCTGCCGCCCGACGACGACTATTTTCGCGCGGCCGAAACCGCGCAGCGCCTGACGGAGCCCTATCTGTCGGTGCCGACGCTGAAGGCCCTGAACACGGCGGCGAGCCTGCTGGTCGCAACGTGTCCTGCGGCCGGGGACGGCGAGGGTGCGGAGCCCGAAACGCTGCTCGGCTATCTGCGCCGCCGCCGGGACGATCTGCCGGACTTTCTGGAGCCGGAGTACTTCGTCGTCGGCCTGCTGGTCGGCTCGAACTCGGCGACCCAGTCTCTGGCTTTCGCGCTTTACGGATTGCTGAGCGGTCCGGCTGATCTGTGGGCCGAGGCCGGCAAGCCCGGATGGGGCGCGCGGCACACCCAGGAGATCCTGGGGCTCTACCAGTCCACCCGCACGCTGGTGCGCGTCGCGAGCGAGGCGACCGAAGTCGCCGGCTGTCCCTATCGCCAGGGCGAGTCCGCCGTGGTCGATATCGTGGCGGCCAACAGCCGGTTGCGGGCCAGCCAGGGCACGCGCCAAAGCCACATGAGCTTCGGCAGCGGCGCGCACAAGTGTCCCGGAGTGTTTCTCAGCGAGATGCTGATCGAAACCGCCTTGCCCGCCCTGGCGCGGTCCTTTCCCGATATCGTCCTGAAGACCGACGAGTGCCGGTTCGTGGTCACGCCGATGATGCAGGCCCCGACGGCCCTGCCGTGCGACATCGACAAGCGGTCCCGGCGGGTGAGCGCGCGTCTTTGCGACATCCGCGACATGGCCAGCGCGCACCGGGTCTTGCGGGACAACGAGGCCTTTGCCCCGCCGCCGATGGAAAGCCACCTCGCGCTGCTGTCGCAGGCGAGCGGCGAGGATCTGGGGGACGCGACGAGGATCGCGCGCAACGCGCTGTTCTTCATGGACGGGCCGCGGCACGAAGCGCTGAAACAGGCGCTGATGCGCTTCCTCGGCACCGCGCAGCTGCCCCTCTGGCAGGGTGTCGTCGACGGGGCGCTGGACGAGACGCTGCGCGCCCTGTCGGCGGTGGCGTCGCCGGATCTGGTCTCGGGCTATTCCGATCCGCTGCGCAAGAGCACGATGATGCGCATCCTCGGCATCTCCAGCCGCGATCCGCACAGGTTCGACGCCATCGCGCCGCACCTGCAGGACGTGCTGGAGCCCTGGCTTTCGATGCGGAACCTGCGGCGCGTCCAAGCGGTCTTCGCCGAGGCGCTGTCGCTGATGGAGGTGCCCGTCGCCTCCGACGGTCCGCCCTCGCTGCTGGAGGCCCTGGTCGCCGAGGCGCCGGACGGGTTCGACGAAGCGGATCTCAAGGCCGTGGTGCTGGTGCTCTACGGCGCGAGCTTCAACCTGTCCCACACGCTGTCCAATGCCTTGCTGTGGATCCTCTCGCTCCCTCCCGAGGAACGGGCGGCGGCAGGCGATCCGGCGTGGGTCGAGGCGAATATCGACGAACTGGTCGCGCGTTGCAGCGGGCCGAAGTTCATCTACCGCGTTGCCCGCGCCGACCTGACGCTCAGCGAGATGGCAATGAAGGCCGGCGACACGGCGCGGCTGAACATCCGCGTGCTGAACCGGCAGACCCCGGGCGGCAACGGGCATGTCTCGTTCGGCAAGGGGCTGCATCGCTGCGTCGGCGCGGCCCTTTCGGTGATGGTCCTCAAGCGCGCCATTCCCTCACTCCTCCAGACCTTTCCCGACATGGCGCTGGTTACGCAGGCGCATCGTTACCACCCCATGTCGGAAACCGTCGCCCTCAGCACGCTTCCGTGCGTTTTCAGAAGAACAGAGCATCAAGATGACTGAAATAGACGAGTCCCAGTTTTTCTCGTTTCTTCGCGAGAGGGTCGCGCAGCGCACCAAGACCTCGGTAGACGATATCCGGATGGAGATGTCGCTCGCGGATCTGGGGCTGCAGTCGATCGATGCGGTGCTGGTCTGCGGCGAGGTGGAAGATCGCTTCGACGTGGAGGTGGACCCGGCCGATATCTTCCAGCACGACACGCTCGGCGAGTTCGCACGCTCCATCCTGAAGCGCGCGGGTTCCTGATGGCGCTGTTCCACCTCGGGCTTTCGACATCCGGGCATGACCCGGCGCTGGCGATCGTCGATGCCGATGGAAATCTTCTCTTCGCCGAGGCAACGGAACGTTTCGTACAGGACAAACGGGCCTGGGGCATCACGCCCGATCATGTGCCGCACCTTGAATCCGCCCTGACCCAGGTCGGTTTCGATTTCGGCTCAGACAGCCTGGCCGTGGCCACGTCCTGGCAACGGATCAAGGCGGACCTGCCGGTCGAGCTGATGGGCGAGTTGCTGCCCGTGACGGATGCCCTCTGGCTGCGGGAACTGCATGCCGGCATCAACACCCATGCGGGTGCCTCGCTCCTGAGACTGGGGATCGCGCGGCAGATGCCCGAGGTGCGGCGCTACGATCACCACCTGTGCCACGCGGTGACGGCCAGCGCCTTCGCACCGGTCGACACCGCATCCTGCCTGATCGTCGACGGGGAGGGCGAGGCCGGCGCGGTTTCGATGTTCGATCTTCGCGGCCGGGTGCTCAAGCGCCGGTGGCGCTCGTGGGGGCCGGGGAGCCTGGGCACGCTGTATGCCTGGCTGACGCAGCTGTGCGGGTTCGACTGGCGGCTGGGGGAAGAGTGGAAGGTGATGGGGCTGGCCGCCTACGGGACGGTCAGGCCCGAGATCCGCGATGCGATGGTCGCGCTCCTGGAAGTGGATCGGGGGCGCCTGCGCTTTGCGGACAAGGAAGCGCTCGCCGCCCTTGCAGGCAGCATCCGGCAGTTCGCCCGCCCGGCGGACGCGCCGTTGATGAACGCGGCCGACCTTGCCGCAAGCGGGCAGGCCGCCTATGCGGCCCTTGCCGACCAGATCCTGTCTGCGGTGGCTGAGGGGGCCGACGGAAACCTCATCCTCGGCGGCGGATGCGCGCTGAACTCCTCCTATAACGGCACGATCGCCGGGCGCATGCCGTTCGACCGCCTGTTCGTGCCACCGGCCCCGGCGGACGACGGCAACGCCGTCGGTGCGGCGCTTTTGAGCTGGATGGACACGGCGGAGACGAGCCGGGTGCCCGTCCTGCCGGCCACGCCCTATCTGGGATCGGCCGCAACGCCGGACGCAGTATCCAGACTGGAGAACCTTCGCGGCATCGCGCGGGTGAGCGATGTCTCGATGAACGGCGAGGACAGGGTCGCGGAGCTGCTGGCCGAGGGAAAGATCGTCGGCGTCATGCGCGGGCGGGCGGAGTTCGGTCCGCGCGCCCTCGGCAATCGCTCGATCCTGGCGGATCCCCGCCCCGCCGACATGAAGGACCGTATCAACCGGCTGGTGAAGGGCCGCGAGCCCTATCGGCCCTTCGCTCCGGTGTTGTGCGAGGAGGATGTCGCGGAGTGGTTCGAGAGCGCCCAACCCTCGCCATACATGTCGATCACCCTGCGCTGGCGCGGCGAGAAGGCCGCGCAGGTGCCGGCGGTCGTCCACGCGGACGGGACCGGCCGTCTGCAGACGGTCTCCCCCCGTACCGGGCCCTGGATGCACAAGCTGGTGCGGCGCTTCGGCGAGCGGACCGGCGTTCCCGTCGTCCTGAACACGAGCTTCAACATCATGGGCAAGCCCATCATTCATTCGCCGGAGGATGCGCTGGCGGTCTTCGTGACCTCGGGGATCGATGCGCTGGTGATCGAGGACCTGCTCATCGAGAAGACCGCGGCGAGCTGAGCTGCGATAGCCAAACCAAGAAGTCGCTCATGTCAGACATGTCAGAGGCTGCAGGGAGGGAGGCGGACGACGACCCGGCAGCGGTCATCAGCAAAGGCATCGCGCTGCGGCAGGGCCGGCGCGTGGAGGAGAGCGTCCGGTATCTGTCCGATGCCCTGGGACGCCATCCAGGCAATCTCGCGATCAGGTACGAGCTGGCGCTGTCCCTGCGCTGGCAGGGCAAGCATGCGCAAAGCCTGGCGCTGGTGGAGGAGATCCTTGCGGCCGATCCGACACACCGGCCGGCACTTCATGCCAGGATCGATACCTTCATGCAGGCGCGGGAGTTCGATGCGGCGCTGGAGGCGGCCGGACAGATGCTGGCGCGCTTTCCCGGCGATCCGGCCGTGCTTGCCAAGCAGGGCGCGGCCTTGCGCCAGAGCCGGCGCGTGGAGGAGAGCATTCGCCAGCTGAGCGAGGCCTTGCGGCGCCATCCGGACCACCTTTCGATCAAACATGAGCTCTCCCTGTCGCTGCTGTGGCACGGCGCGCATGCGCAAAGCCTGGCGCTGGCCGAGGAGATCCTCGCGGTCGATCCGGCGCACAAGCCGGCCCTCTATGCCCGGGTCGAAATCCTGACGCAGATGAAGGATTTCGCGGCGGCCGCCAGGGCCGGTGCCGTGCTCGCGCAAAAGCACCCGGCCGAGTGGCAGGCAGAGCTGCGCCATGCGGTGGCGCTGCGCCGGGCCGCAGATCCCTTGCAGGCGCTGGCCATCGTCGAGCGGATCCTGGCAAGGCCGGATGGGCTCAAGCCGCAGGACCGGGCGAGGTTGCACGTGGAGGCGTCCCGCTGTCTCGCCGACACGGGGGCGACGCGGGCCGCGCTCGAGGCCGCGCGGGCGGCGCTGAGGGAGGCGCCCGACAATCGCGATGCCGTGTTCCAGGCGATAGGGCTGGAGCGCCTCGCCCTCGACCATACGGCGGCGCTCCGGCTGTGCGACGGGGCGCTGGCCCGCTGGCCGGACGACGAGGGGCTCGTCCGGCAAAAGGTGCTGACGTTATGGCCGGCGGGCGATATGACGGATATGGAGGCGGTGCTGTCCGCCTCGCGTCACCAACACGCCGACCTGCGGATCGGGCTGGATCTCGACCTGCGCCGCTTCGAACGCGCGCGGAACCGGCTGGACGAGCAGATCGCGAGGGGCGAGCTCACCCCGGCGCTGCAGCGGCTGGAGATCCGCCTGCTGCGCAGCGAGGGCCGTCACGAGGTCGCCCATGCAAGGATGCTTGGGCTCTGGAAGGACGACCCGGCATCGCCGGAGGGAGCGGCACTGGTCCTGAACGAACTGGTCAACGCCGAGCGCATCGGGGAGGCGGAAGCCTTTGTCGCCGGACTTTCCGACGAGTTGAAGGGCCACACAGCCGTCAGGCGGGCGCTGGCTCATCTGCATCTGACGCTCGGGGAGATCGAGGCGTTCGCCGATCTCCTGATCGAGGATGCAAGGCACGCCCCCTCGCTTCTGGAACATGTCAGGAAGCTGGTCTCGGCCGCGGGGCGGTGGGGCTTCGGGACGGCGCCGTCGCGGGCGGTCATGGCAAGGCTCGAGCACCTACTGGCCGAGTCCGAGAGCCGGTTTCCCGACTTCACGCTCGACGTGTTGCGGGCGCAGGTCGCCATGGGAACCTGCGCGTGGGCAGAGCTGGCGGAGCGCACCGGACGCGCCTGTGGCCAGTCGCCCCGCGATATCCAGCTGTCGGTGCTGAAGGCGCGGGCAGAATTCGAAACGGGCCGGCTCGACAGGGCGCTGGCGACGACCGAGGCCGTGCTGGCGCATCATCCTGTCCATGAGGCGGGATTGAAGCTGCGTTATGCCCTGTTCCTCGCGCTCGGCGATACAAAGGGCGGGGCGGCGTTTCTTGTCGAGCAGGTCTGCTCCGGCGCCCTGACTCTCGAATCCTGGATGCTGTGCGACTTGCGGATGATGAACTGTCCGGAGGTGCTCCCCGCGCTGATCGCCAGCCGGGCGGACGGTCGCGCGCCGGGTTCTTCCAATGCCATCGCGCTTTTGAGGCATTTCCTGGGCCATCACGACGATCTGGGCCAGCTGACTATCCCGGCCTATCCCCTTTATCGACCGATGAGCGGCGAGGATGTCTGCGACCTGATCGAGGCTGCGGAGCAGGGGCTGGCCGAACCAGCACTGCCGTCGACCGCCGGGCAGATCGCATGGCAGCTGCAGGGCAAGGGCGATGGCGACAGGCAAGCGTGGCTCGCCCGCGCGCAGCGCGCGACCTACGTCCAGCGGGTCATAGGCTTGCGCAATGTGCATCCCGAGATCGAACTGGCATTCGAGCGGACCGACACCTATGCCGAGCTGGAAGACCGCATGCGGTCGCGCGTTCCCACGCTGATCGTCGGAACGCATCAGGGACAGGGCAACGTGGTTCTTCGCGAGAGCTATTTCCGGAATACCGCGTTCCTGTTGAGCTCGGCGACCCGTCACGAGGAGCTGAACAGCCGCTACCAGGTCATTCAGATGACAGACCGCCTGGCTGCGGCACGGATCGTCAAATTCCTGAAAGGGGGGATGAGCGTCTTCTCCATCCCCGATTTTCCCGCCGAGGCCAACACGAAGGTCGGTTTCAGGAGCGAGGCGGTCGGCACCCTGTTCGGGGTGAGCTGCACGCTGCTCGACACCGTGCCGAAGGTCGCCCAGGCGCTGGGGGTGCCGATCTACTGGCTGCAGGCCCTGCGCTCGGGCACGGAGGTGCGGGTCGACGTGCGGCGCATGGCCGGCCCCTTGCCGGAAGAGGATACCGCGACATGGTCCGCGCGCTGGGCGCAGGACTATCTCGACCTGCTCGCCGGCGTGATGACATCGGGCGCGGACAACCAGAATTTCTCCTCGGTCATGTACCGCTATCTGATGCTGAAGCAGGGCGATCTCCGCCTCGCCCGACACGAACCGGAATGATGGCTCTAGCCTTGCGTGGCCAGCTGCAGCCACAGTTGCCCGGAACGCGGGCGCTGGTCGCCCTTCGAGGCCGTCTTGTCCTGGTAAAGGCGTGCGTCGGCGAGAGAGAACAGTCGGTCGTGGCCCGCCGTTTCCTCTTGCGACCCTGCAACGCCGATCGCGGCCGACATCGGCACGCTGTCCTTGCCGAGTGAGAAGGGAGAGGAGGCCACCTTGCGGCGGATCGTCTGCGCCAGAGCGGCGGCCTGTGCAAGGGCGGTGTCGGGGAGCAGCAGGGCGAACTCGTCGCCGCCAAGGCGCGCCACCAGATCGCCGGGCCGCGCGCAAGACACCAGGACCTGACCGAAATGCTTCAGCGCGCCGTCGCCGGCAAGATGGCCGAAGCGGTCGTTGAGCGGCTTGAAGTCGTTGAGGTCGATCAGGATCAGGCACCAGGGAAGGGTGTCCGCCTGCTGCTGTAGCTGGTCCGCGCGCGCGGCGAAGGCGCGGCGATTGGCCAGGCCCGTCAGCGCATCCGTTTCCGAAAGGCCCCTCAGCTGCCGGTGAAGACTGTCGACGGCCATCAGGGCAAAGCCGAGGTTCCACACGGTGGCGCTGAAGACCGTGCAGAGCAGGGCGTAGGAGGCGAGCGCGTAATAGATCTTGTAGTCCAGCGCGCCGGCGAGGACCGCGCCGTTCGAGGCGACGACGAGGAACTGGCCGGTGAGCGCCACCGTGAAGGCGACGGCCGCAATCACCGTGCCGATGCCGGAGATGCGGCGACGCAGCAGCTGGAAGAGGCAGGTCAGCATCACAATGGACTGGCCGGAGGCATAGACGATGGCGCGGCCGCGGTCGCTGTCGTGCAGGGCGATCATCGCTGCTGCGGCGAGCAGCGAGAAGGCGACGGCAACGGTCTGTCCGCCGGGCTGGCCGGCAAAGCGCCGCAAGCCGATCCAGAACTGCATGAAGCCGAAAATGACGATGGTGTTGCCCAGGACGGCGGGCACCAGCGCCCCCGCGTTGCCCTGTGTCGCCAGCACGAGACCGCCCAGCAGGGTCATTAGCGTCCCGGCGAGCCAGTAGCGGGCCGCCGGGTACGGGCGGTACATCCAGGCGAATCCCGCCCACACCGCGGTCACCGCGAGCGAGTTGAGAAACACCAGAATATAAAGGGTCATGAAGTCGAGATGCGGCATCGGGTATCATCCTGTCGCCTCCCTGTAGGAGAGGCCAGATGAACACCAGCTGAACCGGATCGCTACAATTTTAGGGATCGGCCGCGCGAGGGAGTGCAAGCGCCGCGACAGACTGCGGCCGCATCCGGAAGACCGGCCTGCGAGCCTTCGCGAACGACCGCGATCCGGGCGTTCTGCTGGTGATATGAAGTGGTCGGGGGAAATTGGTGGAGCCGAGGGGAATCGAACCCCTGACCTCTGCAGTGCGATTGCAGCGCTCTCCCATCTGAGCTACGGCCCCGCTCTTCGAGCGTGAGCGGCATTTAGGAGAGGGCGGGTGTCCCTGTCAAGCATTTCCCCGGTGCGCATGGACAGCCTGTAGACAAGCCGTGTGCACCGCCCGGCGCGCGGCCCCGAGGAGCCTTGCGGCGGGCGCGCGTGGCGGCTACATGAGGGGAAATCACCCCCGTCGGTCAAAGCCCCCGTCGGTCCAAGCCGGAGACCCGCCGTCCATGCGTGCCATCCTCGACGTGATCTTCCTCATCCTCAATCTGTATACGTGGGTGATCATCGCCAGCGCGATCTTCTCCTGGCTCTATGCCTTCAACGTGATCAACTCGCGCAACCAGTTCGTCGCGATGATCGGGCAGGTGCTCTACAACCTGACCGAACCCTTGCTACGGCCGATCCGCCGCTACGTGCCGTCGATGGGCGGGCTCGACCTGTCGCCGATCATCCTGCTGCTCGGCATCTTCCTGCTGCAGCGGGTGCTGGCCTACTACGTCTATCCCAACGTCTTCTGACGACGCGCCGCCCCGCTGCCGCGATGACCGGTGACGCCGACACGGCCTGGAGCGTGGCGCGGGACGGGGTGCGCCTTGCGGTGCGGGCAACGCCGCGCGCCGCGCGCGACGGCATCGACGGGGTGACGCGCCTGTCCGACGGGCGCGCCGTGCTCTGCGTGCGGGTGCGGGCGGTCGCCGACAAGGGGGCGGCCAATGCGGCCGTCGCTGCCGTTCTCGCCGCGGAACTCGGCCTTGCGAAGCGCGATGTGCGGCTGACCGCCGGGGCGACGGCCCGGCTCAAGACGTTTGTCCTTGGCGCCCGCGATGACGCGGATGCGCATGCAATTGCCGCTCGTCTTGCCGACATCGCCGGCGGCGGGCAGCTAAAGTAACTCGACTTTGCCCAACTTTGACGGTGTCTTCCGGAGGTTCCATGACTGCAAAGCTGATCGACGGCAAGGCGCGGGCGGCGCGCCTGCGCGGCGACGTGCGCGAGGCGGTGTCCGCGCTGAAGGCGGGCCACGGCGTGACGCCCGGCCTTGCGGTGGTGCTGGTCGGCGAGGATCCGGCGAGCCAGGTCTATGTCTCCAACAAGGTGCGCCAGACCGAGGAATGCGGCATGCGCTCGATCGAACACCGGCTGCCGGCGGACACGCCGGAGGCGGAGCTGCTCGACCTGGTGGCGCGGCTCAACGCGGACCCGGAGGTCGACGGCATCCTGGTACAGATGCCGCTACCGGCGCAGATCGACACGGACAAGGTGGTGCTGGCCATCGACCCGGCCAAGGATGTCGACGGGCTGCACCCGACCAATGCCGGGCGGATCGTGCTCGGCCGGCCGGGCCTGGTGCCGTGCACGCCGAAGGGCTGCGTGATGCTGGCGAGCGAGGCGCATGGCGGGGATCTCTCCGGCCTCGATGCGGTGGTGCTCGGCCGTTCGATCCTGGTCGGCAAGCCGGTGGCCCTGCTGCTGCAGAACGCCAACTGCACGGTGACCATGGCGCATTCGCGCACGCGCGATATTGCCGAGCTGTGCCGGCGCGCCGACATTCTGGTCGCGGCCGTCGGCCGGCCGCAGATGGTGCGCGGCGACTGGGTGAAGCCGGGGGCGACGGTGATCGATGTCGGCATCAACCGGGTGCCGGCGCCCGAGCGCGGCGAGGGCAAGACGCGGCTCGTCGGCGACGTCGCCTTCGACGAGGCGGTGAAGGTCGCAGGGGCGATCACCCCGGTGCCGGGCGGCGTCGGGCCGATGACCATCGCCTGCCTGCTGGCGAACACGGTGCAGGCGGCCTGCGCCCGCCGGGGGCTGCCCGCGCCGGCGCTGTAGGAAGGCGCTTTGAGGATCGGCGCAGGCGGTTGAGCGCTGACGACAGGTCGGTGGCTCTCCGGTCCCGGGTCGCGGCTACGCCTTGCCCGGGAAGACGCAGGAGAGGCCTGTTCGCCTCACGCCTGCCGAGGGTGCCAATGGGTCCCGGTTCTGCGCTGCGCTTGACCGGGATGACATCCTGAGAGGGGGCTGTTCCGAAAGAGCGTCCTGAACACTACCCCGAAAACGAAAAAGCGCGCCGGAGGGCGCGCTTTTTGTTTGTCTGAACTGGACTGGATCAGGCGCGGTTGGCGTTTCCGCCGGCCGGGGCCGGGATCAGAACCGCGAGCATCAGCCGGTAGGGCACGAGCAGGGCGGCGGCGACCAGCAGCTTCACCGTGAAATCACCGGCGGCCCAGGACAGCCAGCGCGGCAGCTCCAGCGAAAAGACGCTGAGGAACGGAGCGGCGGAGGTCGCGAACTCGTCGCCATAGCCGAGCAGCGGGGTCGCAGCGAGGGAGAAGGCGAGACCGAAGAACAGCACCGTGTCGAGGATCGAGGCCAGCGTCGAGGAGACGGCCGGCGCCAGCCACCAGGTGAAGCGGCGCAGCCGGTCGAAGACGGCGATGTCGAGCAGGTGGGCCATCAGGAAGGCCGAGCCGGAGGCGACCGCGATGCGTGGGGTCGCGAGCCAGATCGACAGCAGCACTGCGAGCGCGAAGCCGACCAGCACGACCTTGCGTGCGGCGCTCGGGCCGAAGCGGCGGTTGGTGAGGTCGGTGACGAGGAAGGCGGCCGGATAGGTGAAGGCGCCCCAGGTCAGCAGGTCGGCAAGGTTCAGCCCGCCCAGCGTCGCGTCCAGCGGATACTGGACCAGGATATTGGAGGCGACGACGACGACCGCCATGGCAAGGACCGCGGGAACGGCCTGCGCGAGGGTGAAGGATGCCGGTGCGAAGCGGGTCTGCGTCATGTCGATGGGTCCTGACCTTCGGCCGCATGCCGGCCGGGTACGAAGCGGCCCCGGCGGATGCCGGAAACGCGAAAAGAGGCGCCATGGCGCCTCCTGCAAGCTCGTTCGTCGATGGTCGCATCAGGTCCGGCGGGCGAGCCTGCCGGACAGACGCTGACCTGGGCGCGTATCAGGCCGCAGCGGCGGCCGAAGCGGCCAGGCGACGCTTGATCTCGGTGCGCAGGATGCGGGCCTTCGGCGACAGGTCGCTCTCGGCAGCCTTCAAAAGGAAGGCATCGAGGCCGCCGCGATGCTCGACCGAGCGCAGCGCATGCGCAGAGATGCGCAGCTTGTAGGTCTCGCCCAGCGCGTCGGAAATCAGCGACACGTTGCACAGGTTCGGCAGGAACCGGCGGCGCGACTTGTTGTTGGCGTGGCTGACGTTGTTACCGGTCATCACGTCCTTGCCGGTGAGTTCGCAACGGCGTGCCATGGGACACCTTTTTCTTTCTTCTCGGAGCAAGCCCCGATCGTTTCAAGACGGGGCGGATGCCCCTGCTGGAGATTGCCGGGGCGTTCGCGGACCCGCACGGCCCGGCGCCCATTGTCCGGCAATGGTCGAAAAGTCGGCCTGCTATACGGGGCGCGCGACGCGCCGTCAAGGCGTCTTGCACGCGAAATCGCGCGAAAGCGGCAGGGCGGGGCGCCTTGCGCTTCGGCCCGTCGATGGCGCAGCCCCCCGATAGCGCAAGCGTGGCGCGGGCGCAACGCGGAGCGCCTTGCGTGCGCAGGTCGATGCAGGACATTTGCAGTCCGTTAACCATGCGGTTACCGTGCTGGCTGAAAATGCATGCGTGAACGGTTCGCCGTCCCGCGGGAACCGACCGGCATCAGGCCGGACCGCGCGGGGACGGTCTTTCGCTTAACCATCCGGCTTCGGCCCATCTCTTCGACACGGCGTGTCCGGCCGACGGACGCCAGGTGCGGGACGGGCTGAAAGGCGCGGGCGGGAGGCGGTGACAGGTTCCGCGGACGCCCAAGCGGGCTGCGGAATCAAAGGCGCCGGAGCGAAGCCGAAGTCGAGTGTGTTGTCCTGCCGGCCGTGGCCGCGCGGTGTGTGAGGTTCCGATGTCCAGGCTCTCCCTTTCGTCTGCAAGGCCCCAGCCGTCTTCCGGGGCCCAGATCCGCCGCCTGCTTCCCGCCGGCCTTGCCGCCGCTGCCCTCCTGGTCGCGCCGTTGGCCGCCGGCCCGGCAAGCGCCGAGACCGCGCGGCTCGGCGGCGTCTACGATATCTCCGTCGCGGGCTTCAAGATCGCCCGCGGCTCGCTGTCGCTGGTGGTGCAGGCCAATGCCTATTCGGCCAAGGTGGGCATGGAGCCGGCTGGCATCGGCACGCTGTTTTCCGCCGGCAAGGGCGGAGCGGAGGCCTCCGGCTGGGTGTCCGGCAAGAAGGTGGTGCCGTCGAGCTACAAGATGGCCTCGCGCGCGGCCGACCGCGACTTCTTCGTCGATCTGGCGCAGGGCTCGGGCAAGGTGCGCTCGATGCGCGTGACGCCGAAGTTCAAGCCGAACCCGGAGCGGATCGAGGTCACCAAGAAGCACACGCGCAACGTGGTCGACCCGCTGAGCGCCATCCTGATGCCGGTCAAGGCGGCCAAGGGCCAGCCGGACGCCTCGGTCTGCGAGCGCCGCATCCCGGTCTTCGACGGCTGGACGCGCTTCGACATCCAGCTCGGTTTCAAGGAAATCCGCGAAGTCTCGGGCAAGGGCTATGACGGCAAGGTGGTGGTGTGCTCGGCACGCTGGATCCCGGTCGCCGGCCATCGTCCCTCGACCAAGTCGGTGAAGTACATGGCCGAGAACCGCCGCATGGAAGCCTGGCTGGCTCCGCTCGGCTCCGGCCGGGTCTTCGTGCCCTATCGCATCGAGATGGGCACCAACAGCGGCACTCTGGTGGTGGAGCCGCGCCAGCTCGACTTCAAGTCGGGGCAGGACCAGGCCGCCCGCTAGGACGAAAAAACCACAGGACACATCCCGGTTTTCGCAAGCGCCGGCGCGGATCGTTCCCGCCGGCGCTTGCATTTTCGCCCCGCGCACGCCATGTCGACGCGGTGGGCAACTTGACAGGGGCAGCCTCCCTCGCCAGTGTCGCGCCGCAAATGACCCGGCGGCGGCATGAGGCCGCGCCGCAGACTTTCTGGACCGGTAAACCGATGCACAGCTTCCTCGAGTTCGAAAAACCCGTCGCCGACCTGCAGGGCAAGGTCCATGAGTTGCGGTCGGTCGCGGGTTCGGGCGAGGCGGTCGAGATATCGGGCGAGATCGAGCGGCTGGAGAAGAAGGCCGAGCAGACGCTGCGCGACCTCTATTCGCGGCTGACGCCCTGGCAGAAGACCCTGGTGGCGCGCCATCCGGACCGTCCGCATGCGGCCGACTATATTACCGGGCTGATCGAGGACTTCACGCCGCTGGCCGGCGATCGCGGCTATGCCGAGGATGCGGCGATTATCGCCGGCATCGGCCGGTTCCGCGGCCGCTCGGTGGCGATCCTGGGCCAGGAGAAGGGCGCCGACACCCAGGCGCGGCTCAAGCACAATTTCGGCATGGCGCGGCCCGAGGGCTACCGCAAGTCGGTGCGCATCATGCACATGGCCGAGCGGTTCGGCCTGCCAGTGGTTTCCTTCGTCGACACTGCCGGCGCCTATCCGGGCATCGGCGCCGAGGAGCGCGGCCAGGCCGAGGCCATCGCCCGCTCGACGGATGCGTGCCTGGGCCTGGGCACGGCGAACCTTGCCCTGATCATCGGCGAAGGCGGTTCGGGCGGTGCCATCGCGATTGCCACGGCCAACCATGTCGCCATGCTGGAACACGCGATCTACAGCGTGATCTCGCCGGAGGCCGGCGCCTCGATCCTGTGGCGCGACAGCGCCAGGGCCCAGGATGCGGCCACGAACATGAAGATCACCGCGCAGGACCTGATCCAGCTCAAGGTGATCGACGAGATCGTCGAGGAGCCGCTGGGCGGCGCGCACCGGGCCAAGGCCATCGTCATCGACCGCGCGGGCGCGGCCATCGACAAGGCGCTGGCCCGTTTCGACGGCATGAGCGGCGAGGAAATCCGCGCCCATCGCCGCGACAAGTTCCTGGCCATCGGCCGGTCGCTGTAAGGCCTGCGGGCGCCAAGCCCGCGCTTTTGCCGCCAAAACGCCAGAATCTTGCGTCAGCAAGGCGCGAGCAGTGCGAGGACCGTCCGCAGGGAGGGGCCGCAGGAACCGTTGTGTTCCCGGCCGCAGCCGCGGACAGGCCGCTGGCGGGGTAACTCCCAAGTGACTGGCCTTGCAGGGCGCGCGCGCCAATACTGGCGCCTTGGCCGGCAGGCGCACGGGTTCGCACGGGCGTGATTTCGAACGCAGTTTCGGATATGGTTTCGGCCGACGGTTCGGCCAGGTTTCGGGCAGACAGGCATGATGGTGCAGGGGATCGCGCGGCTTCGCACAAACACCCGCAGGACACTCGTGGCGCTGGCGCTGGCCGGCGCGCTCGCCGGTTGTCAGGCCGACGAGATGATCACCGCCGGTCCCAAGCACCTGCGCGAGATCAGCGCCAGCATCCGGCAGAAGCTGCCGGGCCTCGACATGTCGATGACGAGCCCGATCATGCTGCGCATCTTCAAGGAAGAATCAACACTGGAGGTCTGGAAGCAGACGCGGTCGGGTCGCTATGCGCTGCTGGAAACCTTCGAGATCTGCAAGTGGTCCGGCGAACTGGGCCCGAAGATCAAGGAAGGCGACCGCCAGGCGCCGGAAGGCTTCTACGAGATCACGCCGGCATTGATGAACCCGAACTCCAGCTATCACCTGGCGTTCAACCTCGGCTATCCCAACAAGTTCGACCGGTCGCACAACCGGACCGGAACGCATCTGATGGTGCATGGCGCATGCTCCTCGCGCGGGTGCTACGCGATGACCGACCAGCAGGTGCAGGACATCTACGCGCTGGCGCGGGAGAGCTTCAAGGGCGGCCAGCGCTCGTTCCAGGTGCAGGCCTTCCCCTTCCGCATGACGGCGGAGAACCTGGCCAAGCACCGCAAGTCGGAGCATTACGAGTTCTGGCGCATGCTGAAGAGCGGCTACGACCATTTCGAGGTCACCAAGCAGCCGCCGAAGATCGACGTTTGCGAGAAGCGCTACGTGTTCGACGCCGTGCCGTTGGTTGAGGGCGTGCCCTTCCGTGCCACCGCCAAGTGCCCCGAATACGACGTGCCGGACGCCATCGAGGTGGCGGTCGCCAAGAAGCAGCGCACGGACGACCAGAAGATCATCGAGATCGCCGAGGCGGAGGAGCGCTCGGAGCGCCGCCGCGCGCAGATCGCCGCGCTCTTCGGCAACAGCGAGGCGGACAAGGCCGGCGAGACGGCGGAAGCCGCGCCGGTCGAGGCGACCCCTGCCGCCGGCACCAGCCAGCCCGTCGCGGTGGCCGCGACCAATGCGGCACCTGCGGCAGCCGCCGCAACCGCTCCGGCGGCAACGGCAGCAGCTGCTCCCGCAGCGACGGCCGATGCGGCCACGCAGCAGACGGCGTTCGCCCCGACGGAGCAGAAGTCGTCCGGCGGGTTCTTCAGCCGGCTGTTCTCTGGCGGCGGCTCGCAGGAGACGGAAGCGGCCGAAGGTACGCCGGACCCGAATGCGCCGGTGCCTCCGGCCAAGCCCTGATCCGAACGTTTTCCGATCTCCGGAATGTCCGGAGCATTTCTGGTCCTGGAATTGCTTACGCCCAGATCGCCATCCGCAGGCCTCTCGCGTCGCGCTCCGGCGCGGGCGGGAACGATGCCGCCTGTCCTTGCGCGATGCGCTCGGCGATCACCGCATTGACACAGGCGTCGATCAGATCGTCGCGGCCGGCCCCGGAGGGCGGGCGCTGGCGCAGGAACGCCTCGTCGTAGCCGTAGCGGCACAAAAGGGCGATGCGCTCGTCGAGGCCCGGCATGCTGGCCGCGCTTTTCACCTTTTTCGGCAGGCTCATCGCCCGTTCGCCGTTGAGCCGCCAGAAGGCGAGCTCAGGGTGGACCTCGAAGACGCGCGCCTCCAGCGCCGGGGTCATCAGCGCGTCGATCTCGCGGATCTTCGGGAAGAGGTGGAAGGCCTGGCGGGAGACCTTGCGCGGCGGCTCGGAAGTGGCGAGCGCGGTGGCGCAGGCCTCGCCATAGTCCTGGCAGAAGACGGCGGCCCGCGAGGGCACGGAAAAGACCGAGGACTGGCGCTCACCGAGCAGCGGGCGCACGCAGCGCTCCGGCCCGCGCCCGCCGATCCCGGCGCGCTCGGGCAGGCCGATGGGCATGTCGACGGCAAGGACGGAGATGCCGGGATCGGCGAGAAGTTCACCGAAGGCGCGGAGCTGCAGAAGCGTATGGCGGGGCGGAGCATCCGGCGCCGCGTGGTCGCGCAGGATCGCGATCCACCCCGAGCGGCAGCCGTCGATGCCGGCGACCCGCAGCATGTCCTCTCGCTTCCCGGCCGCTCAGGCGCGCAGCGGCGCGTCGAGCACGCGCCGGCAGGAGACGAGCGCCATCGGATTGATCAGCGAGGACTGCTCGTCGGCGAGCAGCAGGTCGCGGGAATGGCGCTTGACCGAGCGGGCGACCATCTCGAACACGGTGGCTGCGGACCGCTTCAGAACCGTTTCATCGTCGAGCCCGGCCATCAGGCCGGCGGTGAAGGTGGCAGCCATCAGGTCGCCTGTGCCGTGCGGCGCGTTGGGCACCAGCCCGTGCTCGGCGGCGATGGTGGCACGCGGCGTCACCAGCAGGTTGCAGGTGGAGTTGCGGCGCATGGCGGGGGCGGAGGTGACCAGCACGCGCTGCGGCCCGAGCGCGCGGGCGGCGGCGATGGTGTCGGCCTCGCTCTCGATCCGGCGGCCGCTCATCCATTGCAGCTCGAAGAGATTGGGCGTTGCCACATCGGCGAGCGGCAGCAGCGTGTCGCGCACGGCGGCGGCGGTTTCCGGCGGCACGTAGAGATCGCCGTCGTCGCCGCTGATCGGGTCGCAGAGATAGAGCGCGCGTGGGTTGGCCTTGCGCACCGCCGCCACGAGGCGGGCGACGGCGGAGGCCTGCGAGGGGCTGCCGAGATACCCGGAGACGACCGCGCCGATGCGCGACAGCGTATCGCTCTTGATCAGGTTGTCGGCGAGCGCGGCAAAGCCCTCGTCGTCCTGCACGTGGCGGTGGCCGCGCCCTTCGTCGGGGTTCCAGGGCAGGAGAATGGTGGGCAGGAACCACACCCGGTGACCGAGCCGTTCCAGCGCGAAGAGCGTGACGCGGCCGCCGACGGAGCCGCGCACCACCTGGGAATTGACGACGAGGACGTCGCGCGCGTCAGCCGCGGCGGGCATGATCGTGTTCATTCGGCAGCGGACCGTTCGCCGCCGAAGCGGTTGCGGATGTATTCGTCGACCATCGCCTTGAACTCCTCGGCAATGCCGGCCCCGCGCAGGGTCGCGACCTTCTTGCCGTCGACGAAGACGGGGGCGGAGGGCGCCTCGCCCGTGCCGGGCAGGGAGATGCCGATATCGGCGAACTTGCTCTCGCCCGGACCGTTGACGATGCAGCCCATCACCGCGACGTTGAGCGCCTCGACGCCGGGATATTTCTCGCGCCACACCGGCATGGAGCGGCGGATGTCGTCCTGGATGTCGCGGGCCAGCTCCTGGAACACGGTGGAGGTGGTGCGGCCGCACCCCGGACAGGCGGCGACGACGGGGATGAAGGCGCGGAAGCCCATCACCTGCAGCAGTTCCTGCGCCACCTGTACCTCGCGGGTGCGGTCGCCGCCGGGCTCCGGCGTCAGCGACACGCGGATCGTGTCGCCGATGCCCTGCTGCAGCAGGATGCCCATGGAGGCGGCCGAGGCGACGATGCCCTTGGTGCCCATGCCGGCCTCGGTGAGGCCGAGATGCAGGGCGTAGTCGCAGCGCGCGGCAAGATCCGCATAGACGGCAATGAGGTCCTGCACCTGGCTGACCTTGGCCGACAGGATGATCTTGTCGCGGCCCATGCCGAGCTCCTCGGCCCGGGCGGCGGACAGAAGCCCCGAGCGCACGATCGCCTCGCGCATCACCGCGGCGGCGGAGACGGGCGCGGGGCTGGCGGCGTTCTCGTCCATCAGGTGGGTCAGCAGCTCCTGGTCGAGCGAGCCCCAGTTGACGCCGATGCGCACCGGCTTGTCGTGCTTCAGCGCGATCTCGATGATTTCGGAGAACTGCCGGTCGCGCTTGTCGCGAAAGCCGACATTGCCGGGATTGATGCGGTACTTCTCCAGCGCCTCGGCACAGGCCGGATGGTCGTTCAGCAGCTTGTGGCCGATATAGTGAAAGTCGCCGACCAGCGGCACATGCACGCCGATCCGCTCCAGCCGTTCGCGGATGCGCGGCACGGCGGCGGCGCTCTCGTCGCGGTCGACGGTGATGCGCACGATTTCGGAGCCGGCTCGCGCCAGGGCGGAGACCTGGGCGACCGTGGCGTCGATATCGGCGGTGTCGGTGTTGGTCATCGACTGGACGACGACCGGGGCGCCGCCGCCGACGGTGACCGAGCCGACCTTCACCGGGACCGAGACGCGCCGTGCGGCCGGTCCGGCCTGCGTTTCGCGGATGGGGCTGTTGCTCTGCATGTCGCCGATCGTCCCGATCTTGCGGAAGGCCTGAGCCCCCGCCTTGCAAGGATACCGCCGATTGAATAGGGCGCGCCACGTGCTTTCGCAAGGCCGCAGCAGAGCGCACCGCCCGCGCCTGCTTGACGCGGGCGGTGCGAGGTCGCATCTCAAGGGCGCCATTTTTTGAAAAGGGGCAGGGAGCCCGACCATGCTGCTCGTCGTTCTCAGCCGGACCCTCGATCTTGCCCGCGACCGGTTCGGAACGCTGTTCGCCGCCGGCTGGGGCTACATGCTGTTGCTGCTGGTGCTGAACCTCGCAATCAGCGGCCAGTTGATGCCGGCAACGGGCTTTTCCACCGGCTCCTACATGATGGAGCCGCTGGCCGGTGCGGCGGCCGGCGACGAGCGCGAACGGGCGCTGCGCATCCTGGCGGGGCTCGCCAACATCGCCACCGGCTTTTCCATCGCCGTTGCCTATCTGCGGCGCATCCTGCTGGGCGAGCGGGCGTTTCCTCTCGCTTTCGGCGCGCGCAACCTGCGGGTCGCCTGGAAGCTGCTGCTGCTCGGTGTGCTGTCCGGGGTCTTCTTCGTGCCGATGCTGCTGGCGGCCGGACTGTTGCTGCCGGTGGTGGCGCCGGCCGGCTTCACCCTGCTGGTGGCCAGTCCGTTCCTGACGGTGATGCTGGTGCAACGCCTGTCGCTGGTGCTGCCGGCCGCCGCGCTGGACGACCGCATGTCGCTGGGAGACTCCTGGCGCCTGACCGCCGGCATCGGCTGGGCGCTGGTTCTCGCAGCCCTGGCCGTGGCGCTGCTGGCCGCCCTGGTGTCGGGCCTGTGGGTCGGCCTGGTCTGGCTGGTTGGCGAAGCGTTCGTGCCGGCGACGGGCCTGGCCGCGGAGCTGCGCTCGGCGCTGGTGCCGATGGGCGTGATGGTGATCGTCACCTGGCTGTTCGCCTCGCTGCATGCCACCGCCTATGCCCTGACGCGCGAGCGCTTCGTGGAGAGGGTGGGTCTCAAGATCACCGAAGCGGAGCGGGCGGCCGAACGACGGGCCGAGGCCGGCCGCGACAAGGCCCGCAAGGCGGTGCGTTCGGTGCTGGATTCCCGCTCCGGACGCGACTGAGGCCGCACATTCCCTGCATTCCTTCGCATCCGCAGCACGATCACGGCTTGCCTGAGGCTCCCGCCTGTCGCAGAAGTGGAAAGTCTTTTGAAGGGGGCTCCATGTTTGCAAGGACAACCGCCCGGCTGTTCACCGGTGCGTTCAAGGCATTGTTTTCCGATTTCGACGGGTTCCTGCGGATCGTCTGGGCCTGGTATGCGCTGGTCGCCGTGCTCGGCGTGCTCGGGATGCTGCTCGCTGCCAATTCCAAGGTGGTCGTGCTGGTGGTCATGGGCGTGTGGGTGTGCTCCTACGCCTCCATCGCCGTCGCCTGGCACCGCAATCTGCTGCTGGGCGAGCGGCCCGGCCCGGTGAACCTCAGCTTCGGCCGGCGCGAGATCGCTTATCTCGGCAAGACGCTGCTGGTTTCTCTGATCGCGGCGGTGCCGCTGCTCATATTCGTGACCCTGGTGAGAGTGATGGTGAACGGCATGACCAGCCTCTTCATCGCCATCGCCGTTGTGGTCGTATTCGTCCTGCCGGCCCTGATGCGACTGTTCCTCATCCTGCCGGCAACGGCGCTGGACGAGCCGCTGGGCGTTGCCGAGGCCTTCGCCCGCAGCGAGGGGCTGGGCCTGCCGATGGCGCTGGCTGCCGTCGGCGCCGGCCTGTGTGTCGGCGCCGTGGAGATGGTCCTGTCGGTTGTGGCCAAGACGATGGGCGAGGGAGCTGTGTTCGGCGCGATCGCCGTGCTGATCCTGTCGCTGGCGCTGCAGATCGCCATGACCGCGCTGCAGATCGGCATCCTGTCCGGCGGCTACTACATCCTGCGCGAACGCGACATGCCTCCGCCGGCGGCACCTCCGGCCGACTGACGCGAACGGCCTGCGACAGGGTGACCCGGGCGGCCCGCCGCCCCTTGTTGCAGCGCAGCGCGATCTCATGTTCTATGTGGCGGGCCGCCTCAAAAGGTGGCCTTGCCGCGCCGGTCCGGCGCAGGCGGCACCGATTTTCGGACCGTTTCCAGCGTCCGCCAGGACAGGAGATCCCTTCGCATGCTCACCAACAAGACAGCCCTCGTCACCGGCTCGACCTCGGGCATCGGGCTTGCCATCGCCCGCATCTATGCGGCGAACGGCGCCAATGTGATGATCAACGGGTTCGGCGATGCCGCGGCGATCGAGAAGGAGCGTGCCGGCATCGAGAGCGAGTTCGGCGTCAAGTGCCGCTATTCGGCCGCCGACATGACCAAGCCGGATGAGATCGCCGCGATGGTGGCGGAGACCGAAGAGGCGTTCGGGTCGGTCGACATTCTCGTCAACAATGCCGGCATCCAGCACGTTTCGCCGGTCGAGGAATTCCCCATCGAGAAGTGGGACGCGATCATCGCGATCAACCTGTCCTCCGCCTTCCACACGACGCGTGCCGCCGTACCGGGCATGAAGGCGCGCGGCTGGGGCCGCATCATCAACACCGGCTCGGCGCATGCGCTGGTCGCCTCGCCGTTCAAGAGCGCCTATGTGGCGGCCAAGCACGGCATCGCCGGCTTCACCAAGACCATCGCGCTGGAAGTCGCCCAGTGCGGCATCACCGTCAATGCGATCTGCCCGGGCTATGTCTGGACGCCGCTGGTCGAGCGCCAGATCCCCGACACGATGAAGGCGCGTGGCATGACCGAGGAACAGGTCAAGCGCGACGTCCTGCTGGCCGCCCAGCCGACCAAGGAGTTCGTCACGGTCGACCAGGTGGCCTCGCTGGCGCTCTACCTGGCCGGCGACCAGGCGGCCTCGATCACCGGCACCATGCTGCAGATGGACGGCGGTTGGGTCGCACAGTAAGGGCGGCCAGCCACAACGACCGATCCCGATCGCCCGGCCCGTGTGCCGGGCGGTGCCGTCCTTCTCACACCCCACGACAGCCCGAGGCGCGCCATGAGCAAAGCTCCCAAGCCGATCAACCTTGCCCTGCAGGGCGGGGGGGCGCATGGCGCCTTCACCTGGGGCGTGCTCGACTGGATGCTGGAGAGCCGCCGCTTCACCGTCGAGGGCATCAGCGGCACCTCGGCCGGGGCGATGAACGCGGTGGTGCTGGCCGACGGCTTCCACAAGGGCGGCGAGGACGGGGCGCGCGAGGCGCTGGAGAAATTCTGGAAGGCGGTCAGCGATCAGGCCTGGCTGAGCCCGCTGCGGCGCTCGCCCATCGACATCATCATGGGGCAGTGGAGCCTCGACATGTCGCCGAGCTATCTGGCCTTCGACATCGCCTCGCGCTTCGCCTCGCCTTACGAGTTCAATCCGCTCAACATCAATCCGCTGCGCGACGTGGTGGAGGCAACGGTCGATTTCGAGGCGGTGCGCGCCTGCGACCGGCTGAAGATCTTCATCAGCGCCACCAACGTGCAGTCGGGCAAGATCAAGGTGTTTTCCGACGGGGAGATCACGCTCGATGCGGTGATGGCCTCGGCCTGCCTGCCGCATGTGTTCCAGGCGGTGGAGATCGACGGCGTGCCCTATTGGGACGGCGGCTACATGGGCAATCCGCCGCTGTTCCCGCTGTTCGGCACGACCGGAAGCAGCGACACGGTGCTGGTGCAGATCAACCCGGTGGAGCGCAAGGAGACGCCGCGCACGGCGCGCGAGATCCTGAACCGGCTCAACGAGATCACCTTCAACTCGACGCTCTTGCGCGAGATGCGTGCCATCGAGTTCGTCACCCGGCTGATCGAGGACGGCAAGCTGGAGGCCGGGCACTACCAGAAGGTCCATATGCACCGGATCTCGGCAACCGAGCTGAACCCGCTGCAGGCCTCCTCCAAGGTCAATGCCGAATGGCGCTTCCTCACCCATCTGCGCGACATCGGCCGCGCGGCGGCGCAGGACTGGGCCGAGGAGAATTACGAGGCCGTCGGCAAGCGCTCGAGCGTCGATCTGCGCGCCGAGTTCCTGTGACCATCACCGGCGAAGTGATTCGTTTTCCGGCATGCGATTCGCTGCCCGGCAGGCGGTTTCGAGGGCTTCGTTAACGCGCCTTAACCGGCTTTCGCGCTTCGCCTTGCAGATTGCGTCGCAGGGGCGGTTAGAGACCGGTTAACGGCCTCAGCATCTTGCGGTTTTGGAAGGGGTGCGCACCACATCTGTGAAAATCAGCGTGCCAACGATTTGGCAAGGGTTTTGCTCCATCATTGGCACGCTGATAGTCAGGTTGTGCGTCGTCAGCGATTGGCGGACGAGGGAAGGCGGCAAATGCGACCCCGCTGTCTTCCTTCGTCCCGCCAGCATCCCATCCGGCCTGCAAGTGCTGCATAGACCGGATGACGACTGCCGAAAGCTGCGCAAGGCGCACCGCTCGGCTGCTACGTCCGGTGATTATTCCCCATTTCCAGTCGCTTGCGCAACCGGCCGGGCCGGCCATCGCCGGTAAAGGTTACCGGGTGATGACGATTCGCGCATTCTGTTTGCCGCCATCGCGGATCAGGGAGAACAGGCGGCGGGCATTGTCGGGGTGCAGCCGCACGCAGCCATGCGAGGCGGGACGGCCGAGATTGCGGATGTCGTTGGTGCCGTGGATGGCATAGCCGCCGAGAAAGAACACCGAATGCGGCATCGGCGAGCCGTGATACTTGCGCGAGAAGTAGCGCTTGTGCATGCGCCCGGGCCGGAACGTGCCGACGGGCGTGCGGTAGCCGCGCCGGGCGGTGGAAACCGGCCAGTCGTGGATCTGCCGGCCGTTCCTGTAGACGCGCATGCGCTGGTCGGACAGATCGATGCGGGCGATGAGGCCGGCCGCGTGTGCCGGGCTCTCCACGCCGGCTGCAACGAGCAGCACGAGCGTGCAGGACAATGCCGCCAGCAGCTGCCGCAGGCGGCGGAAAGCCGGTGCGTGACCAGGATGGTTCATGTCTCCCCCCGTGTTCGTCCGGCCGTCGTTTGCCGGGGCGTATCGCAGCTCCTCCTTGCTGCGCATCCGCATTTTCCACAGGGTATTAACAGCGTTTTTCCACAATGCCGCAAGGTCCGTTCGGGCGGGGAGGCGAATTCTCGGCCCGTTGCGCCGCCGCGCCCTTAAATTGCCCGCTCCCGCGCCCTAACTGTTCAGCAAGGGAAGAGGCGCCGGGCCGACGGGAGAGGTTCGAGATGACGATATTCGCTGCCAGTTTTGCGCATGGGCGGCCGGAACGGGTCCGCGCTGCGGCCTTGGTCGTGCTCGCTCTTCTAGCGGGGACGGGACCGGCGCTTGCCGAAAGCGATGTGGAGCGCCTGAAGCGCAGCGGCGAATGCGCCGGCTGCGACCTGCGGCTGGCCGAGCTGCGCGGGCTCAAGCTGGAAAAGGCGAGGCTGGAAGGCGCGAACCTGCGCGAAACCGACCTCAAGGAGGCCTCGCTCGTCGGGGCCAACCTGAAGGGGGCGGACCTGCGCCGCACCGAGTTGGAGCGCACGGACCTGACCGGCGCGGACCTGTCGAAGGGGTCGATGCGCGGCGTCGATCTGGAAAAGGCCGTGCTGACCGAGGCCAGCCTTGCAGGGGCGGACCTGCGCAATGCCGACATGATCGAAACCAACCTGGTGGGCGCCGGACTTCAGGGCGCGGACCTGCGCCAGGCGCTGCTCATCCGTGTGGTGGCCTCGGGCGCCGATTTCAGCAAGGCGAAGATGGAGGGCGTCAACCTGGAGCGCGCCAACCTGATGTCGGCGAAATTCGTCGGCGCGCGGCTGCCCAATGCCGATTTCGACCGGGTGAGCGCGGTCGGGGCCGACTTCAGCGATGCGGACCTGTCCGGCGCGCATTTCTCCAGTGCCGACCTGACCGGCGCGAACCTGTCGGGCGCCCGGCTCGACGGGGCGTTGATGCGCCGCACGCGGCTGGTGGGGGCCGACCTTTCGGGGGCCAGCGGCCTCGATGGGGCGCGTATGGTCGGAGCCTGCGGCGATGCGACGACCAAGCTGCCCGACGGCATCACGCTGAAGACCTGCAGCGACATGGACGACCAGGAGCGCTGAGGCGGGCCGGTCTTTCGCCTTCGCCGGAAGATTGACGCGGCGGCGGGGATCGCCAACAAGATCACGTCATGAGCCGACCCGTCCTCCGCTTCGCCCCCTCGCCGAACGGCCGCCTGCATCTGGGTCATGCCCTGTCCGCGCTGCTCAACGCGGGCATGGCGAAGGCGCTCGGCGGGCGGCTGCTGATCCGCATCGAGGACATCGACCGGACCCGCTGCACGCCGGAGCTCGAGGCCGGGGTGCTGGAGGATCTGGCCTGGCTGGGGCTCGACTGGGAGCAGCCGGTGCGCCGGCAATCCGAGCATTTTCCCGAGTATGCGGCGGCTCTCGACCGCCTGTCCGCCATGGGGCTGGTGCGCAAGGCATTCCTGACCCGCGGCGAGATCGCGCGCGCGGTGGCGCAGCTGGCGGAGACGCGCGGCGCGCCCTGGCCGTGCGACCCGGACGGGGCGCCGCTCTATCCCGGCGATGAAGCGGTGCTGGGGCCTGAGGAGATCGCCGCGCGCGACGCGCAAGGAGCGCCGTTCGCGCTGCGGCTCGACATGGCGGCGGCGCTTGCCCGCTGCAAGGCGCTTCTCGCCGCTCCGCTGTCCTGGCAAGAGCTGCCGGACGACGAGGGCCGGCAGGCGCCGGCGCGCATTGCCGCCGATCCCGCGCGCTGGGGCGACGTGGTGCTGGCGCGCAAGGACACGCCGACGAGCTATCACCTGTCCGTTGTGGTCGACGATGCGCTGCAGGGCATCACCCATGTGGTGCGCGGGCGCGACCTCTATGAGGCAACGGCGGTGCACCGGCTGCTGCAGGTGCTGCTCGGCCTGCCCGAGCCGCTCTATCGCCACCACCGGCTGGTGCTGGGCGAGGACGGTCGCAAGCTGTCGAAGTCGCAAGGCGATACTGCGTTGGCCGAGCTGCGGGCCAAGGGAGTAACGCCCGACACGATCCGGCGGCTGGTCGGGCTGGCGCCGGGCGGCGCCTGACGGGAGTGCAGCTTCAAAGCCCGAGGAACGCCATCCACAGCACGGTGGAGACGACGGCAAGGCCGGTCGTCATGGTGATCGAGTTCGCCGACATGGCGTGGCCGGTGCCGTAGCGGTTGGCGAAGAGGAAGGCGTTGATGCCGGTCGGGCAGGCGGCGGTGAGGGTCGCCACCGAGACCCACAGGGGCGGCAGGTGCACCACATGCGCCGCCATCAGATAGACCACCGCCGGCATGACGCCGATCTTCAGCACGCTGAGCAGCAGGCCGGGACCGACATTGCCGCGGATGCCGTAGGCGACGATGCTCATGCCGAGCGAAAACAGGGCAACCGGGATCGCCGATCCGGCGATGCGCGAAAGCACGTCGGCGAGGACGCCTTCGATCGGCAGGCCGGTCACGCGCCAGATGCCGCCGGCGACGATGCCGATGACGATCGGGTTGGTGGCGAGGTTGCGGGCGATGCCGAGCAGCAGCTCGCCCAGGGGCTTGGCCTCCTGGGTGCCGTCGATCACGGCGGCCCGCTCCATCAGGACGGCGCAGACGATGGTCAGCACCGGCAGGTGGATCGAGATCAGCACGAAGAGCGGCACCAGCCCCTCCTCGCCATAGATCGCGGTGATCAGGGGAATGCCGACGAGAACCGTGTTGGCAAAGCCGGCGCTGATGCCGGCGATCACCCCGGCGCGCGCCTCGCGCCCGAATATGTGGCGGACGATCACCGTGCCGAGGGTCCAGACGACGGCGACGCCGGTGAAATAGGAGATCCAGAAGCCCCAGGGCGAGACGCCGCCGAGGGAGCTGGTCGCCAGCGTCCGGAAGATCAGCACGGGAATGGCGATCACGTAGATGAACTGGCCGAGAGCGTCGCCGACCTTCGCATCGAGGACGCCGAAACGGGCGGCGGCGTAGCCGATGCCGATCAGCGCGAAGACGGGAAGAACGATGGAGAGGATCTGGTCGACCATGATCGCTCTTTCGCATGCCCGGGATGCGCCGACAAGTCGCAGTCAAGCATGTCCGTCATGTCTGCTTGATTTGCCCGGCAGGTCGGGCACCATGGCAGACAAGGGGACGCGAGGAGATTCGGCATCATGGTCGGAACGGTCGCACCGCAGGGCGAGGCGCTTACAGGCGGGTCGGCAACCGGGCCGGCAGCCGATGCCGGCGACAAGGAGGCTGCTTCCGTCGACCGGGTGGCGGTGCTGCTGCACGACCTGCGCACGCCGCTGGCGGCGATGCGCACGGCGGCCGAGATGATCGGCGCAGACCCGACCACCCAGCGACAGGCCTCGGCGCTCCGGACCCTGGAAATGGCGATAGATGCCCTGCTGTCGATGACGACCCAGGGGCTCGCCGGCGAGGCGCCGGACAGCGGGGACGCCTGCGACGCGGCCACCGATATCCTGTCCGTGTGCGAGCTGTTCTCGGCCGAGGCGCGGGTGCGCGGCCTTGCCGAGCGGCGCGACATCGCCGCCGCGCTGTCCGGCTACCGGGTGGCCGACCCGCTGGCGCTGCGCCGCATCCTGTCCGTGCTCTACGACAATGCGCTGAAATACACTGCCGAGGGCGGGCTGGCGCTCACCGCCCGCGTCTCCGGCGATGGGGACGAGGGGGGCGCCTGCACGCTGGAGCTGAGCCTTGCCGATACCGGCATCGGCATCCCGGACGAGGAGCGGCCGCTGCTGTTTCGCGCCAGGCGGCGCGGTGAGCTTGCCCGCGACACGGCGAGCGGCAGCGGGCTCGGACTGTGGAGCGCCAGCCGGCTGGCGGTCGCGCAGGGCGGACGGCTGGAACTGGCCGAAAGCTCGCCGGCGGGAAGCCGGTTTTCGCTGCGCCTGCCGCTGCGTCCCTTCGAGGGCGCGCGTGCGCGGGCGGCGAGCGGCGGCGCCCGCAACTGGCGCGAGGCGCCGAACATCCGCTGCCTGGTGCGCCGGCGGTTGCTGGTCGTCGACGACAACGAGGCGAACCGCAAGATGATGGAGGCGATGCTCGGCGCCTTCGGCTGCGACACGCTGCTGGCGAGCGGCGGGCGCGAGGCGCTGGAGCTGCTGGAGCGCGAGCCGGTCGACGCGGTGCTGCTGGACATCAACATGCCCGGCATGGACGGGATCGAGACGCTGGCGGAAATCCGCGCGAAGGAAGGCTCGGGCAGGGGCCAACTGCCGGTGCTGGGCATCACCGCCGCGACCCTTTCGGCGCGCGAGCGCGAGGACCTCGCCGGTTTCGATCTGCTGCTGGAAAAGCCGGTGCTGCCGGCGGCGCTGTTTTCCGCCCTCGACCGGGCGATCTCGGAGCGCGCGGGCTGATCCGGCTGCCGTCCCGGCGCGAGGATCTTCAGATCACCACGATGCCGGTATGCTTGGCCTTGTGCTCGGGTTCGACATGGATCGTCGTGCGCGCGCCCGGCACCTCCTTGGAGATCGCCGCCTCGATGCGGTCGCAGATGTCGTGGGCGCGCTCGACGGTCATGTCGGCCGGCACGACCAGATGGAAATCCACGAAGACGACATGGCCGGCCGAGCGGGTGCGCAGGTCATGGGCCTCGATGGCGCCGTCCGCCGAGGTGGAGATGACGTCGCGGATGCGATCCTGTAGCGCCGGGGCGACCGCCTCGTCCATCAGCCCGCCGAGCGATTCCTTCATCAAGCCCCAGCCCGACCACAGGATGTTGAGCGCGACGAGACCGGCCAGCAGCGAATCGAGCTCCCGGATGCCGGTCAGCATGACCAGGATGACGCCGGCCAGCACGCCGAGCGAGGAGAAGACGTCGGTGTAGAGATGCTTGCCGTCGGCGACCAGTGCCATGGAGCGGTGGCCGCGGCCGATGCGCACCAGGACGGTGGCCCAGATGCCGTTGAGCACGGTGGCGAGCGCGTTGACTCCCAGGCCCTCCGGCGTGAAGTCGACCGGCTGCGGATCGAGATAGTTCGTCCAGGCCTCGTGACCGATCGACAGGGCCGCCAGCACGATGAGCACGCCGACCAGGACCGCGGCCATGTATTCGGCCTTGTGGTGGCCGTAGGGGTGATTGCTGTCGGCGGGCTTGGCCGCGAACCACACGGCGAGGAACGCCGCGATCGCGGAGGCGACGTTGACGATCGATTCCAGTGCGTCGGAATACAGTGCGACCGACCCGGTCCACCGATAGGCCAGGTATTTCAGCGCGAGGACGGCGATGCCGACGAAGATGCTGGCGAGCGCGACTCGCAGTCGAAGGGTCATGGGAGGGCAGCCTCGCAAGTGATCCGGGACACCGGGACCCCGGTTGCGGGCAAAGCCCTAACCCTTTTTTGCCTTCAAGACAAACCCGTCGGTTGCTTTCACTGCATGGCCGCGCCGAGGATCATGCCCGGCCGGCCGCCCGGCTCGACCTGCACCAGAACGGCGCAGTGGCCGGCCTTCATCTTGCGCATTTCGCTGGCCGGCAGGCGGTAGGTGGCCGGGCCGCCTTCCCACATGCCGACGGCGCGGATGCCGCGCACCACATGATGGTAGACGATGTTGCGGCCGCTGTTCTCGCCGCGTTCGATCTCCACCTCGATCGGGCGGGAGACGAAGACGAAGTAGATGGTCGCCATCTTCGCGGAGGCGGGAAGCGTGCCGTCGACACGGACCTTCAGCAGATCGCCGGCCATCTCCAGGTCGACGGTGACCGGCAGCGGCTTCTGCTTGTCCAGCTCGGCCTGGATCGCGCCGCGGTCGCTGCCGACCACATGGCCGTTGCCGTTGACGATGATCTGCGGCGTGTAGACCGCGCGGTCCCCGCGCGCTTCGGCATAGGCGCGCTGGCGGGCGCTGTAGTCCGGCGAGGCGAGCGTGTCGCGCCAGCCGAGATAGTCCCAGTAGTCGACGGGATAGGTGAGGGTGACGAGATCGCCCCGGCGGGCGAGATCGCCCATCAGCTTGTCGGCCGGCGGACAGGAGGAGCAGCCCTGGCTGGTGAACAGCTCGACGACGGCGCGCTGCTCGCCCGCCTGCGCGGCAGGGAGCGCCGCGGCCAGCGACAGAAAGACGGACAGAATGAGATGTGCCGGTGCCCGCATCGGGGGATCTGACCATTCCTGTGATGTGGCGCCGCGACGGACGCCGCGACCTGAGTGGCCCGACATTAGGTCGCGCCGCGGGTGAAGGCCACTCACGAGGGCTTGAAATCACGCAATCGGGAACGGCGGTGTGCGGGTCACTCGCCGGTGCTCGCCAGCACCTTTTCCAGCTGCGGGAGAAAGACGTCGCGGTAGCTTTCCGGCGACAGCGGGCCGATGAACTTGAAGCGAATGGTGCCGGTGGCGTCGACGATGAAGGTCTCGGGCACGCCGTAGACGCCCCACTCGATGGCCGCGCGGCCGTTCTCGTCGGCGCCGACAAGCGCGTAAGGATTGCCGAGCGTGCCGAGGAAACGGCGGGCGTTCTCCGCCTTGTCCTTGTAGTTGATGCCGATCATCTGCGCCTTGCCGGAGCGGGCGAGCTCTTCGAGCAGCGGGTGTTCCTGGCGGCAGGGAACGCACCAGGAGGCGAAGATGTTGACGACGCTGACCTTGCCGAGAAGATCGGCGCGGGAAACGCCGGGAACGGGCGTGCCGCGGTCGATAAGCCCGGGAACCGGCGGCAGCGAGAATTCCGGCGCCGGCTTGTCGATCAGCGCGGAGGGAACCTTGGACGTGTCCTTGCCGCTGACCAGCTGAACCAGGAAGAGCACGGCGAGCAGGCCGAAGACGACAAGCGGCAGCAGGGCCAGAAGCGGGATGCGGCGCGGGGCGGCGCCGTCCGGCCGTCCGCCGGATCCAGGGGCGGTCCCGGTCTCGGTGCTCATCAGCGCTCTCCGGACGAAGAGGCGGCCGAGCGGCGGCGCACGCCGTCCGCTTCGAGCTTTGCCAGCGAGGCGGTCAGGCTGGCGCGGTCGGCCGCAAGCCAGACGAACAGGCCGACGATGGTCGCCGCCGTGATCGCGTAGCAGGTCAGGATGAAGCCCGCGTGGGGGCCAAGGTCGAGAAGCTCGGTCATTCAGCGGCCTGTGGTCGTGCGGCGGCGATGCGGGTGCTGGCGGCGCCCAGCTGCAGCGTGCGCAGGCGGCGGCGCAGGATCTCGTTGCGCATCGCCATCAGGTGCATGACGAGGAACAGCAGGGTGAAGGCGAGCGCCATGGTGAGCAGCGGCCAGAGGATCGTCGGATGGATGGTCGGGCCGTCGAGGCGCATCACGCTGGCCGGCTGGTGCAGCGTGTTCCACCAGTCGACGGAGAACTTGATGATCGGCAGGTTGACCGCGCCCACCAGCGTGAGGACGGCGGCTGCCTTGCCGGCGCGGATCGGGTCTTCCATCGTCCGCCACAGGGCGATCAGCCCCAGATACATGACGAAGAGCACGAGGACCGAGGTCAGCCGCGCGTCCCAGACCCAGTACGTGCCCCACATCGGCTTGCCCCAGAGCGAGCCGGTGACCAGCGACAGGAAGGTGAAGGCGGCCCCGATGGGGGCGGCGGCGCGCGCCGAGACGTCGGCGAGCGGATGCTTCCACACCAGGGTTCCGAGCGATGAGATCGCCATGATCGAGTAGCACATCATGGCCAGCCACGCGGCGGGCACATGCAGGAACATGATCTTGACCGTGGCACCCTGCTGGTAGTCGTCGGGCGCGACGAAGAAGGTCAGGTAGAGCCCGGCGGCGAAGGCGAGCGCGCAAGCGGCCCCCAGCCACGGCAGAAGCCGGCCGGAGAACGACATGAAGCGCGTCGGGTTGGCAAGGTCCATCAATCCCATGGACCTTTTCTAATGTCGCCGGCGCCCGCTTTCAATCAGGGAGAATGCGACACGTTCACGTTCCCGTCAGTCGGCCGAGAAGCGCAGTCCTGCCGCAGCGGCAAAGGGGCCGATCACGGCGGTGATCAGCGTCACCGCGCACAGATAGAGGAACGGCGCCAGGAACGGGGCGGGCTCGGTGATGGCGGCACCGGCCGCGCTGACCCCGAAAATGAGCACGGGAATCGAGAACGGCACCACGAGGACGGCCAGCAGCAGCCCGCCGCGGCGCAGGCTGACGGTGAGCGCCGCGCCGACCGCGCCGATCAGCGTGAGCGCCGGCGTGCCGACGGCCAGCGTCAGCGTCACCGCGCCGATGGCCAGCGGTTCCAGGTTGAGGAAGATCGCCAGCACCGGGGCCGCGGCCACCAGCGGCAGGCAGGTGCCGACCCAGTGGGCAAGGCACTTGATGAGCACGACGACCTCCAGCGGACGCCCCGCCATCAGCACGAGGTCGAGCGAGCCGTCGTCGCGGTCGGCCTGGAACAGGCGGTCGAGGCCGAGCAGGGTGGCGAGCAGGGCGCCGATCCACAGCACGGCCGGGCCGATGCGGGCGAGCAGGTTGAGATCCGGGCCAACGCCGAAGGGGATGACCGTGACGACGGCCAGGAAGAACAGCACGCCGATCAGCGCACCGCCGCCCGAGCGCAGCGATAGCCGCAGCTCGCGGGAAAACAGGGCCGCGGCCCAGCCGCGCGGACGGTCGTCTGCCCTGCTCATGCCGGCATCTCCGTCTCGAGCGGATCGGGCGCCTCGAGATGCAGCTTCAGCAGTCCGTCGAGGCCGAGCGGCTGGTGGGTCGCGGCGATGACGATGCCGCCGGCGGCGACGTGATCGCGCATCAGTTCGCAGAGCAGCTCCTCGGAGGCGGCATCGAGCGCGGCGGTCGGCTCGTCGAGCAGCCAGACGGGGCGGGGAATGGCGAGAAGCCGGGCGAGCGCCAGCCGGCGCCGCTGGCCGGCGGACAGGTAGGCGGCGGGAAGCTCCGCCGCATGGCCGATGCCGAGCAGGTCCAGCGCCTCGTGCGCGCTGCGCGGTCGGAGCCCGCCGAGGGCGGGCAGGCCGGCAAGGAAATCGCGCCAGAAGGCGAGGTTCTCGATGACGGACAGGGCCGGCTTCACCGCGTCGAGATGGCCGGCATAGTGGCAGTGCTCGAAAGGCTCGGCCTCCGCCTCGCCGCCCTCGACGCGGATCGCGCCCTCGGTCGGCGGCACCAGGCCGGCCAGGACGCGCAGCAGGCTGGACTTGCCGACGCCGTTCGGCCCGGTGACGACCATGGCCTCGCCGCTGGAGATCGCGAGCGACAGGCCGGCGAAGACCCTGCGGCCTCCGCGGTCGCAGGCAAGCTGTTCGGCAAGAAGACGCATCGGCCCCGGATCTGCTGCATGCGCCGGCCAAGGGATGGCCGGCAGCGGCGGTTTTTCGCGCCCGGACGGCGCGTCCGTCCGGCAGGACGAGGCATGGCATGCAGGCCGGCGGCGATCAAGCGGCAATGCGTCGCTGCCCGGGGCGCCCGGCGCGCCGGGACTCCCCCATATTGACGAGAGGAATGGCGCTGCTAACCGCTGGCCCCGCGCGCGGAAATTCGCTATACGGGCGCCAACCCGCACGCGGACACGCTCCAGTGTCCGCCGACGCGAGACGGCAAACCCGGCCGGCGGCGTATCCCAAGACGACGCTTTCCGCCGGGGGAGCGCATTCGTCGGGTGACAGGCAGCCATGGGGCCGCATCCGCCCGAGGACAACAAGGGGACCGCCAGCGTGACCAAATCACTCGACAGTTTCAAGGCCAAGAAGACGCTCCAGGTCGGAGACAAGACCTACACCTATTTCTCCCTCCCCGAGGCGGAGAAGAACGGTCTGGAGGGCGTGTCCAGGCTCCCCTATTCGCTGAAGGTCGTGCTGGAGAATCTCCTGCGCTTCGAGGACAACCGCACGGTGACCGCGGACGACATCCGCGCCGTCGCCAAGTGGCTGGTGACCCGTACCTCCGAGCATGAGATCTCCTACCGCCCGGCGCGCGTCCTGATGCAGGACTTCACCGGCGTTCCGGCCGTGGTGGATCTGGCCGCCATGCGCGATGCGGCCGTGAAGCTCGGCGGCGACCCGAAGAAGGTCAACCCGCAGGTGCCGGTCGACCTGGTCATCGACCACTCGGTGATGATCGACTATTTCGGCACCCAGGACGCCTTCACCAAGAACGTCGAGCTGGAGTACCAGCGCAACGGCGAGCGCTACGAGTTCCTGCGCTGGGGCCAGTCGGCCTTCGACAATTTCCGCGCCGTGCCGCCGGGAACCGGCATCTGCCACCAGGTCAATCTGGAGTATCTGGGCCAGACCGTGTGGACCAAGGACGAGGACGGCGAGACGCTGGCCTATCCGGACACGCTGGTGGGCACCGACAGTCACACGACGATGGTCAACGGCATGGCCGTGCTGGGCTGGGGCGTCGGCGGCATCGAGGCCGAGGCGGCCATGCTCGGCCAGCCGATCTCCATGCTGATCCCCGAGGTCATCGGCTTCAAGCTGACCGGCAAGCTCAGCGAGGGAATCACCGCCACCGACCTGGTGCTGCGCGTCGTCGAGATGCTGCGCAAGAAGGGCGTGGTCGGCAAGTTCGTGGAGTTCTACGGCCCGGGCCTCGACAACCTGAGCCTCGAGGACGCTGCGACCATCGCCAACATGGCGCCGGAATACGGCGCGACCTGCGGCTTCTTCCCGGTGGACGAGGACACGCTGGAATACCTGCGTTCGACGGGCCGCGATGCCGAGCGCGTCGCGCTGGTCGAGGCCTATGCCAAGGCGCAGGGCATGTTCCGCACTTCCGACACGGCGGAGCCGGTCTTCACCGACACGCTCGAGCTCGACATCTCCACCGTCGTGCCCTCGCTCGCCGGCCCGAAGCGTCCGCAGGACCGCGTCGCGCTCGACGAGGCGGCCGAGAAGTTCGCCGTCGCGCTGCGCGAGATCAAGGGCGGCGGCAAGGACCCCTCCACGCTTCCCGGTTCGGCCGGCGAATCGCGCTTTGTCGATGAAGGCGCCACCGGCGTCACCGGCACGGCCCGCCAGCGCTACTCCGTGAACGGCAAGTCGCACGGCCTGGCCGACGGCGACGTGGTGATCGCCGCGATCACCTCTTGCACCAACACCTCGAACCCGTCGGTGCTGATCGGCGCCGGTCTCGTCGCCCGCAACGCGCTGAAGAAGGGCCTGAAGGTCAAGCCGTGGGTGAAGACCTCGCTGGCTCCCGGCTCGCAGGTGGTCACCGACTACCTGAAGAAGGCCGGCGTGCAGGCCGACCTCGACGCGCTGGGCTTCAACCTGGCCGGCTATGGCTGCACCACCTGTATCGGCAACTCCGGTCCGCTGGACCCGGCGATTTCCGAGGCGGTCAACGAGAACGACCTGGTGGTCTGTTCGGTGCTGTCGGGCAACCGCAACTTCGAGGGCCGCGTCAATCCGGACGTGCGGGCGAACTACCTCGCCTCGCCGCCGCTGGTCGTCGCCTACGCGATCGCCGGTTCGATGGACATCAACGTCGCCGAAGATCCGCTCGGCGAGGACCAGGACGGCAACCCGGTCTACCTGAAGGACATCTGGCCGACCAACCAGGAGATCACCGACCTGATCCGCTCCTCGATCACCGAGGAGATGTTCCGCGAGCGCTATTCGGACGTCTTCAAGGGCGACGAGCACTGGCAGGGGATCAAGGTCGAGGGCGGCATGACCTACAAGTGGCCGATGAACTCGACCTACGTGGCCAACCCGCCCTATTTCGAAGACATGACCATGGAGCCGAAGCCGCTCGAGGATATCGAGAGCGCCGCGGTCCTGGGCCTGTTCCTCGACTCCATCACCACCGACCACATCTCGCCGGCCGGCTCGATCAAGGCGGAGGCGCCGGCCGGCGTCTATCTGCTCGAGCACCAGGTCGCCAAGAAGGACTTCAACTCCTACGGCGCCCGTCGCGGCAACCACCATGTGATGATGCGCGGCACCTTCGCCAACATCCGCATCAAGAACCAGATGGTGCCGGGCGTCGAAGGCGGCGTCACCATGAAGGACGGCGAGCAGAAGTGGATCTACGACGCGGCGATGGACTACAAGGAGGCGGGCACGCCGCTCGTCATCTTCGCCGGCAAGGAATACGGCACCGGCTCGTCGCGTGACTGGGCCGCCAAGGGCACCCGCCTGCTCGGCGTTCGCGCCGTGATCGCCCAGTCCTTCGAGCGTATCCACCGCTCGAACCTGGTCGGCATGGGCGTGCTGCCCTTCACCTTCAAGGACGGCGAGAGCTGGCAGTCGCACGGCATCACCGGCACCGAGAAGGTGACGATCAAGGGCGTCGCCGATCTCAAGCCGCGCCAGATGGTCGACATCCTGGTCGAGTTCGCCGACGGCACGACCAAGACCATCGAAGTGCTGTGCCGCATCGATACGGTCGACGAGCTGGAATATGTCCGCGCCGGCGGCATCCTGCACTACGTGCTGCGCAACCTCGTCGCGGGATAATCCGCAGGAGCGCAGATCCGAAAAGAAAGGGCCGGCATTCGCCGGCCCTTTTGCTTTTGGGGGAAGGGAAGGGGCGACGGGCGTTGTCGCGCGGGTCTTCAGGATGCCAGCAAGGCGTCCAGCAGGTCGGCGTAGATCGCCTCCACGCGGGCGGCGGCCTGCGCGCCCATGCGGTGGAAATAGGCAAGGCCGGGGGCGGCGTTGACCTCCAGCACCACCGGCGGCGCGCCGGGATCGACGAGCAGGTCGACGCCGGCAAAGCGCAGGCCGAGCGCAGCGGCGGCGCGGATCGCGGCATCGGCCGCGGCGGGGGTGAGCGTGTCGGTGATGTCGCTGGCGCTGCCGCCGGTGGAGAGGTTCGCGTTGGCGAGCAGCGCGATCGTCGCGCCCCTTGCCGGGACGCTTTCAAGGCCGAGGCCCGAGGCGGCGAGCTCGCTGAGAATGCGGGGATCGTCGGCGGCGATGCGGGCGCCCTTGCCGTCGCTGGCGAACTCGGCAAGCCGGGCGGCGATCAGCGCGGAAAGCGGGCTGGCACCGTCGCCGGTAACCGACAGCGGACGGCGGGCGAAGGCGGCCTTGACCTGTCCGTCGAGCACGACGACGCGCAGGTCCTCGCCGCTGGCCGCCTGCTGCACCAGCACCCGGTCGTGCAGCGCCAGCAGCGTGTCGAGGGCAAGGTCGAGGGCGGCGGCATCGCCGACTCGGGTTACCCCGTCGCCTTCGGAGCCTTCGTTCGGCTTGGCGAAGAGGGGGTAGCCGACCTCACGGGCGAACGCGTGGGCCGTGGTACGGTCCGGCAGGCGGGCGGCGACGGCGGGGTTCTTGAGGGAGAGCTGGGCGGTGCGGCGCGCCCCGTGCAGCAGCACGCCGCGGGGCGTCGCGAGCCCCGCGCCGGCCAGGAAGCGGCCGGCATAGTCCTTGTCGCGGGCAAGCGCTGCCGCGCCCGCCCGGTTGATGTCGAAATGGGTGCCCTTGAAGAAGTGCCGCCGGCCGCGCGCGTCGACCACCGCCCCGGCATAGCCGTAGAGCGGCTCGGTCTCGATGCGCGCGCCGCGCTGAGCGGCGAGCCGCTCGAGAATCTCGACGAAGACCGGCCGTCGCACGCTCGCCTCGGCTTTGCTCACGCGGGATGCGCCCAAGGGGAAGGGCCAAGCGCCTGGCGTCAGTTGCCGCGGCGCTGCATCAGGTTGGCGTTGTAGTCGATGGTGAAGAGCTTCGGGTTGGTGGGCCCGTTCACCGAGGTGTTGTAGATCGCCACCGACGTGTCGTAGCCCTGCGCATCCGTGACCGTCCACTGCTTCAGCTCGGTGGTCGCGGCGTCGAAGATCAGCGTCAGCTTGCCGGTGCCGAAGGTGGAATTGTCGGCGAGCACCACGGTGACGAGATCCGGCTCGACCGAGACGCTGGCGACTTCCGCATCCGCCTCCAGGTTGATCCTTTCCGCCAGCAGGAAGCGCAGCGGCGTCTCCTTGAGCGGCCAGATGTCCTGGGTCGCAAGCTTCCGGTCCTTGACCGAGACCGACTTGCCGTCGGCGACGATGTCCACCTTGGAGGGCGGGTTGTAGTAGAAGCGGATCTTGCCCGGGCGGGCGAGATAGAACTTGCCTTCCGCCCGCTCGCCATTGGGGCCGAACTGGATGAAGTCGCCATGCATGGTCTTCACCGAGTTGAAGTAGGAATTCACCTCGGCAAGCTTGGTCTTCTGCTCCGAGCTCAGTGCGGCGGCGCCGGCCGGCGCAAGGCTGGCAAGGCCGACCGCGGCAGCGGCGGCAAGGGCAAGCAGGGTGCGGCGGGCGATGCTGGTCATCGATACGGCTCCGTCGGCTCGGTCTGGCGGGCGGCTCGCGGAAGGGCGCGCCGCATCTCGTCAATTGTCAGGATGCGCTAGCAGGCAGCTGTGGCAAAGTTGCGACGGGCCACGGTCTGCGCGTTTCGCGCCGTCAATAGTCGTCCTCGACCCCGTTCTGCACCAGGATCTCGCGCTTGCCGGCATGGTTGGCTGCGCCCACCAGCCCCTCGCGCTCCATCCGCTCGATGATCGAGGCGGCCCGGTTGTAACCGATCGACAGACGCCTCTGGATATAGGAGGTCGAGGCCTTCTTGTCGCGCAGGACCACGGCTACCGCCTTGTCGTAGAGGTCGTTGCCCTCGTCGTCGCCGCTGCCGCCACCGCCGGCCAGCGCGTCATAGGGGCTGTCTCCGCCCTCGTCCTCCTCGGTCACCGCCTCGAGATATTGCGGCGTGCCCTGGCGCTTCAGGTGGCTGACGATGTCCTCCACCTCCTCGTCCGAGACGAAGGGACCGTGGACGCGCTGGATGCGGCCGCCGCCGGCCATGTAGAGCATGTCGCCCTGGCCGAGCAGCTGTTCCGCGCCCTGTTCGCCGAGAATGGTGCGGCTGTCGATCTTCGACGTCACCTGGAAGGAGATGCGGGTCGGGAAGTTGGCCTTGATCGTGCCGGTGATGACGTCCACGGACGGGCGCTGCGTCGCCATGATCAGGTGGATGCCGGCGGCACGGGCCATCTGCGCCAGGCGCTGGATCGCGCCCTCGATGTCCTTGCCGGCGACCATCATCAGGTCGGCCATCTCGTCGACGATGACGACGATGTAGGGCATCGTCTCCAGCGGCAGTTCCTCGTTCTCGAAGATCGGCTCGCCGGTGTTGCGGTCGAATCCGGTCTGCACCGTGCGGGTGAAGACCTCGCCCTTCTCCATCGCCTGGGCGACGCGGGTGTTGTAGCCGTCGATGTTGCGCACGCCCATCTTCGACATCTTCTTGTAGCGCTCTTCCATCTCGCGGACGGTCCACTTGAGCGCGACGACGGCCTTTTTCGGGTCGGTGACGACCGGCGTCAGAAGATGCGGGATGCCGTCGTAGATCGACAGTTCCAGCATCTTGGGGTCGATCATGATCAGCTTGCACTGCTCCGGCTCCAGCCGGTAGAGCAGCGACAGGATCATGGTGTTGATGGCGACCGACTTGCCCGAGCCGGTGGTGCCGGCAACCAGCAGGTGCGGCATGCGGGCAAGATCGGCGATCACCGGCTCGCCGCCGATGGTCTTGCCCAGCGTCAGCGCCAGCTTGGCCTTGGTCTTCTCGTAGTCGCTGGCGGCCAGCAGCTCGCGCAGGAACACCATCTCGCGGCGCTGGTTGGGCAGTTCGATGCCGATGGCGTTCTTGCCCGGGATCACCGCGACACGGGCAGAGATGGCGCTCATCGAGCGGGCGATGTCGTCGGCAAGACCGATGACGCGGCTCGACTTGATGCCGGGCGCCGGCTCCAGCTCATACAGGGTGACGACCGGGCCGGGGCGAACCTCGATGATCTCGCCGCGTACCCCGAAATCCTCCAGCACGCCTTCCAGGATGCGGGCGTTCTGCTCCAGCGCGTCGGTGTTGACGGCCGTCTGTTTGCCGGCGGCCTTCGGTTCGGACAGGAGGTGCAGCGGCGGCAGCTCGTAGACGGACGGGTTGCGCAGGAACGAGGGCTGCGCCTCTTCGGTGGCGCGGCGGCCGGGCTTGGGCCGGCCGGCCGGCGGCACGACGCGGCTCGGGATCTGGGCGGCCGGGCCACGGCTGACCGGGCCGGCGATGGCGCGCGGCAGCGGCGTCGACAGCTCGTCGAGCGGGCCGTCTTCGTCGAGGTCCGGCAGGTCGTCGATGGTGGCGCCGGAGGCCTCGGCATAGTCCTCGTCGAGGTCGCGCGCATCGTCCGCATAGTCGTCGCCGTAGTCATCGGCAAAGGCGGGCTCTGCCGGAGCGGAGGTGTCGTAGAACGCGTCGAGGCCGTCGTCTTCCCTGGGCAGAAGCTTGCTGGCGAGGCGGCGGCGCAGGGCAGAGAACCCGCCGCGGCGGCCGACCGGATCCTCGTCCTCGTCTTCCGCGGGACCTTGTGCACGGGCGCCGCGTCCCTCGTCCCAGTCCTCGCCGTCCTCGTCGATGAAGGCATCGTCATACGGGTCGGACGCGCGGCGCGAGGCGCCGCGGCGACCGAGCATGCGGCGGGCATTGGCGCGGGCCACCAGGCCCCAATGGGTGACGGCACCCATCAGCGCGCCGAAGCGGCCCTCGCCAGCGTCGTCATCCTCATCGTCCTCGTCGAGGTTCGGAACGGCGCCGACCGAGCGGGCGTGGTGCGAGGGTTCGGGCAGGGGCGCGAGCACAGGCTCGGGATCGCGGCCGAGCCAGCCGGCGGCGCGCAGCATGCAGATCGCGGCCGGAACGCCGAGGCCGAGCATGCCGACGATCATCGCCATGCCGTCGGTCAGCTCGCCGGTCAGCAGGGCCGGAAGGCGGTGGACGAAATCGCCGAGGAAGCCGCCGAGGCCCGTGGGCAGCGGCCAGCCGGAAGGAACGGGAAGGGCGGCCAGCGCGCCGGCGGCGAGCAGGGTGCCGAGGCCCCAGAAGACGATGCGGCGAGTGGCGATGCGGGTGGCGCGGGCCGCGACCAGCCGCCAGCCCCACAGGACCACGGGGATGAGGAACACGGCCGAGGCGAGGCCGATCGCCTGCATGAACATGTCGGCGATGATCGCGCCGGGCTGTCCGAGCGCGTTGCGCACCGGCGCGGAGGTGGCATGGCTGAGGCTCGGGTCGCCCGTCGACCAGGTGGCGAGCGCGGCTGCGAGCGCGGCGCACAGGGCGATCAGCGCCAGTCCGGCCGCGCCGATGACGTTGCGTTTGACGAAGCGCTTGAACGGCGCCTCGGTGTCTTCGAGGCCGAGCGCTGCGGCCCGGCCGCTTCTCACGGGAGTGGCGCGACGCATCCTCTAGTCCCCCAGTACCGCGACCACGCGGGACAGCGCCCGCTCGATGGTCGTCTCGTCGTCGACGAGGGCAATGCGGATATAGTCCGCGCCCGGATTGCCCGAAGCCCCGTCCATCGCCAGATAGGCGCCCGGCAGCACCTTGACGCCGGCCTCGGCCCAAAGCCGCCTGGTGACCTCGATGCCGCCGCCCCAGCGGGCGACGTCGAGCCACAGGAAGAAGCCGGCCTGCGGAACGACCGGGCCGAACAGCGGCGCCAGCAGGCGCTGCGCCACGTCGTATTTCGCGTTGTAGAGCCGCCGGTTCTCGGCGACATGCGCTTCGTCCGCGAAGGCGGCGGCGGCCACCGCCTGCAGCGGCATGGAGACCTGCGGCGCGGCAAGGCCCCGGAAGCGGGCCCAGGCTTCCAGGAAGTCCGGATCGCCGGCGGCAAGGCCGACGCGCAGGCCGGCAAGGTTCGAGCGCTTCGACAGCGAGTTGATGCTGACGACGTTGGCGAAGCCCTCGCCCATGGCATGGGCGGCCTCCAGCACGCCGGCGGGCGGCGCGTCGCGGTAGATTTCCGAATAGCACTCGTCGGCAACCACCAGGAAGCGGTGGCGGCGGGCCAGCGTTATCACCCGCTGCCAGGTGGCGAGGTCCGCGGCAACGCCCTGCGGGTTGGCCGGCGAGGCGTAGTAGAAGGCGACGGTGCGGTCGAGCAGCTCGGGCGACAGCGCATCGAGATCGGGCAGGAAGCCCGTTTCGGCGCGCGCATCGAGCGCGACCAGTTCGGCGCCGGCGACATGGGCCGCGGCGGCATAGGTCTGGTAGAACGGATTGGGCATCAGCACCGCCGGCCGGGCGCCGGTTTTCGCGAGATAATCGCGGGCACCGAGTGCGGCGAAGGTCAGGCCTTCGCGCGAGCCGTTCAGCGGCAGGATGCCGCGGGCAACGTCCAGCGTGCCGCCGAGGCAGTAGCGGGTGTCGAGCCAGCGTCCCACCGATTCGCGGAAGGCATCGGTGCCGCGAATGTTGGGGTAGCGGCTGAAGTCGCCGATGGATCCGGCCAGGACATCTGCGACGAAGCCGGGCACGGCATGGCGCGGCTCGCCGATGGTCATCACGACCGGGTCCATGCCCGGTGCGAGATCGGCAATCAGCGCGGCCAGCCGCTCGAACGGGTTCGAGGAGGGCAGGGAAGCGGACCTTGCGGCCTTGGGGGCGGCGTCAGAAGACATTCGGCTCGAACCATTCACCGGGATCCCGCCAGCCCTGCGGCGGACCTCCCGGCCTGTTGACGTCAGGCCGACCGTGCCGCAGCCCGGGAGGGCGCGGCGAACGGAAGACCGGCTGCGACGCCAAGCCTATTCGCCGATGGTAAATCCCTCATTAACCAAGCCGCGATCGCACGCCTTGCGAGCGGGTAGCACGGGTCCGGGCGCCGGCGGGCGTCAGAAGTCGCAGGTCAGTCCCTTGATTTCCCAGTCTTCATAGCGGGTCGGCTCCAGCCCGCCGCGGCCGTCGATCTCGCGCGGCATGGCCTCGCCCTTGGCGTCGATCTCGCGGCGGCGGGCCTCTGCTTCCAGAAGCGCCCGCTGGGCGGCCGGCGGCAGGTCCTCGAAACGGCGCTGCGGGGCTGCGTCTTCGGTTGCGGCGTTGTCGGGCGCGGTCATGGCGGTGTCTTCGGTCTCGGTCATTGTCGTCGTGCTCCGGTCCGGGCCGGCCTTTTCGGCCGTCTTCCTTCGGTGGGCTCGCGTTGCTCTCTTGCAGAAAATCGCGCTGCCGCCAACATATAGGGTCAAAGATGCAGCTGTCGCCATAGTGGCCCCACGACACAGGCAGGTGAGATGAACTACTTCCGCACCGCACTTCTCCTCGCCGCGATGACGGCGCTGTTCATGGGCGTCGGCTTCCTGATCGGCGGCGAGGGCGGCATGATGATCGCGCTCCTCATCGCCGCGGCGATGAACCTGTTCAGCTACTGGAACTCCGACAAGATGGTGCTGCGCATGCACCATGCGGTGGAGGCCAACGAGAGCCAGGCGCCGGAGCTGTTCCACATGGTGCGGCAGCTGGCCGCGCGGGCCGACCTGCCGATGCCGAAGGTCTACCTCATCAACAATCCGCAACCCAACGCCTTCGCCACGGGCCGCAATCCGCAGAATGCGGCGGTTGCCGCCACCACCGGCCTGCTGGAAAGCCTGTCGGCCGAAGAAGTCGCCGGCGTGATGGCGCACGAGCTCGCCCATGTGAAGAACCGCGACACGCTGATCATGACGATGACGGCGACGATTGCCGGTGCGATCTCGATGCTGGCCAATTTCGCCTTCTTCTTCGGCGGCAACCGGGAGAACAACAATCCGCTCGGCTTCATCGGCGTGCTGATCGCGATGATCGTCGCCCCGCTCGCGGCGATGCTGGTGCAGATGGCGATCAGCCGCACCCGCGAATATGCCGCCGACCGCATGGGCGCGGAAATCTGCGGCAACCCGATCTGGCTCGCCTCGGCGCTGGGAAAGATCGCCGGCGGCGCGGCGCGGGTCCACAATCCGGACGCGGAGCGCAACCCGGCGACCGCGCACATGTTCATCATCAACCCGCTGTCGGGCGAGCGGATGGACAATCTGTTCTCCACCCACCCCAACACCGAGAACCGCATCCGCGCGCTGCAGGAGCTGGCCGGGGCGATGGGCGGCGGGGGCGGCGGCTATTCCCGCAGCAGCGGGGCCGGCTACGCATCCAGCGCTCCGCAGGGGCGTGGCCCGGCCGGCGAGGGTCCCTCGCGCAGCGATCCTCCGGGTCCGTGGGGGCGCTCGCGCCGCCGCGACGAGGGTGGCAACGGGGGAAGCTCGGGCCGTCGCGGTCCCTGGGGCTGATGCCGCCGGCCGACCGCCCGGCGGGCCGCATTCGGTCCGCGATGCGCCCGGCCCATGTGCTTTAGGGGTTGTGATCGCCTGCCGTTTGCGGGCATACCGCCTCTCCTTCTTTTGATGCGGCGGTGCCGTGCGCTTCGCGCGCTGCCCGCCCCGTGAGGCGATCCGAGCCGGTGAGCGACAAGACCGACAACCGCAAGCAGAGCTCCCGACCCCGCAAGGGCCAGGGCGGGAGCCCTGTGCGCACCCGCTACCAGCCGGACCATTCGACGGTGGGCCTGGCAGCCCGCCGCGTCGCGGTGGAAATCCTCGGGCGGGTCGTGACCGGTCGCCGGCCGCTCGACGACGAGCTCAAGGAGAGCGGCGGCCATCCCGGTTTTTCCGCGCTGATCGCCCGCGACCGGGCCCTGGTGCGGGCGATGCTCGGCACGGCGCTGCGCCGGCGCGGACAGATCTCCGCCATTGTGGACAGGCTGCTCGAGCGCCCGGTGCCGGAAAAGACCGGCTTCGTTCTCGACATCCTGCATGTCGCGGCCGCGCAGGTGCTGTTCATGGAAGTGCCGGACCGGGCTGCGGTGGCCATCGCCGTGGCGCTGGCGGATGCCGACAACCGCTCGCGGCGCTACAAGGGGCTGGTCAACGCGGTGCTGCGGCGAATGGTGGCCGAGCGCGAGGACCTGCTCGCTGCCACCGCGCAGCCCTGGCGCAACACGCCGGTTTGGCTGTTCGCCGGCTGGCAGAAGGCCTATGGCGAGGACACGGCGCTCGCCCTTGCCGGCATGCACCTGCTGGAGCCCAATCTCGATCTCACCGTCAAGGATGACCCGCAAGGCTGGGCCGAACGGCTCGGCGGCACGGCCATTGGCGGCAATACGGTGCGGCTCGCCCGTCCGGGCGGGCGCATCGAGGCGCTGGAGGGATATGACGCCGGCGCCTGGTGGGTCCAGGACGCGGCCGCCGCGATCCCGGCGCGGCTGCTCGGCGATGTCGCCGGCTTGCAGGTTGCGGACCTGTGCGCGGCGCCCGGCGGCAAGACCGCGCAGCTGGCCGCGGCCGGCGGTCACGTCACCGCCATCGACATTTCCGCCCGCCGCCTGGAGCGGCTCTCGCAGAACCTTGCAAGGCTGAGCCTGAGCGCCGAGGTGGTGGCCGCCGATCTTGCCGACTACGAGCCCGCCGCACCGTTCGACGCCATCCTGCTGGATGCGCCGTGCTCGGCGACCGGCACGATCCGCCGCCATCCGGAGGTCGCCTGGAACCGGCGGGCCGAGGATGTGGCGAGCCTCGCCGCCACGCAGGCGCTGCTGCTGGAGCGGGTGAGCGGATGGCTCAAGCCCGGTGGGCGTCTCGTCTATTGCACCTGCTCGCTGGAGCCGGCGGAAGGAGAGCTTGTCGTCGCGCGGTTCCTCGCCGCCAATCCCCAGTTCGCGCGCCTGCCGATCACGGAAGCGGAGACGGGCTTTGCGGGTCTGGTGACGGGCGAGGGCGATCTGCGGACCCTGCCGGTGTCGTTGCCGCGCGAACCCAGCCAGAACGGCGGCATGGACGGCTTCTTCGCCGCCCGCCTCGTCCGTCTCTGATCCTCCCCCTCAAGACACCTTGCATCCGCTGTGAATCCCTCGAATCGTGCTGAAATCGGTAACGGATCGCTAACCCTGTTGCCGGAAACTGAAATGTGCAGGCGAAGCGGATTCGCGAAAGGGCTCGGCACGACGGCGGCGCGGCTGGAGGGAAGGTGGCACAGGTGACGCTAATGTCGGTGACCGAACGGGCACGGGTGTGGCGTCTCCTCGCGCAGGCCGCCTGGCAGTCCCTGCTCAGATGGATGCATGGCGGGCCGCTGTTCCGCTGGCGGCTGTTCTCCAGCACGCCCGCCCGCCTGATCATCGCCCCGCAGGATCTGCGCACCGCCGACGGCACCAATGCCGCCGATATCTATGCCGGGCGCTTCCTGTTCGCCGGCCAGCTGGTCGAGACATCCGGCCAGTCCCCCTTCGAGGTTCCCGCCCCCTCCGCCGACTGGGCCCGCGCCCTGCACGGCTTCGGCTGGCTGCGCCACCTCAAGGCGGCGGAGACCGTGGTGGCGCGGCAGAACGCCCGGGCGCTCGTCGACGACTGGATAAGGAGTTGCGGCTACTGGCAGGACACGGCCTGGGAGCAACAGGTGGTGGCGCGCCGAGTGCTGGCCTGGCTGTCGCAGTCGCCGCTGATCCTGGAGGGCTGCGACCGCGAGTTCTATCGCCGCTTCCTGCGCTCGCTCGCCCGGCAGGTTCGCTACCTGCGCCGGACCATGAACGAGACGCCGGACGGGGTGCCGCGCCTGCAGGCAGCCATCGCCGTTGCCGCGGCCACCGTCTCCATGTCGGGCCAGGGCCGCTTCGTGCGCCAGAGCCTGCGCCGGCTGGACCAGGAACTCGCCCGCCAGATCCTCGCCGATGGCGGCCACATCTCGCGCAATCCGGCTGCCTTGCTGGATATCCTCGTCGACCTGTTGCCGGTGCGCCAGGCGCTGACCGTGCAGGGCATGCCCGCTTCGCCGACGGTGATGCAGGCGATCGACCGGATGATGCCGATGATCCGCTTCTTCCGCCACGGCGACGGCACGTTCGCGCATTTCAACGGAATGGGGGCGACGCCGGCGGATCTGGTGGCGACGATCCTTGCCTATGACGATGCGCGCGGGGGCCCGCCGGGCAATGCCCCGCATTCGGGCTATCAACGGGTCAGCTGCGGCGACACCCTGCTGCTGATGGATACGGGGGTGCCGCCGGAGCCGGCGCTGAGCCTGACCGCCCATGCCGGGTGCCTGTCCTTCGAGATGTCGTCGCGGCGCAACCGCATCGTCGTCAATTGCGGGGTGTCCAACAGCGAGCGCGGCGCCTGGCGCTCGGTCTCGCGGGCAACGGCCGCCCATTCCACCGCGACGATCGACGACACGTCCTCCGCCCGCTTCCTGTCGGAAGCGCGTTTCGGCGGCTGGCTCGGCGCGCCGATCCTCACCGGGCCGACCAGCGTGCCGGTGGAGCGTGAGGAGGGGCCTTCCGGCACCCGCATCGTCGCCAGCCACAACGGCTATCAGGACAGTCTGCGGCTGATCCACGAGCGCGACATCACCCTGTCGCAGGACGGCAGCGTGCTGGACGGCATCGACCGGTTCCACCCGACCGCGCGCACCGGACGCGACCACGAGTTCGCCATCCGCTTCCACCTGCATCCGGCGATCAAGGCCAGCTCGATCCGCTCGGGCACCGGCATCCTGCTGGTGGCGCCGGACGGCGAGGCGTGGGAGTTCACGGCGCCAGGCTGCGAGATGGCCATCGAGGAATCGATCTATCTTTCCGACAGGTCCGGCCACCGGCGCTGCGAGCAGATCGTGCTGTACGGCCGGCTCGTCCATCGCCGCGAGGCGGCCTGGCAGTTCTGTCGTACCGCCGCCGGGCGGGCGACGCGGCGGCGCGTTTCCGACGCGAGCAGCGGCGAACTCGACCTTTAGGGCGGTGTTCTGCCGCGCCCTGCGCATTTTTTACCCAATTCTTCGTCGTCGGCTTCCGGTTTTCCGCGCTTCGTGCTAGGCGCACGCAGATCACTGTCCCGCCGAAAACCCGAAGGACCCTCCGCAATGGCCGTGGTGTCGAAACGCATTCCCGTTCCCGATCTCGTTCCCGTCAGGCGCGCCCTGCTCTCCGTCTCCGACAAGACAGGCCTCATCGAGTTCGCGACCGCGCTTGCAGGGCTCGGCGTCGAGCTGGTCTCGACCGGCGGTACGCGCAAGACGCTGGCTGACGCCGGGCTGAAGGTGCTCGACATTTCGGAGGTCACCGGCTTTCCCGAGATCATGGACGGGCGCGTCAAGACGCTGCATCCGGCCGTGCATGGCGGGTTGCTCGCCATCCGCGACGATGCCGAACACGCCGCGGCGATGAAGGAGCACGGCATCACCGGCATCGACCTCGTCTGCGTCAATCTCTATCCCTTCGAGGAAACGGTCGCTTCCGGCGCCGACTTCGCGCTCGCCATCGAGAACATCGACATCGGCGGCCCGGCAATGACCCGCGCCGCGGCCAAGAACCACGCCTATGTGACGATGGTCAGCGATCCGGCCGACTATTCCGAGGTGATCGAGGCGCTCGGCGAGCACGAGGGGCAAGTGCCGCTGGCGCTGCGCAAGCGTCTGGCGCAGAAGGCCTTCGCCCGCACCGCGGCCTATGACGCGGCGGTTTCCAACTGGTTCGCCGCCGCCATCGGCGAGGACGCGCCGGCCCATGTGGCCTTCGGCGGACGTCTCGCGTCGGTCATGCGCTACGGCGAGAACCCGCATCAGAAGGCGGCGTTCTACCTGACGCCGGAGCGCCGCTTCGGCGTTGCCACCGCCCGCCAGGTGCAGGGCAAGGAGCTGTCCTACAACAACATCAACGACACCGATGCCGCGTTCGAGCTGGTCAGCGAGTTCGATCCGGGCGTGTCGCCGGCGGTCGCCATCATCAAGCACGCCAACCCCTGCGGCGTGGCGACGGGCGCGAGCCTCAAGGACGCCTATCTGAAGGCCCTGGCCTGCGATCCGGTTTCGGCCTTCGGCGGTATCGTCGCGCTCAACAGCAAGCTGGACGCGGCCGCGGCCGAGGAGATCGTCAAGATCTTCACCGAGGTGATCATCGCGCCGGAGGCCAGCGACGAGGCGCTGGCGATCGTGGCGGCGAAGAAGAATCTGCGCCTGCTGATCACCGGCGGGCTCGCCGATCCGCGCGCCGGCGCACGTATCGTCAAGTCGGTTGCCGGCGGCCTGCTGGTGCAGGACCGCGACACCGGCACGGTCGAGGATCTCGACCTCAAGGTGGTGACGAAGCGCGCCCCGACCGAGCAGGAAATGGCCGACCTCAAGTTCGCCTTCCGCGTCGCCAAGCACGTCAAGTCGAACGCCATCGTCTATGTGCGCGAGGGCGCGACCGCCGGCATCGGCGCGGGCCAGATGAGCCGCATCGACAGCGCCCGCATCGCCGCGCGCAAGGCCGAGGACGCGGCGGAGGCGGCAGGTGCCGCCCGGCCGAACACCATCGGCTCGGTCGTGGCGTCCGATGCCTTCTTCCCCTTCGCAGACGGCCTTCTGGCGGCGGCTGCCGCCGGCGCCACGGCGGTGATCCAGCCGGGCGGCTCGATGCGCGATGCGGAAGTGATCGCGGCGGCCGACGAGGCCGGGCTCGCCATGGTCTTCACCGGCATGCGTCACTTCCGTCACTGACGGTTTGCAAAGGGCGCCTGCCCCAGGCCCCTTCGCCCGCCTCTTTGAAAATCCACCGCGCCCGCCCCACATAAGGGGCGGGCGCGGGCCGTTTCGGCCCAGATATGGGGTAGAAAGCGGGTCATTTCGGCCCGCCCGGGGGCTGTCCGCGGGACCTTCGCAAGGTCCGGCAAGGAGACGGCAGGCATGGCGGCAAGTTACGACGATCTCGGCATCGATCCGGAAATCCTCGGCCCCGAGAAGGGCCGCGAGGAGCGGGTCGGCGCGCGCCTCTTCAAGGTGGCGCGCAAGGCGGCGCGGCAGATCCCCTTCATGGAGGATGTGATCGCCGCCTATATTTGCGCCGTCGATCCGGCCACGCCCGTGCGCGTGCGCGGCACGATCTTCGCCGGCCTTGCCTATTTCGTCATGCCCTTCGACATCATTCCCGACGCCATCCTCGGCATCGGTTTCACGGACGATGCCAGTATCCTGCTCGGCGTGCTGGCCCTGATCGGCAGCCATATGCGCGAGGAGCACAGGGAGGCGGCGCGCGCCGCGCTCGGCAAGACAGAGGCCGCCGACGACGGCAGGGCGGGCAAGCCCGGTTCGGTTTGATCAGACCGGGAGGCCGGTCCCGCGCCCGGTGAGGCGGCGATAATGCGCCCATAGAAGCCGCGCCGCGACACCGCGCCAGGGCGACCAGCGCCGGGCCAGCCGTTCCGCCTCGCGCGGGTTCGGCCGCACATCCAGCGCAAGGGCGTCGCGCAGGGCTTCCTGCAGGGCGACATCGCCGGCGGGAAACACATCCGGGTGCCCGGCGCAGAACAGCAGAAAGACATCCGCCGTCCATGGGCCGATGCCGCGCAGGGAGACGAGGCGGGTGCGGGCGTCCTCCGCCGGCAGGCGCGTCAGGTCCGCAAGGTCGAGGCCATCGTCGACGGCCTGCGCCACCGCCCGGAAAGCGGCGATCTTGGCGCGCGACAGACCTGCCTGGCCGAGCTGGTCATCGCTCAGGCGCAGGACGGTCGCCGCGTCGAAGGGGGAAATCAGCGCTTCAAGCCGACCGTAGATCGCGGCGGCGCTCGCCAGCGACACCTGCTGTGCGGTGACGATGCGGGCAAGCTCGGCAAAGGTCGCGGGATGGCGGCGCAGCGGCAGGGGATCGCCGGCCGCGGCAAGGCGGCCGAGATCGGGCGCAATGGCCAGAAGTTGGCCGAGACCGGCGGCGAGGTCGTCCTCGTCGTCGATCCGCACGGGAATGCGCTGCTCGCCTGTCATGTCGATGCCGCCGGCCTGTCCTTGCGACCGGGGCGGCGATCAGAACAGATCGAAGGAGAAGCGGTAGGTGACGCCGGTGCCGATGGTGAAATTGTTCTGGTTGCCACGGCGGACGATCGGGCTGTTGCGGGCGTCGCCCACATAGTGGTCCCAGCCGGCCTGCAGGTGCAGTGCTGTCTGGTCCGTGACCGCATAGCTGGCGCGGCCCGACAGGCCGATCGACTTGAAGCCGCCGCTGGCCTTGTAGGCGGTCAGGTTGCCCAGCGAGGCGGCCGCCTCGGCAGGGGTGACGCCGAAATAGGTGCTCATGTAGTCGCCGCTGGCGAAGTCGGCACGCGGGCCGAAGGCGATTTCCAGCCGTTCCATCGGGTTCAGGATGATGTCGGCACCGATCTGGCCGACCTGACCCGTGTGGCCGTTGATGCCCTGGCGCAGCTCGACGAAGGCGCTGAACCAGTCGTAGCGGAAGCCGGCGCCGAGGCCGAGTTCCAGCGCCCAGTCGACCTTGTTGGTACCGGTCAGCTTGGCGCTGTCGGAGGCCTTGCGCTCGCCCACGAAGTTGAACGAGGGGAAGAAGAAGACGCCGCGGGTGGTCTTCTCGCCGTCGCTGACCTGGCCGAGGCCCGGCACGTAGAACCGGCCGACCGAGATGATCGGCAGCGGCGAGACCATCATCTTGTCCGCGCCTTCGTATTTCGGCGAGACCAGCGCGCCGACGCCGAGGTCGATGACGTACTGCCGGGAGGGCAGGGGCATGTCCTGCGGCGCTGCCATGCCGTCCTGGGCAAGGGCTGCCGGAGCAGCGAGGCTCGCACCGGCCACAAGGGCGGCGGCGGTGAGGGCGGAAAGGAAGGTGTTCTTGCGCATGACGGTCCAGCCGGCTCCGGAAATCGGTCTGTATCTAGTCTTCTATACTCCGGTTTAACTGACGGATCCGTTACCGCGAAGCGATTTCGCGGCAATGTGACCGGCTTGCGCCACCCTGTTGCAGGCTTGCATCGCCCTTGGGGTGGCGTCGGAGCTGAGCGGGTCAGGTCAGGGGCGCCGCCCCAGTGCCAGCTTGGTCATGCCGGGGATGAGCGGCTCGACCGAGACATCGGTGAAGCCGGCGGCGGCAAGGCGCTTGGCCAGCCAGTCGTCGGCGATCGAGCGGGCTTCGGGCGTGAAGGCGGTGTGCTGCAACTGCCACAGGGCGGTGTTGCGCGGGCCCTTGCGGTCGGCATCGACGACGAAGTCGTGGATCATCAGCTGGCCGCCCGGCGCCAGATGCGCGAAGGCACGGGCGAACAGATCCTCATGAGCATGATCCGGCACGCCGGACAGGAGATAGGACATCAGCACCGCGTCCTGTCCCGTCGGCCAGTCGGCGTCCAGTGCGTTTCCGCGCCGATAGGTGATGCGCTCTGAAAGGCCCGCGCGGGCGACGAAGCCTTCGCCGATATCCGCGACATTGGGAAACTCGACGAGCGTTGCGGACAATTGCGGGAAGGCCTTGCACAAGGTGATGGCAAAGGCGCCGGTGCCTCCGCCGATATCGAGCAGGCTGCGCGCCGCCGAAAGGTCGACCCGCTTGGCAAGGCCGCGCGCCGGGCCGAGCGAGCCGGCATGCTGGCTCTCGGAATAAAGGCGGGCTTCCTCCGGGTCGGAGAACCAGTCGTCATAGGAGGCGGTTGCCTCCTCCGGCAGTTCGCCGGCCAGTGCGGGCTCGATCTGGTCCATCAACGGGTACATCTGCTGGCCGACCTGAAGGCGCAGGTAGTCGCCGAAGTCGTAGCGGGCGCCCTTGACCAGGAACCGCTCGGCGGCGGGGGAATTGGCGTAGCGCCCGTCCCGGATCTCGGTCAGTCCGAGCGAGGTGAGGGCGGTCATCAGGGTGCGGCAGCGTTCCCGCGGCAGGCCGATCCTGGGGGCGAGATCGTCGGCGGAGGCCGGGCCTTCGTCCAGCTCGGTGAAGACCCCGAAGTGGAGCGCGGCGAACAGCGCCTTCGATCCCATGTAGCCGAAGGCGATATCCGAGATTTCCTCGGCCTCTGTCAGAACCGTCATCGTGCTGTCGTCCCTCCCGTCAGGTTCGGGACCCGCGCATCGCGATATTCCGTATGAAAAATACGTCGGCGCGCCGAAGAACGTCGATGACGTTTCGGCCAGAGCGGATCCCTGTTGATGATGGGATCTTCTTAATACGAAACGGGCCGGCAATCCACCGGGCGGGGACAGATTGCTCGTCTTTCGGGCAAGTGCACAGCCGGCAGGCGGCCGGTCAGCGGGTGGCGCTGCGATACCAGGCGGCGAGAACGGCGCGCTCGTCCGGCTCGATATAGGTCACGTTGGCCGGCGGCATGGCGTGGGTAATGCCGGCCTGCAGGTAGATCTCGCGGGCGTGCTCGGCGATTTCCGCGTCGCTTTCCAGCCGCACGCCCTTGGGTGCCGCCGCCATTCCCTCCCACAGCGGCTCGGCCGCATGGCACATCGAGCAGCGCGTCAGCACCGTGTCGCGGGCCGCCTCGAAATGCTCGTCATTGACGAAGCGGGCGATCTGCGGCGGCAGCCGGCGATAGCTCTGCGCGGTTTCACTGGCTTCGTCGCCGGGACGCAGGGTCGACAGCCAGACGACGGCGAGGAAGAGAGCGGCGGTGACGAACCAGGTCCACCACGGCGCATCCTTGCGGGCGTGGGTGCTGTTGAAGAAGTGTCGGATCGTGACGCCCATCAGGAAAACCAGCGAGGCGATCGCCCAATTGTACTGCGTGGCGAAGGCCAGGGGATAATGATTGGACAGCATCAAAAAGACGACGGGGAGAGTGAGGTAATTGTTGTGCAGCGAGCGCTGCTTGGCCTGGGCCCCGAGCGCCGGGTCCGGCGTCTTCCCGGCCAGAAGCGCGGCGACCACCTTCTTCTGGTTGGGGATGATGATCATGAAGACGTTGGCCGACATGATGGTCGCGGTGAAGGCGCCCAGATGCAGGAAGGCGGCGCGGCCCGTGAAGACCTGGGTGTAGCCCCAGGCCATGGCGACCAGCACCACGTAGAGCAGGAGCATCAGCCCGGTGGTGCTGCGCCCCAGCGGCGAGCGGCACAGGAGGTCGTAGACGATCCAGCCGAAGGCGATGGAGGCGATGGACAGCGCAATGGCGCCGAGCCGCGACAGCTCCATGACGGACGGGTCGATCATGTAGAGATCGGCGCCGGCATAGTAGACGACGCACATCAGCGCGAAGCCCGAAAGCCAGGTGGCGTAGCTCTCCCACTTGAACCAGGTCAGGTGCTCGGGAAGGGTGGCGGGTGCCACCAGATACTTGCGGATATGGTAGAAGCCGCCGCCATGGACCTGCCATTCCTCGCCATGGGCGCCAGCGGGCAGGTCGGGCGCCTTGCGCAAGCCCAGATCGAGGGCGATGAAGTAGAAGGACGAGCCGATCCAGGCGATGGCCGTCACCACATGCAGCCAGCGCAAGGCGAAGGCCAGCCAGTCCCAGGCGATAGCCACTTCCATCACTCTCTCCCTCCTTGGGGCACTCAAGGTGCGGCGGACACCCGACGGGTCCGCGCCCGCCCGGCGCAAAGTCCAATCACGAAACGTGCCAACCGTCCGCGGGCCGCGCTGCCGGATTTCGCGCGAGATTGACAGATCCGTCATTTGCAAAAAAGTCGCGAGGCGCTTCGATCACTATCAAGAATTTCTTGAAAATGATAAGAGCCGTCCATGTCCTACGTGAACAATCTCCGGGTTTTCGTGCGGGCTGTCGACCTCGGTTCGATGTCGGCGGCGGCGCGCGACCAGCGTGTCTCGCCGGCGGTGGTCTCCAGCCGCATCGGCGAGCTGGAAAAGCACCTGGGCGTGCGCCTGTTCAACCGCACGACGCGCAAGCTGACGCCAACCGAGCACGGGTCGATCTTCTACAAGGGCGCGGTGAAGATCCTCGACGCCATCGAGGAGGCGGAGGCGGCGGTGGCCGATGTCGCCCGCCATCCGCGCGGTTCGATCTTCGTGGCCGCGCCGCTCGGCCTCGGGCGGCGGCTGGTGGCGCCGCTGATCCCGGCGTTCAAGGCGGAATATCCGGATATCGACGTGCGGCTGCGCCTGTCCGACCGCAAGGTCGACGTGCTGGGCGAGGGGCTGGATATCGCCTTCGTGCTGGGCCAGCCGGCCGATTCGGCCCTGAAGATGCGCCCCGTCGTCGACTGCGCCAGGGTGTTGTGCGCGGCGCCCGAATATCTGGCCGCCCACGGCACGCCGGAGAGCGGCGAGGAGCTGGTGCGCGGCCGCCATCACTGCCTGTTGCTGCGCTTTCCCGGAACCAGCGAGTTCAACTGGACGCTGAAGGGCCCGGACGGGCCGGTGCGCCACGAGGTGTCGGGGCCGTTCGAATCGGACGACGGCGACGTGCTGACCGACTGGGCGCTTTCCGGCTGCGGCATCGTCAACAAGCCGCTGTTCGAGGTGGCGCATCACCTGCGGGCCGGGCGGCTGGTCGAGGTCTGCCGGGCGACGCCGCCGCTGCCGGTGCAACTCGCCTGCCTTTACCCGCACAAGCGCTACCAGGACCCGAAGATCCGCCTGTTCATCGACTTCGTGACCGCGCGCTGCAAGGCGGCGGTCGATGCCGCCCTTGCCGGGGACTGAGGGGGGATTGGCGGCACGGCGCGAGGGGAGCGGTGCGGGCACAAATTCGCTGCGCGGGCCGCTGTTCTGCCGGGTAGGGGGTAAAAGCGGGCCGGATCTATCCCCGTTCGCCCCGAAAAGAACCGGAATCCGGTTGAAAGTCGTGCGGAGATCGGCGGAATTTGCGCGAGTTTGCGACGGATTTTGCGAGATTTCGAGAAAGCTGCGCAAAATCCGTCGCAAATCCCGATCACCTTCGCGCAAACGGGGACAAGTGCGGGGCGCTTCTGGGAGCGTTTTGCGCAGGTCCGCAAGCCCCGTCGCGGCGGACATCTCTTTCAAGAAAAATTTGAAAGAGAGGGTCATTGTTTTGCATTACCAATAGACGAACCCATCCGGAGATCCATCCGTGACCGCAAGCGAGCATTCCGATCCGTCTTCCGGCCAGCGTCCCTCACGCCTGGACCGCGCTGCCTTTCTTGCCCGGTTCGGCGGGGTCTTCGAACATTCGCCCTGGATCGCCGAGCGGGCGCTTGCGAAGGGGCTGGCCTCCGACGCCGACACGGCCGAGGGGCTGCATGCCCGGCTGGTTGCGGAGTTCCGCGCGGCGAGCGAGGACGAGCGGCTCGCCGTCCTGCGGGCGCATCCCGATCTTGCCGGCAAGCTGGCGGCGGCCAGGCGCCTGACGGCGGAGTCCGCCGGCGAGCAGGCCTCCGCCGGGCTCGACGCGCTGACCGACACGGAGCGCGCCCGCTTCACCGCTCTCAACGAGACCTATACCTCCCGCTTCGGCTTTCCCTTCATCCTGGCGGTGAAGGGCCGCAGCAAGGCCGAGATCCTGGAGAATTTCGAGGGCCGCATCGCCAACGACCGGCGGGTCGAGTTTTCGACCGCCTGCGCCCAGGTGGAGCGGATTGCCCTTTTGCGCCTGAAGGACCTTGTTGCCGGCTGAGCCGGGTTTTCCGGTCGCTCTTTCCGGCGCGCTGTTTGTGCGCCCTTGTCTGCCTTTTCGGCGCGCCGCCTGCGCGCCTTAGCCTGAAGGACCCCTGTCATGACGTCTCATCAGCCGGACAGCCGTCCGGACTTCGCCCGCAAGGACATCAACCTCGCCTCCGCCGGCCTTGGGGCCGCGGCGGTGTCGGTCACCGACGACTTCTTCGCCGAGGTCTCGCGGATGCTCGCGGACGATGCGGCGGTGTTCTATCCCGACCGCTACGACGACAACGGCAAGTGGATGGACGGCTGGGAATCGCGCCGCCGCCGGGGGCCGGGCCACGACATCGCGGTGGTGCGCCTGGCCGTGCGCGGCCGCATCACCGGCTTCGACGTCGACACCTCGCATTTCACCGGCAACTACCCGCCGGCCTGCCGCATCGAGGCAGCTAGCTGCGCCGGCGATCCGGACGCTGCGACCCAGTGGACCGAGCTGCTGCCGATGTCGCCGCTGGGGCCGAGCGCCCATCACTATTTCGCCTGTGGCGATGCCGGCGTGTGGACCCATGTGCGGCTGCACATCCATCCCGATGGCGGCGTTGCGCGCCTTCGCGTCTATGGCCGCCCGGAGCTCGACCGGCAGGCGGCGGGATCGGCGGAGCTGGACCTTGCCTCGGCGCTGAACGGGGCGCGCATCGTCGCCTTCTCCGACGCGCATTACGGCGCCTATCACCGCATGCTGGCGCCGGGGCGCGGGCTCAACATGGGCGATGGGTGGGAGACCCGCCGGCGCCGCGAGCCGGGGCACGACTGGATCATCGTCGAGCTGGGCGCGCGCGGTATCATCGAGTGGGCCAGCGTCGACACGGCCTTCTACAAGGGCAATTTCCCGGAAAGCTGCTCGATGCAGGCGGCCGATCTTGCCGGCATGACCGGCGATCTCGACCGGGCCATCGTCACCTCCTCGATGTTCTGGGAGGAACTGGTCGGCCGTACGAAACTCTCCGCCGACGCGATCCACGACATCGGCAAGGAGGCGGTGAAGCCGCTCGGGCCGGTCACCCATGTGCGCCTCAACATCCATCCCGACGGCGGCGTCAGCCGGCTGCGGCTGTTCGGCCGCCTCGCCTGAGGGGGGCGCCGCTGAGGCTAGTGCGAATGCCTCTCCTCGCGTCTTCCCGGACGAGGCCGGAGGCCGAAGATCCGGGACCGGAGAGCCCCGGCGGTCGGGGTGCGCTCTGTCGCTGGTGCTGCTCACCCCCCTCTGTCGGCTGCGCCGACATCTCCCCCTCATCTCTTTCTCGGGGGGACACCGGAGTGCGCGGCTCGGCCAGCGTGTCGTAGTTGCCGCTCTGGAAACGAATGGGCCCCGGGTCGCGCTTGCGCTTGCCCGGGGTGACGGTTGAGGGTGAGGGTAAGACGGCGGCTCCCTCTCGGGTGTCATCCCGGACGAGGCCGAAGGCCGAGATCCGGGAACCATTGGTGCCCTCAGTGGGTGAGAGGCAGACTGCCCCGGTTGTCCGCCATTCCGGGTGGGCGAGGGTTCTTGAATGCTCCATGCTTTCGTCTTTGCAGTAAAAGTGATCGTGGCGTTTCTTCCGATAATCATCTTCGAAATCACAGGCTATAGAAGATGGAAGAAGCGCTATGGTAAAGGGAGTTATATTCACTACTATTATCGATTTGGTGGAGTGCGGCACGGAACGGAAGATTTTCCGATCGTGTTCATCTTGAAGTCGATGTTCAGCATCGTATGGCTGATGGCTTTTGCAGCCTACTTTATCGAGGGCGACTGACGCTGAGGGGGGCGTGCCCTCGCTGCCGCTCTGGGAATGAATGGGCCCCGGGTCGCGCTTCGCTTGCCCGGGATGACGAACCGAAAGGGCGGTGCGGGGGCAGGCGAGGGGCATTCGCGGCGGCGCCGGGCCCCACACGAGCCGTTCGGGACGACAGCGGAGTGCGTGTTTCCCGCCGGCGTGTTGTCGTGCTTTCTCAGCGCGTGTGGCGCGAGAGGGTGAGCTGCACCACGAACATCGCCCAGACCATGTTGGCGCGGCGGCGGTCGCCGGCCAGGAAATCGTCCCAAAACAGGCGCACAAGCTCCTCGTCCAGCAGGCCGAGGCGGGCGATCTGCGCGGATGAGAACATGTCCTCGGCGAGCGGGCGCAGCGGGCCCTTGAGCCAGTCGGCGCAGGGAATGCCGAAGCCGCGCTTGGGCCGGTCCCACAGGGAGGCGGGGACGTAGCGGTCGAGCACCTGCTTCACCACGCCCTTGCGCTGGCCGCCCATCAGCCGCACCCGGTCGGGCAGGGCGAGGGCAAAGCGCACCACGGCCGGATCGAGGAAGGGCACGCGGGTTTCCAGCGCATGTGCCATGGCGGCGCGGTCGACCTTCACCAGGATGTCGTCGGGCAGGTAGTGGACGAGGTCGAGCAGGCTCGCCTGTTCCAGCACGCTCCAGCCGGTTTCCTTCGCCACCGTGTCGGCAAGCGGATGGGTCTCGCGCGCGCTGCCCGGCACCAGCCGGTGGGCGGTGTCCATCAGCGTGAACTTGCGCTCATAGGCGGCGACCGCCGAGCGGGCGGTGAGGCTGGCGAGCTTCTCCTCCAGCCGCAGGCGCAGGCCGGCCGGGCTCTTGCGCCCGATCCGCGACAGGCCGAGCCGCTCGGCCGGGGCGACGATGCCGGCAAGCTGGGCCGAGACATAGGCGCGGCGGGCGGCGCGGCCGATGCGCGCGGACAAGGTGCCCTGCCATTGCCGGTCGATGGAATGATACCGTCCGTAGCCGGCAAACAATTCGTCGGCAGCATCGCCCGACAGGCTGACGGTGACGCGCGTGCGGGCGAAGCGGGCGACCATGTAGGTCGGCAGCTGCGACTGGTCGGTGAAGGGCTCGTCGTAGACGTCCGGCATCTCGTCGACGAGATCGCGCGCCTCCTCGCCGGAGAGGAAGATCTCGTTGTGGCGGGTGCCGAGGTGACCCGCGACGGCGCGGGCGAACTCCGCCTCGTTGGTCGCCTTGTCGTGGAAGCCGAGGGAGAAGGTCTCGATCGGCACGGCGCTCAGCGACTGCATCATCGCGGCAATGGTGGAGGAATCGATGCCGCCCGACAGGAAGGCGCCGAGCGGCACATCGGAGATCATCTGCCGGGCGACGGAGCCGCGCAGCAACTCGTCGAGCTGGTCGACGGCCTCCTGGTCGCTGCCCGCAAAGCGGTTGCGGCGAGCGATGCGGGCCTCTTCCAGCGTGTCCCACCAGGGGGTGACGCGCCAGGTCTCGGGGGTGAGCGCGCCCTCGTCGATCTCGACGATGGTGCCCGGTGCGATCTTCACCGCCTGTGTGAAGGCGGTGCGCGGGGCGGGGATGTAGCCGTGGCGCAGGCACAGGGCGATCGCCTGGCGGTCGATCTCGCCGGTCCATGCGGGGTGGGTGCGCAGCGCCTTGATCTCGGAGGCGAAGGCGATCTCGCCGCCGAACAGGCCGACATGCAGCGGCTTTTCGCCGAAACGGTCGCGGGCGAGCGACAGCACCCGGCGCTCCCGGTCCCACAGGGCGATGGCGAACATGCCGGCGGTGCGCGTCAGGGTCTCGGCCATCCCCCAGGCGCGGATGCCGGCGAGCAGCACCTCGGTGTCGGAGTGGCCGCGCCATTCGGGCGCAAGGCCGGCCTCCTCCAGCTCACGGCGCAACTCGAGATAATTGTAGATCTCGCCATTGTAGGAGATGACGTAGCGCCCGCAGGGCGAGTGCATCGGCTGCACGCCGGCGGGGCTGAGGTCGATGATCGCAAGGCGGCGATGGACGAGTCCGATGCCGGCCTCGACGTCGCGCCAGATGTCGCCGGCGTCGGGACCGCGATGGCGGATCGCCTCGCCCATGGCGGCAAGCGCAGCCGGCTCGAGGGCGGGCGAGCCGAGAGGGGCATAGATGCCGGCAATTCCGCACATCGGAAGGCGCTCCAGCGAGAAACGCGAAAGGGTCGCGAGAAGGGGACGGCTTGCGCGCTACTCGGCTGCCACCGCAGCGGCGGAGGCGGCAAGGTCGGCGCGGCCGATCCAGCGGTCGAGGAACGCGTCGAGCCAGGCCTTCACCGCCGGGTCGAAGGCGAAGCGTCCGGCGAAATGATCGCGCCGGTCGCGGGCGCCGGGCAGCTCCATGCGCGGGGCGCCGCGCGTCGTCCAGCGGACCATCATCTGGTAGGTCAGCTCGGGATGGAACTGGATGCCGTAGGCGCAGGGGCCGACGCGGATCGCCTGGTTGGGATAGGTCTCGCCGGTGGCCAGCAGCTCGGCGCCGCGCGGCAGGTCGAAGCCCTCGCGGTGCCACTGATAGACCTTGCCGGGCCATTTCGGCATCAGCTCGCGGCCGACATCGGTCGGCGCAAGGTCGTAATAGCCGATCTCGACCAGGCCGTCGTCATGGCCGTAGACGCGCGCGCCGAGATTGCGCGCCAGCATCTGCGCGCCGAGGCAGATGCCGAGGAACGGCTTTTCCTCGCGCAGCGGCACGTCGAGCCAGTCGGTCTCGCGGGCGATGAAGGCATCGGTGTCGTTGGCGCTCATCGGCCCGCCGAACACGACCACGCCGGCATGGTGTTCCAGCGTTTCGGGCAGCAACTCGCCGAAGCGCGGCCGGCGGATGTCGAGGGCAAAGCCCCGGCGCACCAGTTCCTGCCCGACGCGGCCGGGCGTCGAGGTTTCCTGATGCAGGACGATGAGAACCTTGGGCCTGTCGGCGAGCTCTTTTGGATCCAGGATCATGGCACCAGATTATATTGCAAGGCGATACGACGTCGAGAGGCTGCTGCGGTCAGGCATCGTCCGCGGGATCGGCGGGGCCGGTCGACGCCTCGCCGGCGACCTTGCGGCGCAGGGCCAGCCGGTCGCGCGAGGAAATGCCGAGCAGCTCGGCGACGCGCCAGATCGTGTTGTCCTCGAATTCGTGGACGGTGCCGTCCGCATAGACGAGCTCCCACATCATCTCGATGACCTTGAGCCGCTCTTCCAGCTCCAGGCTGCGCTTGAGCACCGAGGTGAAGCCGTAGAGGTCGACCGCCTCGTTGTCGCGGCGCGTCGCCTCGCGGATCAGGTCCTCGGTCATCTCGGGCGTCAGCTTGTAATTGGCCCGCAGGACCTCGGTCAGCGCCGCCCGTTCCACGTCGTCGACCACGCCGTCGACGGAAATGATGTGCACGAGCAAGGCCGCCGCCGCGAGGCGGTGGTCGTCCTCGGCGAAGGTCAGTTCGCCGCTCTCGCCCGTGACCGCGGTGCGCAAGAACCGCTTCAACGCTGAAAACATATCCCCTCCGGTGCCGTCCGCAACCGCGGCAGCATCCGCAATCCGGGCGCGCTTGTCTATGCTGCTGTGCGGAAAGAACATGTGGCCGGGTATCGCAAAGACCCGTCCCGCGCCATCCTGTCGACAAGCTTTGGCGTAGACTGGCGCTGATTCGTCCTTCTGGAGACACGGTTTGAAACGCGCACTCGCGGGCCTTGCCAGCCTGCTCTTCCTCCTCATGGCGGCTGCCTTCGTGGTGCCGCTGCTCCTGCCGAAGGACGCGATCCGCGCCGAGCTGATCAGTCAGATCGAGGAGCGGACCGGCTGGCGGCTGCGCCTGGACGGGCCGGTCGGGCTGTCGCTGCTGCCCGGATTCCGGATGAGCGCGGAAAATGTCGGCGTCTCGGCCGGCGAGGCGGGCGAGATCCTGCGCGCCGAGACCGTGGATTTCGGCCTTGCCTGGAGCGGGCTGTTCGGCGGCGACATCCGCCTGACGCATCTGCGGCTCGACGCGCCGGTGGTCAGCGTGGAAATCGACGAGAACGGCCGGCCGAACTGGACCGCCGGCCTGTCGACAGGCGCGGCCGTGGCAACCAACGACAGCACGGATACGGCGGCAGCAGGCTTCCCGGCCGACCGCTGGAGCGCGGCGACGCAGGCGATCGCCGACAGCAACGGCGAGGCGCCCGTCCAGCCCGCGGCCGGCGCGACCGACCAGGCGCGGGTGCCGGCGGATACGCCTGACGGCGCGGCGACGGCGGCAAGCGTTGCTGCCGACGGCATGGCGCTGGCACGCATCGGCGTCGACCGGCTGGAAATCACCAATGGCCGCCTGATCTATTCCGACCGCCGCGACGGCACGCGCCACGAGGCGGACAATGTCAATTTGGTTCTCAGCCTGCCCTCGCTCTCCGGCGCGCTGGCGCTGGATGGCGGGCTCGGATATCGCGGCATCGCGGTGACGCTGGCCGGCACGGTGGAGGCGCCGATGCGCCTTGCCGGCGGCGGCAGCTCGGCGGTCGACCTGACGCTGGGCGGCGCCGGGGCGAGTGCCAAGATCTCCGGCGAACTGGCGCCGCAGCAGGCGAGCCGTCTGCGCATCGCCGTGGAAGGCGAGGAACTGGGCGCGACGCTGGCGGCGCTGGGCAGCAGCCTGCCGCGCGAGCCGGGCCCCTTCCGGGTGACGGGCGATGTGACGGCAGGCGAGCGCGCGGTGGAAATCCACGGCCTGGAAGCGCAGCTGGCCGGAGCGAGCCTGCGCTCCAGCGCCACGGTGGCGCTGGCGGGCGAGCCGCAGGTCACGGGCCAGCTGGAGCTGGCCGATGCGCGGCTGGAAACGCTGCTGTCGCTGGCCGGCCGCAGCGAGGAGGCGCAGGGAACGCTGGGCGGCTCGCTGCGCTTTTCGGCACGCGGCGCGGATGCGGCGACCCTGATGGGATCGCTCGACGCCTCGGGCCGCCTGTCGCTGGCCGGCGGCGGGATTTCCGGCCTGCCGGTGCCTTCGCCCATCGGCGACGACGCGTCGGCGCGGCGGATTGAGGATCTGGCGGTCGCCATCGACTTTGCGGGGCTGGATGCCCCCGTCTCGGTGAGCGGCGGATTGAAATGGCGCGGCGATTCCTTCCGCATCGAGGGTTCGGCGACGCCGGCGCTGGCGATGGCCGGCATGCCGACGCCCTTGCGGCTGAGGGTTGCCGGCTCGCGGGTCGAGGTCGGCTATGACGGCAGCGTGTCGCCGGCCGGCGCGGTCGACGGTGCCGTCGTGCTGGAAACGCAGAACCTGCGGGCGCTGGCGAGCTGGCTCGGCGTGCCGCTGGCCGAGGGCGGCGGGCTCGGACCCTTCTCCTTCTCCGGCCGGCTGGCGGCGGGCGAGGACGCGGTGCGCTTCACCGGGGCGGAAATCCGCCTCGACGACACGACCGGACGCGGCGAGGGCGAGCTGCGCCTCGGTGCAAGGCCCAAGGTGACGGCGCGGCTGGAGCTCGACCGGCTGGGCCTCGACCCTTACGTGGTGGAGACCGACCGGGCCAATGACGGACGCAGCGAGGCGCGCGTGCCGGGGGCGGAACGCGGCTCGTGGAGCCGGGTGCCGATCGATCTCACGGGCCTGCGCGCCGTCGATGCGCAGCTGTCGCTGTCGGCCAAGCAGATCGTGCGCGACAAGCTGGAGATCGGGCCGAGCCGGCTGGAGCTGACGCTGGAAGGCGGGCGGCTGTCGGCGGAACTGGCCGAAATGTCGCTCTATGGCGGTCAGGGCAACGGCCTCCTGGTGCTCGACGGCTCGCAGCAGGTGCCCGAACTTGCCGGCCGTTTCTCGCTCACCGATCTCAGTGCCCGGCCGTTCCTGGCGGCGGTCGCCGGCTTCGAGTGGATCGAGGGCCGGGTGACGACGGCGCTGGACGTCAAGGCGCATGGCGTGAGCCAGTACGAACTGATCTCCGGTCTCGACGGCACGGCCCGCTTCGACTTCGCCGACGGCGCGATCCGCGGCCTCAACATTCCGCGCATGGTACGCGGGCTGACAGTCGACACGCTGCTGGGCTGGGCCTCGAACGAGGCGCAGAAGACGGACTTTTCGGCGCTGGGCGCCAGCTTCACCATCACGCGCGGCATCGCCGCGACCGAGGATCTGGCCCTGATCGGCCCGCTGGTGCGCATGAGCGGCACCGGCCGGATCGACATGCCGGAACGGATGCTCGACTGGCGGCTGGAGCCCCGGGTGGTGGCGAGCCTGGAGGGCAGCGCGCCGGTGCCGCTGGCCAAGGGCGAGGCGCGCGAGCTGGAAGGGCTCGGCGTGCCGGTGATCGTGCGCGGGTCCTGGGACCGGCCGCAGATCTATCCGGACATCAAGGGCATCCTGGAGAACCCGCAGGCGGCGCTGAAGCAGCTGGAAAATCTCGGCGGCGGACTGTTCAAGTCGCTGCAGCAGGCGCGCAACCCGCAGGAGACGCTGACGGGCGTCGCCAACGAGGCGATCAACCGGGCGACCGGCGGCAACACCAATATCGACGTGCAGAAGGTGCTCGACGGCGAGGTCGACGACAAGGAAGTGCTTGAGGCGGTGGAGCAGGGCTTCGGCCTGCCGTCCGGCTTCCTCGGCTCGTTCGGCATCGGCCGCCGCCAGCAGCAGGATGCAGCTCCCCAGCAGGAGCAGCAGCAGGAAGAGCAGCTGCCGCTGGACGAGGCCCCGCAGGACGGCGAGACCCCTCAGGGGGAGACGCCGCAGCAGGGCGCGCCGATCCAGTAAATCCCGGTTTCTCGCGGCGCCTGGCGCCGCGGGCAATCCGTTCGGGCGGGATCAGCCGCGCCAGAAGCGGCGGGCGCGTTTCGTCTCGTCCCACAGGGTGCGGGCGTTTTCGAAGGCATGGGCGGCGCGCGCCTCGTGCCAGCCGAGCACGAAGCCGGCGGCAAGGGTGGTCTCGACCGGCGGCTTGGCGTCGACGGCGGCGATCATGCCGGCGAGCTTGCCGGCCATCACCACATCATTGAGATAGCCGAAGACGTCCTGCAGCGCCTTGAGGCGGGCCAGGAACGGCTTGGCCTTGCGCGCGGAAAAGGCCGAGCGGAAGAACTCCACCGCATAGCGCAGCTTCTTCAGCTCCTTGCGCAGGTCGTGGCGCTCCTCAAGCGTCAGTTCGTCCATGCGCACGGCCAGCCGGGCGGCGGATTTCCAACGTTTTTCCAGCGCCTCGACCGCGAAGGCGCCGACGGTCGTGGCCGCCGCCGAGGGTCCGTCGCCGTCGTTGCGCCAGCCGGTGCCATAGGCGAGCGCGCCCAGGCGGAACAGCAGCTCGTTGACGGCGGGGCCCGAAAGCTGCTCGCGCAGCGCGCGGCGCGCGGCAAGGCGCGCGGTCTCGACGTTGCGGGCAAGCCCGTCGTCGTCGAGCAGGGCCGTGTCCGGCCCGAGCCGGGCGACCGCCATCGCCGGCTCGACGATCTCCTCCACCAGCACATCGAGGTCGCGCAGTTCGCCGGCGGCCAGCGCAAGATCGCGGGCTGCTGCATCCAGATCCCTGCGCGTGTCGGGATCGAGCAGCGGGTGGTGCACCTTCAGTGCGCTGCGCAGCCGGCGCAGGCCGACCCGCAGCTGGTGCGGGCCTTCGGGATCGTCGCTGTCGAGCACGGCATCGCGGTTGCCGGCGATCTGGTCCATGCAGGAGAGAAGAATGGCGCGAAAGGCCGGGCCCATGGCCATGTCGGCTGCAAGGCTGGCCTCGGTGGCATTGACCGGGCCGGCCTCGTGCCTCTCGTCGGCGGCGAGCGCGTAGCCGCGGCCGGCCTTGCTGAGGCGCGAGAAGCGGGCGTTGGCAAGGGCGGGAAGACGGCCGGCCAGCACGAAGAGGGCGGCGGGGTCGCCGGACTTCAGCTCGAGCTCGGCCTCGAACAGCGGCTGCCGCCGCTCGCCGGCGACGATCTCGCCGGCATCGAGCGCCATCTCGATGGTGCTGCCGTCGCTTTCGCGGGTGAAGATGCGGATGGTGCGGCGCATCGCGGTTTCGAAGATCGGCTCCAGCGGCTGGCCGTCGATCAGCTGCCACAGACCTTCGCGCATCAATGGCTCGAGGATCAGGGTGAGGTCCGGCGCGGGGCCGGCAACCTCCACCTCCGCCTCGCGCGGGCGCGACATGCCGCCTGTGACGCCGGTACCGGCCTTGACCGTCTGCACCCATTTGCGCCCGATGCGGCGAACCCGCAGCGACCATTTCGCCTTGCGCAGGGCCCGGTCCGGCGTGTCGAAATAGATCGAGCGCAACGCGCGCGTCACGGCGGGCTCCACAGCGAAGCCGTCCGGCGCCGGTGCCCCTTTCAGCTTCTGCTGGCCGGCTTTCGCCAGCTCGAGCTTCAGCTCGACTTCCCGTTTCGCGCCCATCGTCTTGCCCGCTGCAGTGTTCCGGCGGCTGCCAGTGTGCGACAGCCCTAGCCGGTTTCCCGGGATCTGTCCAGAAAGGCGCGCTGAGTGCGTCTTGGTTTGCCGGCTCAGTCCTTCATGCAAGCTTGAGGCGAGCCGGGTTCTGGTGTCTGGTTGGGGGGCAGGACCGGCTGGCCCGAAAGGAGACGGCGATGGCGGTGCTCGAGTTCGAGAAGACGCGCTGGTTTCGCATCACGGCGGTGGCGACGGCAGTGGTGCTGGCGGCAATCGCGACGGCGCTGGTCATCGACAACCAGCGCCGGCAGGCGGCCTTGACCCATCTGCGGGTCGCCGGCGGCGGCTTCCTGTTCTATTACCGGCTCGGCGAGGTCCGCGCCGGCATCACGGTCATCTTGCAGAAGCCGACGCCCTCGCAATCGCGGCTGGTGGCGCGGTTCGAGAACCCGGCGGGCGGTGCACCGGTGGAGGTGGAGACGCGCCTGCGCCATGGCGAGCAGCGCTACGGGCTGGAGACGCCGCCGCTGACCGGCGTCGTCAAGGGCAGGCCCTATGCGGTCGAACTGCGGCTCTACGATTATGGCGGGCGCGAGCCGATGGAAGTGCAGCACACGACCATCACCAGCGAGCTGGACCAGGACGTCTCGCCGACCGGGCCGCTGACGGTGGGGCCGGGCTATCACCGCCCGGTTCAGGGGCCGCCGGAGGGCCTGTCGGGGGACGCGCCCCGCTGATCGTGGCTTTCCGTAAGGGGATGTACGAAGTGTCGCAGTTTCCGCTTGATTCATGTCAAACGGGAGCCCGGCGACCGTGGCCTAGGGTTGTGGTGGCGCAGGACGGGTGCCGCCAGCTAACCGACCACGAGAAAGGCCAGCCATGTCCCGCTACACTTCCGTCCTGTTGGCATGTTCCACCGCCCTTGCCGCCCTGAGCGGGCCGGCCATGGCGAACGAGCTGCGCGATGCCGCGCTCGAGATGTTCAAGCCTTTGCCCTCGACCGTGCCGGCGGTGAGGGACAATCCGATCACGCCGGAAAAGATCGTCCTGGGAAAGGCGCTGTTCTTCGATCCGCGCCTGTCGGCATCGGGCGTCTTCTCCTGCAATTCCTGCCACAACCTGGCGACCGGCGGCGACGACAACCTGGAGACCTCCATCGGCCACGGCTGGCAGAAGGGGCCGCGCAATGCCCCGACCGTGCTGAACGCGGTGTTCAACGAGGCCCAGTTCTGGGACGGCCGTGCCGAAGACCTGAAGGAGCAGGCGAAGGGGCCCGTGCAGGCGGGCGTCGAGATGGCCAACACGCCCGAGCAGGTGGTGGCGACGCTGGTCTCGATGCCGGACTATGTGGCGTGGTTCAAGAACGCCTTCCCGGATGAGGGGGAGCCGGTCACCTTCGACAACATGGCCAAGGCGATCGAGGCCTTCGAGGCGACGCTGATCACCCCCGCGCCGTTCGACGCCTTCCTCAACGGCGACGACGCGGCGCTGACCGAGGTGCAGCAGGCGGGCCTGCAGCTGTTCATGGACAAGGGCTGTGCGGCTTGCCACAACGGCGTCAATGTCGGCGGCACCGGCTACTACCCCTTCGGCGTGGTGCAGAACCCGGGTGCCGAGGTGCTGCCCGAGGGCGACAAGGGCCGCTTCCAGGTGACCAAGACCGCGGACGATTCCTACGTCTTCCGTGCCGGGCCGCTGCGCAACATCGCGCTGACCGCGCCGTATTTCCATTCCGGCAAGGTGTGGGACCTGAAGGAGGCGGTCGAGATCATGGGATCCTCGCAGCTCGGCGAGGAACTCAACGAGGAGGAGGCGGTGGCGATCACCGCGTTCCTGGAATCGCTGACGGGCCGGATGCCCGAGATCACCTATCCGGTGCTGCCTGCGGAAACCGCAAGGACGCCGCGCCCCTCGGGCGAGGTGATCACCAAGTAAGCAAGACCGAGGCACTGACCGGGCGGTCGGGCGGGGGCGGGTTCAGCTCTCCGCCCGGCGGCGCGGGGCCTCGACGGCGGGCACCTCGCCTTCGGCCAGCTCGCCCGTCTGGCGGCCGTAGCTGGCGAAGCGGGCGATGACCTCGTCCATCTCCGTGTCGGTGAGGATCACCGGGTCGCCGGCCGTGAGGGCGATGGCATATTGCCGGCACAGGGTCTCGATCTCGCCGGCAAGCCACAGCGCCTTGGCGAGGCCGGGGCCGAAGCAGATCATCCCGTGATTGGCGAGAAGGCAGGCGCTGCGCCCCTCCAGCGCGGTCAGCATGGCGTCCGACAGCTCGCGCGTGCCGAAGGTGGCATAGTCGGCGGTGCGCAGGGTGCGTCCGCCCGCGACCGCGATCATGTAATGGAAGGGTGGGATCTCGCGGCGCAGGCACGACATGGCCGTGGCATGGGGCGAGTGGGTGTGCACGACGGCGCCGGCCTCCGGGCGGGTGGCGTAGATGTCGAAATGCATCCGCCACTCGGACGAAGGCAGCCAGTCGCCCGAATAGCTTTCGTCCATGTGGACCTGGACCACCTGCTCGGGCCGCATCGCCTCGTAGGGGATGCCGGACGGGGTGATCAGGAACCCCTCGCCATGGCGCAGGCTGACATTGCCGGAGGTGCCCTGGTTGAGGCCCGAGGCGTTCATCGTCAGGCAGGCGTCGATGACGGCGCGGCGGGCGGCAATATCCTCGGGGGAAAGCATGGCATCCTCCTCGTCCGTGTCGCCACAGCACGACAGTGCCGAAAAAGGGCTTCGCAAACGGGGCCCGCAAGGGCGCGAGACAGGAAAATGGTGCCCCCGGTCCGACTCGAACGGACACTCCGGTTAGGGAAACGGATTTTGAATCCGTCGCGTCTACCAATTCCGCCACGGGGGCCCGCGGGAAACGGCGCGATCATAGCCGCAGCGCTTGGCCCGTCAATTGAAACATGACGCCTGTCCCGTGCCGGATTGCGGTCACCGCGCCGCAGCGGAAGTCGGATGACAAGGGCCGCGCTTCCGGCTAATGAGGCGGCATGTTGCGCCGCCTCTACGATTGGACAATGTCGCTCGCCTCGGGCCGCCATGCACCGGTGGCACTGGGAGCCGTGTCCTTTGCCGAAAGCTCGTTCTTTCCGATCCCGCCGGACATCCTGCTGATCCCGATGGTGATCGCGCAGCGGGCGAAGGCGTTCGCCTATGCGACCCTTTGCACGGTGACCTCGGTGCTGGGCGGGGCGGCGGGATACGCCATCGGCGCCTTCCTGTTCCTGCAGGTGGCCGAGCCGATCCTCGCCTTCTACGGCTATCTCGACAAGTTCGAGACCTTTCGCGGCAATTTCAACGACTACGGCGCCTGGATCGTCTTCATCGCCGGCGTGACGCCCTTTCCCTACAAGGTCATCACCATCGCCAGCGGCGCGACGGGGCTGAGCCTGCCGGTGTTCATGGTGGCGAGCGTCCTGGCGCGGGGCCTGCGCTTTTTCGCGGTCGCGGGCCTGCTCTACCTGTTCGGTCCGCCGATCCGCACCTTCATCGAGAAGCGCCTTGGCCTGATGTTCACGATCTTCGTGATTGGCCTTGTCGGCGGCTTCGCGCTAATCCGCTTCCTGTGAAACCGAGGCGGCGACCATGAGCGACCCCGCAAGAACGTCCCGGCAGCTGGTGATGCTGCTGATCGCCGGAGGCCTGGCCTCGATCCTGACGGCCTGGGGCTTTCAGCTGATCGGCGGCTATGTGCCCTGCAAGCTGTGTCTCGAACAGCGCATTCCCTACTATGTCGGCCTGCCTCTCGCCCTCCTGGCGCTGCTTGTCATGCTGCGCGGAACGCCCGCGCAGGGGCGGCTGGTGGTGACCGTGCTGCTGCTCGCGGTTGCGGCGGTCTTTGCCTGGGGCGCGGGCATCGGGGCCTATCAGGCCGGCGCCGAGTGGGGCTTCTGGGCCGGGCCTGCGGATTGCGGCGGCGGCGGGGGAATGCCCGATTCGGCCGCCAACATGTTGAACGCGCTGCGCTCCACCCGCGTGGTGAGCTGCACCGAGGCGAGCTGGCGGATGTTCGGCCTGTCGTTTGCGGGCTGGAATGCGGTGATCTCGGCCGGTGTTGCCGTGCTGGCGCTTGCCGGTGCCTGGGCGTGGCGGCGCGGGAGCGCGGCGTGAGCGGCAAGGATCCGCGCGAGGAAGAGCGGCGCCGCGAGGCGCAATCGGTGCTCGACCGGGCCGAACGCGAAAGCGAGACCGTGCTGCGCACCACCTTCGAGGGCGCGCACAAACGCTCTGGTCCGCCTGCCGACGAAGACGATCCCATCGAGCAACTCGGCCGCAAGATCGGCCGCAGCGCCGGCGCGGTCTTCGCGCTGGGCCTTGTGGTCTATCTGATCTGGACCTACCTGATCTCCCCGGCATAACGACAAGGGAGAGGCGGAAGATGGGGTCACGCGCGGCCGGTGGGGAACGCAGCAGCTGGACGGGCGCGGTGGCGCCGGATCTTGCCGAATTCGAGCGGATCGCCGTTGCGGCCTTCGACGAACTCCCTGCTGAATTCCGCAAGCTGTGCGGCGACATCGAGATCCGCGTGGCGGATTTCGCCGACGACGATGCGCTCGATTCGGTCGGCGTGGAGGACCCGTTCGAGCTGATGGGCCTGTTCGAGGGGATCGGACTGGCGCAGGGCGGGGCGGAGGCCTTCAGCGGCCGCATGCCGAACCGCGTCTGGCTCTACCGCCGTGCCATCCTCGATTACTGGTGCGCCTATGACGAGCCGCTGGGCGGCGTCATCGCGCATGTGCTGATCCACGAGATCGGCCACCATTTCGGCCTGTCGGACGACGACATGGAGAGCATCGAGGCGGCGGCCGACGACTGAGCCGCCGGCCCTATCTACGGCCTCGATATCCGTTTCAGACACCCATCCGGTTCAGGCCGGCGGCAGGAGCCCGTCCTCGAACGCCTTGCCGATCGCCCGGCGTGCCATCATGTGCGAGCGCGGGTGGTTGATGCTGTCGACGGCAAGCAGGCGCCCGCCGCCGAGATAGGCGACGTAGAAGGAGCCGGAGGCCGGATCGCCGAAGGTGCGGGCCTCGTCGTGGTCCTGCGACAGGCCGGCGATCTGCAGCTTGACCGCATACTGATCGGACCAGAACCACGGCACCGGGTCGTAATGCACCTCGTTGCCGAGGATCGAAGCGGCGACGGCCTTGGCCTGGTCGATGGCGTTCTGCACGCTTTCCAGCCGGATCGAGCGGCCGTAGAGCGCGGAATGGAAGCGGGTGCAGTCGCCGGCCGCATGGACAAGCGGATCGGAGGTGAGCGCGCTATCGTCGACCAGGATGCCGTCGCCGGTGGCAAGGCCGCAGGCGGCTGCCAGCTCATCGTTGGGCACCGCGCCGACGGCGACCAGCGCGATGTCGCAGGGAACCTCGCCGCCGCCGGCCAGCTGCACGCCCGTGACGCGGTCGCTTCCCGAAAAGCCGGTGATGCCGGTGTCGAGCATCAGCCGCACACCCTTGTCCGCATGCAGCTCCTGGAACCAGGCGGAGACGGCGGGCGAGACCACCCGCTTCATCACCCGGTCCTGTGCCTCGATGACGGTGACCTCGTGGCCCATGGTCCGGGCGACGGCGGCGACCTCCAGCCCGATATAGCCGCCGCCGACGATGGCAACGCGGCCCGGCGTGCGCAGCAGGGGGCGCATCGCCTCGACATCGGAAATCTTGCGCAGGGTCACCACGCCCGGCAGCTCGGCGCCGGCGATCGGCAGGGCGCGCGGCCGGGTGCCGGTGGCAATGATCAGCCGCTCATAGGGAAGCTGCTCACCGCCGGCGAGCAGCACGGCGCGGGACTCGCGGTCGATGGCCTCGACCACCTTGCCGAAATGGCAATCGATGGCGTTCTGTTCGTAGAAGCCGAGCGGGCGCAGGTGCAGCGCCTCGTCGTCGATCTCGCCGGAAAGATGCTTCTTGGACAGGGGCGGGCGCTGGTAGGGCGGATGCGGCTCCTCGCCGACAAGGGCGATGCGGCCGCCGAAGCCGCCTGTGCGCAGCGACTGAACGGCCTGGGCGCCGGCCTGGCCCGCTCCGACGATGACGATGCTGTCCTGCATGGGAATTCCTTCGGCAAACTGGCGTGCGGCTGGCCGACGGCGGGGCTTTTCGACGAGACCGGCTGGGAGCCGGCGGCCCTTGCGCGTGGCTGGCGGGAGGCGAGGGCGGCTTTCGCACCGCCCCTGCCGTCGTGAGATCTGCACGCGTTATGTGGCGAGATTGCCGGCAGTGGCAATAGGGGGAATGCCCGTAAGGCGAGAGGCGGGGCGGCGCACCGTCAGGCGGCGCGCACGCCCTCCAGGAAGCAGGCGATCTCCTTGCGCAGCAGGCGGGCCTGCTCGCCGAGCGTGCCGGAGAGCTCGCCGACCATGGTGCCGGTGCCGCGGGCACGGTCGGTGGCGCCGGAAACCCGGTCCATCGCCTCGGCACCGGTGCCGGAGCGCTCCGAGGCGCGGGCGACATTCTCGGTGATCTCGCGCAGGGCGATGCTCTGCTGGCCGACGGCGGCGGCGACCGAGCCGGCGATCTCGTTCATCTGGACGATGATCTGCTCGACATCGCCGATGGCCATGACCGCGCTGGCGGAGGCCTGCTGGATCGCCTCGACCTGCTGGGCAATGTCCTGGGTCGCCTTTGCGGTCTGGCTGGCAAGCTCCTTGACCTCGGCGGCGACGACGGCAAAGCCGCGTCCGTGCTCGCCGGCGCGGGCGGCCTCGATGGTGGCGTTGAGCGCCAGAAGGTTGGTCTGTTCGGCGATGTCGCGGATGAGGCCCATGACCTCGCCGATCCGGTCGGCGGTGCGCGACAGCGCGCTCATGCTGGCGCCGGTGTCGCGGGCGCTGGTGACGGCCTTTTCGGCGACCTGGGTCGAGCGGTTGGCCTGGTCGGCGATCTCGGCAATGGAGACGTTGAGCTCCTCGGAGGCGGAGGCCGCCGAGGTGACGCTTTCGGCGGCGACCCGCACCGCATTGCCGGCGGTGCCCGCTTCCTCGGCCGCGTGTCCGGCCGCCTGGTCCAGGGCACCGGAGGCGCCGGCCAGTTCCTCGGCAGCACCGTCGAGGCGCGAGAGGGCATCGCCCACGGTCGACTCGAACCCGGCGATCAGCTGGTCGAGATGGCGCATGCGGCTGTCGCGGGCGGCGTTTTCAGCTTCCTGAGTTGCCGCAAGTTCCTCGCGCTCCAGCGCGTTGTCGCGGAAGACGGCGACGCTGGCGGCCATCGCATCGAGCTCGGTGCGGCCGCGCGCTTCCGGCAGGTCGATATCGGTCTCGCCGGCGGCGAGCCGGTCCATGGCGAGGCGCAGCACGGCCAGCGGCCTGGAAATCGACGCACCGATGAGGAGGCCGGCCAGAAGCAGGACGGCAACCGTGACGGCCATGATCGCCAGCATGGTCATGGCGGCGATGGCCCGGTTGTCGGCGAGGGTGCCTGCCGCCTCGGCCTGGCCGCTTTTGGCCGCGGCCTGAAGCTGGGCGAGATAGGGCGGCAGCACGTCGAAGAAGGCCTCGAGCTTCTCCACATGGGCGGTGCGTTCGCCGCCGGCGCGGGTGAAGGTGTCGAAGGCCTCGCGATAGGAGGTGAGGAAGCCGGTGAGTTCGGCGCTTGTCGCCTCCTCAAGCTTGGCCCGGGAGAGCGCGCGCTCGAGCCGCGCGGCGGCGACCTCGAAACTGCCGAGGTTCACGTCGCTGCGGTCGAGGAGATAGGCCTTTTCGCTGCGCTGCAGGTCGACGCCGGCAAAGGCCAGGCGCTCGGTCTCGGGACCGCGCTTGAAACGGGCAAGCTTCTGGACGCTGCCGACGAGCGCATCGCCGTTGGCGGCGAGCGCCCCGCGCGCCCCGCCTTCGGTATCGGCAAGGCCGAGGCGCTGCTGGGTGGCGTGGAGGTCCTGGAACGTCGCCTCGATGTCGGAAAGGGCGCGGTCGACCTGGTCGATCTCGGCGCCGTAGGGCGCGGCGACGTCAAGGGTGCGGACCGTGCCGAGCTGGCTGCGTGCCACGGCGATCTGCGAGGTAAAGGCCTGGTAGGCGGCGGCGGAGGGGGCGGCGAGATAGGTTTTCTCGGCGATCCGCAGGGTCCCGGCCGTGGAAGAGAGATCGGCGACCGTGCCGGCAAGGTCGGAAAAGCCCTCGGATCGTGCGAAGGCGCTTTCGACGCTGGCCTGACTCCACCAGAAGACGCTGCCGATGGCGGCAAGGCCTGTCATGGTGACGGCGATCAGAAGAAAAATCCTGGTGCGCACGGATAGTCGGCCGACTAAGGTCGATACCGACGCGAAACCTCGAAAATGCAGCACGGGCATACCTCGACTGGTCAGTCCCTTCCTTGTGCAAAAGTCCACCAGCGAAGTTAATATTCCCCTGACCTGGCCTATGTTGCCTTCCCCTTAGTCAAGGGAACCTTACCCCGGTCGTCGCGGCAGGGGCCGTACAGGCCTGGCGCGAGGCGCGCCGGCCCTTGCAACCGTTTGAACTGGATCGTTCGTGCGTGCGTTTTTCGACAAGGCCGTCCCCGGCATTTTCGTCCTGTTGTGGTCGACCGGCTTCATCGGCTCCAAGCTGGGGGCTCCTCACATCGAGCCCTTCGTCTTCCTGACGATCCGCTTCGCGCTGGTGCTGCCGGTGATGCTGGCGCTGGCCATCGTGCTGCGCGCCCACTGGCCGCGGCGGGGGTCGGAATGGGCGCATTGCTTCGCCGCCGGCGTGCTGATCCACGGTGTCTATCTGGGCGGGATCTTCTATGCCATCGACAACGGCATGCCGGCAGGCATTTCGGCGCTGTTCCTCGGGCTGCAGCCGCTGCTGACGGCGCTGCTGGCCGGGCCGGTGCTGGGCGAGAAGGTGGCGCCGCGCCACTGGCTGGGGCTGGCCGTCGGCGCGATCGGCCTGTTGCTGGTGGTGGGCCCGCGCATCGGCGGGGACACGTCGGGATTGTCGATGGTCAACGTGCTGGCCTGCCTGGCGGCGGCGGCCGGCATCGCGGTCGGCACGATCTACCAGAAGCGCTTCGTCGTCGGCATCGACCTGATCCCGGGGACATTGCTGCAGTATTTCGGCGCGCTGGCGCTGGTCATGCCGCTGTCGACGTTGGAGGACTGGCAGATCGCCTGGACCGGCGAGCTGATCATCGCCATGACCTGGCTGGTGCTGGTGCTGTCGATCGGTGCGGTGCTGCTGCTGATGGTGCTGATCAAGCGGGGCAGCGCCTCGCGGGTGTCGAGCCTGTTCTATCTCGCGCCGGTGGCAACCGCCGTGGAGGGCTACCTGCTGTTCGGCGAGACGCTGTCCCTTGTGCAGGTCGTGGGTGCGGCGCTGGTGGTCGGGGCGTTGCTGATCATCCGCGAAAGACGGATCGGCACGCGGCGCACGCCCGCCTGACCAACGCCCGTCCCGTCAGGCGCTGGCGAGCTTGCGGGCGCGGCGGCGCAGGATCGCCGCGTTGAGCTCGCCGCCGAAGACGAAGCAGATCGAGATCAGATACAGGAAGATCAGCGCGGTCATGGCGCCGGCAAGGCCGGCATAGGTCGACACATAGTCGGCAAAGCCGGCAAGCCAGGCACCGAAGGCCATGCCCGAGGCCAGCCACAGCAGCAAGGTGGCGGCAACGCCGGGAAGCGTGTCGAGCAGCCGGCGGCGGCCGTCCGGCAGCACCGCATGGGCGATGAACAGGCCGCCGAGCGTCAGCAGCGTGGCGATGACATAGCGCGAGATGTTGAGCCGGGCGGTGAAGGGCTCAAGCAGCGGCGCATGGGCGACAACGGCACGCCAGACCAGCGGCGCGAAGACGATCAGCAGGGCGAAGCTGATCAGCACGAAGGTGCCGAACAGCACCAGGAGCAGGGCCTGGGCGCGCAGGTAGAAGTAATTGCGGGTCTCGCCGACGCCATAGGCGCGGTTGAGCGCAACGCGCAGGGCCTCCACGCCGTTGGAGGCGAACCACAGCGCGGCGATGATGCCGAAGGTGAGGATGTCGCCGCGCGGCTGGGTCAGCACCACGTGGATCTCGCTGGAGATGGGACGGGCGACCTCTTCCGGCCAGACATCGAAGAGCAGCGTGGCGATGCGGTCGGCCATGTCCGACATGCCGAGAAAGCCGGTGAGCGCGGCCACGAAGATCAGGAACGGGAACAGGGCCAGCAGCGAGGACAGGGCGACATGGCTCGCCAGGGCGAAGCCGTCGTCGTTCGTCATGTGCATGACGGCGTCGTAGATGGTCGCGATCGCGGAGCGCAGCAGGCGGAACGGGTTCATCCGCCGCTTTTGCGGGAGGCATCGCCGCGGGTCAAGACGCGGCCGGCGTTTCATGCTGCGTCGCGAAATCCATGAAATATTATTGCTTTTCGCCTCCTTCAAAAGAAGCATTGCTTCGCGAAGGCGGCGCGATATTGTTTGCGCTGCAGCATCGCTCGTCGGGAGGGGCGAGGGTGCGGCGGGAAACGGCAATGGAGAGGAAGGCATGTCCCTGGCGAGCGAATTCGGTCACGAGGCACGGGAAACGCGGCTGACGGCGCTGACGGGCGAGGCGGTGGAGACGCTGGGCGCGCTGCTCGATGCGGCGGCGGGAAGCGTGCGGGCCCGCGTGTCGGTGGACGGCCGGTTGTCGGCGGACAGGCTGGAGGCCGAGCAGCGGGCGACCCACGGGCTGGCATGGCTTGCGACCTATGTGGAGGCGCTGCGCCAGCTCGCCGCCTATGCCGGACGGCTGGAGGATGCAGGCAGCTTTGGCGAGACGGAAGAGCTCCTGGTGCGCCTCGTCTTTGCCGAATACCTGGCGCAGGTCTTCGGCGGCATCCCGATGAACCAGGGCGAGGTGGTGCGCCTCGCCGATCTGGGGCTCGGGACGGAGGCAGCCGCTTCCTTCCGCAGCGCGGCGGTGGAGGAGCTGATCGCCACCGGCAACACGCCGGCGGTGCGGGCGCGGCTGGCCGGGCTGATCCGCCAGCAGGAGGGCAATTCGATCTTCGGCACCTCCGGGTTAGAGGAGACCTACGAGCAGGTGCGCGAGGAAATGCGCCGCTTCGCCGCCGACAAGGTGGTGCCGCATGCGCATGAGTGGCATCTGAAGAACGCCTATATCCCGCTGGAGGTGATCGGCGAGATGGCCGAGCTCGGCGTCTTCGGCCTGACGATCCCGGAAGAGTACGGCGGCCTCGGCCTCGGCAAGGAGAGCATGTGCGTCGTCTCGGAGGAGCTGAGCCGGGCCTATATCGGCGTCGGCTCGCTCGGCACCCGCTCGGAGATCGCCGCCGAGCTGATCCTGTGCGGGGGCACCGAGGTGCAGAAGCAGACCTGGCTGCCGAGGATCGCCTCCGGCGAGGTGCTGCCGACGGCGGTCTTCACCGAGCCGAACACCGGCTCCGACCTTGCTTCGCTGAAGACCCGCGCCGTGCGCCAGGGCGATGTGTGGAAGATCTACGGCAACAAGACCTGGATCACCCATCCGGTGCGCGCCGACATCATGACCCTGCTTGCGCGCACCGATCCGTCGGAGCCGGGCTACAAGGGTCTGTCGATGTTCATCGCGCAAAAGCCGCGCGGCACGGATGCCGATCCGTTCCCGGCGCCGGGCATGTCCGGCGGCGAGATCGAGGTGCTCGGCTATCGTGGCATGAAGGAATACGAGATCGCCTTCGACGGGTTCGAGGTGGCGCATGAGAACCTGCTGGGCGGCGTGCCGGGGCAGGGCTTCAAGCAACTGATGCAGACCTTCGAGGGCGCGCGCATCCAGACGGCGGCGCGGGCCTTGGGCGTTGCGCAGGCCGCGCTCGACCTGGGGCTGCGCTATGCGCAGGAGCGGGTGCAGTTCGGCAAGCCGCTGATCGCCTTCCCGCGCGTCTCCGACAAGCTGGCGATGATGGCGGCCGAGCTGATGGCGGCGCGCCAGCTGACCTATTTCTCGGCGCTGGAAAAGGACTCCGGCCGGCGCTGCGATCTGGAAGCGGGCATGGCCAAGCTGCTCGGCGCGCGCGTTGCCTGGGCGGCGGCGGACAATGCGCTGCAGATCCACGGCGGCAACGGTTTCGCGCTGGAATACGCGATTAGCCGGGTGCTGTGCGACGCGCGCATCCTCAACATCTTCGAGGGCGCGGCGGAAATCCAGGCGCAGGTCATCGCCCGGCGGGTACTGGAAGAGCGCGGCTGAGGCGGGGCCTCAGCCGGCAACTTAAGGTGTGGGGCGTTCGCGCCTCACCCCATGGCGACGACCAGCCAGAGCGAGATCCATGGCACGCCGATCAGCAGGGCAAGGCGGAAGATGTCGGCGATCCAGAAGGGCGTGACGCCCCGGAAGATCGTGGTCAGGCTGACGTCTTCCAGCACGCTGCGCAGCACGAAGACGTTGAGGCCGACGGGCGGGGTGATCAGGCTGATCTCGGTCACCACCACGACGACGATGGCGAACCAGATCAGCACCAGCTCGGGATCGGCGAGCAGGCCTGAGCCGAAATCCAGCGTCGTCACCAGCGGATAGAAGACCGGCACGGTGAGCAGGATCATCGACAGGCTTTCCAGCACGCAGCCGAGCAGGATGTAGACGGCGACGATCGCCAGGATCACCAGCCAGGGGCTGACGTCGAGGTCGGACACGGCATCGGACAGCGCATCCGGAAGGCCGGCGAAATTCACGAAATTGGTGAAGATGTCGGCGCCGATGATCAGGGCGAAGATCATCGCGGTGGCGCGGGTGCTTTCGCCGATGGCCTCGCCAAGGGCGCGCCAGCCGAGCCGGCCGAACAGGGCCGAGAGCGGCAGGGCGGCACCTGCGCCGATGCCGGCGGCCTCGGTCGGGGTGAAGAAGCCGCCATAGATGCCGACCATGATGATGGCGAACAGGACGATCAGGGCGACGACGCCGAGCACGTCGCGCCGGGTCAGCGGTTCGGCCTCGGTCGCCGGCGGGGCGAGCTCGGGATTGCGCCACACGGCGACCTGAACGGCGGCGAGATAGAACAGCAGGCCGACGATGCCCGGCACCACGCCGGCGATGAACAGTTTGCCGATGTCGGACTCGGTCAGCAGCCCGTAGATGATCAGAATCACCGAGGGCGGAATGAGAATGCCGAGCGTGCCGCCGGCGGCGATGGAGCCGGCGGCGAGGCTGTCGGCATAGCCGAAGCGGCGCATGGAAGGCATCGCCACCCGCGACATAGTGGCGGCGGTGGCGAGCGAGGAGCCGCAGACGGCGGAAAAGCCGCCGCAGGCGATCACCGAGGCCATGGCAAGGCCCCCGCGCATGCGCGCCGTCGCGTGGTTGGCGACCGCGTAGAGCCCGTGGGCGACGCCGGAGCGGGCCAGCACGTTGCCCATGAAGATGAACAGCGGCACCACCGAGAGCGAGTAGGCAAGGCCGGCGTCGAAGACCAGCGTGCCGGTCATGGCCAGGCTGGCGTCGAGCCCGCGCATCCAGGCAAAGCCGGCCATGCCGACCAGGGCCATGGCGAAGGCCACAGGCATCTTCAGGAAGATGAGGGCAAGCAGGACGGCGAAGCCGATCAGCGATTCCGTCATGTGGGATCCCGTCGTGAGACGTCCGGGCGAAGCGCCCGCAGGACGGCGGCAATGCAGGCGAGCGCGCAGCCCGCAGCGGCAAGGAAAGCGACCGGCGCCAGCGGCAGCGACAGGGAGTCGCTGACCGCGCCATCTTCGGCAAGCCGCTGTCCGTGCAGGAACAGCCGCCAGGAAAAGACGGCAAGGACCAGGGCCACCAGCAGGCCGGTAACCGGGCGCACGGCACGGGTGATACGCCCGCCCGCCGTCATGTCCATGAGGTCGACCTCGACATGTTCGCCGCGCGCGGTGGTCACCGGCAGGGCGAGGAAGACGAGCGAGGCGAGGAAGATCTCGGTCAGCTCATAGGCGCCGGCCAAAGGCGCGTTGAACCAGTAGCGGGCGACCACGTCGATGCAGGTGACGAGGGTGAGGGCGAGGAGCAGCGCGCCGGAGGCCACCGAGAGCAGCGTCTCCAGAGCATGGGCGAGGGACCGGCGCGGCGGCCGGCCCCCCTTGTCCGTTGTTGGCGACATAGGCGCAGCGTCCCGCCGGCTCAGAAGGAGATGCCGGTCTCGGCGCGCAGTTCGGCCAAAGCGGCAGCGCCGTCGAAGCCCTGCGCCTTGACCGCTTCGGCCCAGGCCGCCTCATGCTTGCCCGCGTGCTCGCGGATGGCGGCCAGCACGGCGTCGTTGGCCTCGTGCACCTCGATCTTGGTCTCGGCGACGAGCGCGATGCCGCCGGCATCGGCCGCATCCCACACCGCGCCGGCCTTTTCGGCGAAGGCGGCGCCCGAGAGCTTCTCGATGGCGGCCTTGTCGGCGTCGGAGATCTCGTCCCACTTGGCCTGGTTCATGACCAGGAACCAGGAGGTGTTGTAGATGCCGCCGGGGACCTTCAGCGTGTAGGAGAGATGATCGGCAAGGCGGAAGGCCTTGAGCGCCTCCATCGGGAAGGTGACGCCGTCGATGACGCCGCGCGAAAGCTTCTCGTAGACCTCGCCGGGGCCCATGAACTGGGTGACGACGCCGAGATCCTGCATCAGGTCGGCGATATAACCGCCCGGCGTGCGCAGCTTGAGGCCGGCGAAGTCCTCGGGCTTCTCGATCTTGCGCTGGTTGTTGTGAACCATGCCGGGGCCATGGGCGAAGACGGAGAGCAGCTTGACGCCCTCGTGCTCTGCCGCAGCATCCAGCGTGCCCGCATAGACCTTCCAGTAAGCCTTGGAGACCGAGACCGCATCATTGCCGAGGAAGGAGAACTGGCCGATGCGCGAGCGCAGGAACCGATCGTCCTGAGTGAAGGAATGCAGGCCGTAGGTGATGTCGGCAACGCCGTCGCGGGCCATGTCGTAATGGGCCGGGGGAGCGCCGAGCGGCTTGGCCAGCACGCGCACCTTGACGCGGCCTTCCGTCGCCTTCTCGACCTCGTCGGCCCAGGGCTTCATGGCGTTCTCGACCAGCGGGTGCTTGGGCGGCAGCCAGGACGACATGACCAGAGTGGTGTCGGCGCGGGCACCGGCAAGGCCGGCAACGAGGCTGCAAGCGAGCGCGGCAAGGCCGAACCCGGCGGATTTCACCGTGAAGCGCATGTTTTCCTCCCATGTTCCGGCCGGGCGAAGCCTGTTGCCGCCGGATATTAGTTTCAATTGCAACTTTTTCAGGAAACCGACGCGGCGTCAAGGCAGTTGCAACCCTGGGGCAGGCTATGCGGGACCGTCGGCCGGATCAAACATCCTGTGCCTCTGCCGCGCCGGTCGAAAGCCAGGCGGCGAGCAGGCCGTCGAACAGGGCGAGCTGCGCGTCCTCGCCGGCAAGGGTGCCGAGGCTGTGGCCGACGATCATGTGATAGAAGAACGCGAGCACGCCCTGGGCCAGAAGATCCGGGTCCGCACCGCGCACAAGGCGCCCTTCGCGCGACAGCCGGCGAAACCCCTCGAGCGCGCACTCTTCCATCGCCTGACAGACGCCGAGAAACAGCCGCGTCCACGGGCCGTCGCGCAGGGTCGACTGGACGAGATAGAGGCGGGCGAAGTCCGGATCGGAGCGGTAGAGCGCCAGCCAGGGGCGGAAGATGCCGGCAATGTAGTCGCGGGTCTCGCCGATCGGCGTGCGGGCCACATGGGCGCGCATGGCGACCTCAAGCTGCTCGAGATCGGCCGTGCGCGCGGCGATCAGCAGGCTGGTCTTGTCGGCGAAGTGGGCGAAGACCGTTGCCTTGGCAACGCCGGCTGCCTCGGCGATCGCATCGACGCTGGTCGCCTCGAACCCCTGGCCCGAGAAGAGGCGGGCCGCCTCGGCGAGGATCCTGTCACGGGTTTCGCGGGTGCGCTTCTGGGGCCGTCCGACCATGGTGTGCCTTCTTGTGGATTCATTTATTGACCGTGGTCATAAAATACGGCATCAATTCTTGACCGCGGTCAACTTTAGTCACGAAACAGGAAAGCCGACAATGGCGAAACGTATTCTCGTGCTGGACGGGCATCCGGGTCCGGACAGCCTGTGCGGGGCGCTGGCCGCCTCCTATGTCCAGGGCGCCACGCGCGCCGGACATCAGGTGAAGCTGCTGCGCCTGTCGCAGATGCAGTTCGACCCGGACATGGGGCCGGGTTTCAAGCCGGCAAAGGTGCTGGAGCCGTGCCTTGCCGAGGTGCAGGCGGCGATCACCTGGTGCGAGCATCTGGTGATCGTGCATCCGCTGTGGTGGGGATTGATGCCGGCCAAGCTGAAGGGGCTGATCGACCGGGTTCTGCTGCCCGGTTACGCCTTTCGCTACGAGCCCGGCCAGATGGTGCCGGCAAAGCTGCTGAAGGGGCGTTCGGCCGAAGTGCTGGTCACCTCCGACACGCCGCCATGGTACCTGCGCTTCCTGCTGTGGACGCCCGGCTTCCGGGCGATGCGCAAGCAGATCCTGGAGTTCTGCGGCTTTTCGCCCGTGCGCTTCCGCACCTTCGCGCCGGTGCAGGGCTCGGACGAGAAAAAGCGCAAGGGCTGGATCGAGAAGGCAGGAAAATACGGGGAGGTGGCCTGAGCGCGGCAGCAGCCCCTTGGGTCGAGGCGTTCAGTAACGCTCTTCGGGGAACCAGCCGAAGACCGTGAGATCGAGGGTCGTCTGGGCGATGCGCTCGCGGCTGGTCATCAGGATCTGGCCGCCGCGTCGCTGGTAGAAGCGGACCGCCTCGTCATTGTCCTTGAGCACCCGGATGGCAAGGCCGTCGAGACGGGCGCGGGTCAGGGCGGCGCGGGTGGCGGTGAACAGCTCGCTGCCGAAGCCGAGGCCCTGATGGTCCGGCCGGACATAGAGCTCGTAGATCTCGCCCTCGAAGGGCAGCTCGCGCATGCGGCTGCGGCCCCAGGTGGCATAGCCGGCGGGAATGCCGGCGACCTGCAGGATCTGGATCTGGACACCGCGCGACAAGGCGGTACGCCACCATTTCGGCCCGCGGCGGGAGATCATCCGCTCCAGTTCCAGGCCGTCGATGATACCCCGATAGGTCGACCGCCAGGCATCCTCGTGGATGGTGGCGAGCGCTTCGGCATCGTCGTGGCGCGCTGGGCGCAGGGCTGTCAGGCCGATACTCATGGAACCATGATAGCGCCCTTCGGCGGCGGACAAAAGCCGTTGCGCATGACCAGGTCACAGCCAGTCGTGCACGAGGTGGAAAACGCGGAGAAGCGGGGAGGGGAGCTGCAGAAACGGAAAAGGGCCGGCGTTGGAGCCGGCCCTTCCGGTTGCAGTCTCAGTCCTTGCGGACCGGGGAACATCTGCGACAAAACCCCGGGGGGCTGGGGGGCTGTTGCGTACCGAAGCCTTGTCGTCAGTTCCTTATGCAACGATGCGAATTTCGCCGGTCAAGATGGCACCGTCTGGGCTGCAATGGGGCGAAACTATGAAATCGACACGGGCCTCGAAAAAGGCCCGGCGAGGGGCCCCAGGGAGGCCGAAACGCCATGTTTTGCAAGGTCTTGGCAAGGTGCCTGGCGTGCTCCTGCGCCGGGCTGAATGCGCCTGCGCGCGCCCGCTCCGCCGCCGGGACTTGCAAAAGGCGAAGAGGGCGGCCCATCATGACAGGCGGATGACAGGGCGGCGAGGCAGAAGGCGCGATGAGCGAGTTCGATGAAGACGCATCCAGGGCCGGGGCGGAGCCGGCGCCGATCTCCGGCCTTGCGACTGCCCGCAGTCCCGGCGCACCGCCTGTCCCCGCGCTTGTTTCCTTTCATCGGCGCGAACTCGATCTGATCCTGCGGGTCTATGGCCACCGGGTGGCCTCGGGCGAATGGCGGGATTACGCCATCGACCACCTGAAGGACCGGGCGGTGTTCTCTGTCTTCCGCCGCAGCTCCGAAATGCCGCTGTTCCGCATCGAGAAAGTGCCGCGCAACGCCAAGCGGCAGGGCGCCTATGCCGTGGTCGGCACGGGCGGTGTGATCCTCAAGCGCGGCGGCGACCTTGCCCAGGTGCTCAAGGTCTTCGAGAAGAAGCGTCACCTCAGCCTGGTGTGAACCGGCGAGCAAAAGGCGCTGGCCGGACAGGTCGGCCCCAACTGACGAGGAAAAGGCGGAGGCCAGACAGGCTGGCCCCAACTGATGAGAAAAGGCGGAGGCCAGACAGGCTGGCCTCCGCAAGGAAGTGCCGCAGGGATTGCGAGCACGGAACCGTCGAACCTTCAGAACTTGTAGGACATGCGCGCGGCCAGGGCGTGCGACTGGGCGCGTGCCCGGTATTCGCCCGCATAGGTGAGCGTGCCGGACAGGCCGTTGGTCGCGGAATTGACCTCGACGCCGGCCGACAGGCGGGCGATGTCGCGACCGATTCCGTTGCCGGTGGCGGTGACGGGGGCGCCCAGCATGGTGGCGTTGCGGCGGTCGCCGAGCGAGCCGATGGCCCGGGCATAGGCAACGTCCATCACCGGGGCGACCGTTGCCACGGTGCCGAGCGCCATCGCGGGCGCGGCAACGCGCACACCCGCGCCGGCATCGAACTGGCTGGCATTTGCGGACGGAGCGGCAAGCGAGAAGACGCCGGCGCCGGTCTCGGTCGAGCTGCCCAGCCACTGATGCACGAGGCGGGCCTGCACATAGGGCTGCACGGTCGCGCCCATCGTCTCGAAGGTCATGCCGACGCGGGCATTCGACCAGGCGCCGACATCGACGGCGTTGCTCGATCCGGTAAAGGCGACGGCGCCGCCGGCGCCGGCAATGGCGTTGCGGGTGCGGCTCGTCTCGAAGCGGGTCAGGCCGCCGGCCGCGTCGGCGAAGAAGCCGCCGGCCGAGTAGCTGCCATAGGCCACCGCATGTAGGCCGGTCGCACGCGCGGTGTTGCCGCCGCCCTGGCTGTTGCCCGAGGTGAAGCCGATGCCGACACCGCCGCCGATGCCGTCGGCCAGCGTGACGTCGATACCGGTCAGCATGCCGCCGGTGCGGCTGATGCTGCCGGGGGAGCCGGCGTTTGCCGAGGTGCCGGAGAAGCTGCCGAGCATCGACCCCCACAGCCGGTAGCGGGCGGCTTCTCCGGGGGCGGCGCCATGGCTCGACAGGCTGACCGTGCCGGGCATGGCCTTGCCCGATCCGTGTGCGGCGGCCAGGTTCGAGATGGTGCCGGCGATCTGCGACAGGGTCGAGGCCTGGGCGGTCTGCGACTGGCTGAACACCGAGGCGGTGCTGCCCTCGCGCGTGGCGGTCAGGTTGGCAAGATCGAGAAGGCCCCAGCCGTATTCGCTGTCGATGCCCGGCGCGCCGACATCGCGCGAGGTCGCCAGCACCAGCTGCGCCAGCTCGGTGGCGGGCGCATCGGGGAACATCTCGCGGGCAATGGCGAGTGCCGCCGTCACATGCGGGGCGGCCATCGAGGTGCCCGACATGTTGACATAGCCGCCGGTGTTGGAGGTCGAGTAGATGCCGTCCGCATCCTGGTCGTCGCCGCCGCCCGGCGCCGACAGGCACCAGGTCATGGCAAGGCCGCAGCGGTTGGAATAGTCGGCGAGCGTGCCGTCGCGCCCGACGGCCGCGACCGACAGCCAGTTGGCCCGCAGCTCGGGGAAGATGTGCGGCAGGCCGGGCTCCAGCGCAACGCTCGGGAAGCCGTCGTTGCCGTTGGCCCAGACCAGCACCGCGCCCTGGTCGACGACGCGCTGGAAGGTCGCCATCATCTGCGGGCGTTCGTTCAGGAAGTAGGTGCGGACCGTCTCGAGGTCGCTGCCGCCCTCCGGCATCATCGGGTCGGAGCCCCAGGAGTTGTTGAAGAACTCGATGCCCTGGTCGAGGCCGTAGGAAATGGCCGAGGCGGCGATGCTGTCGAGACGGGTCTCGTCGATGTCGCCGGTCGGGCCGGACAGCTGCAGCGAGGTCACCTGCGCGCCGGGGGCGACGCCGACCATGCCGACGCCGTTGGCGAGCGCGGCGATGGTGCCGGCGACATGGGTGCCGTGGCCGACGACATCGCCGTCGGACGGGCCGAGCGTGTGGCCGCTGAAGGACTGCGGGGTGACGTTGGGCTCAAGGTCGGGGTGGCCGGCGATGATGCCGCTGTCGACGACGCCGACAGTGACGCCGCGACCGGTCCAGCCGCGCTCGTGGGCGATGCGGGCGCCGATCATGCCAAGGCCCCATTGGGCCGAGTATTCGTCGGCGGCGGCCGGCGTCCAGGCGGCTGCGGCAAGGGGAAGGACGGTCAGGCAGGTGGAGGCGCGGATAGCGCGGGCAAGTCTTCTGGCAACGCAGGACATGGGATCCGTTCCGTGAGGGGAGTTCAGAACGGGGCGAGATAATCTTGCCGGGGCCGGTCCCGTCAATCGGGGTCCCCCTTGAAAAACAGGGGTTTGCGGCCGTGCGCTGCAAAAATGGACGCAGTGAAGGCGGCGGCGGACGCTGTGCAAACCGGGCGGTCGGGGGGCGCTGCCAAAGGGACAAACGAAAAGGGCGCGGCTTTCGCCGCGCCCTCGTCGAACTGTCCGAAGCGTGTTCGGCTCGCGATTACTCGCGGTTGCCGAACAGCTGCAGCAGCATGAGGAAGAGGTTGATGAAGTCGAGGTACAGGCGCAGGGCACCCATGATCGACTTCTTGCGTGCAATCTCGGAGCCGTCGCCCGAATGGTACATTTCCTTGATCTGCTGGGTGTCGTAGGCGGTCAGGCCCGCGAAGACCAGCACGCCGATCACCGAGATGGCGAACTGCAGCGCCGAAGAGGCAAGGAAGAGGTTGACCAGCGAGGCGATGATGATGCCGATCAGGCCCATGAACAGGAACGAACCCCAGCCCGACAGGTCCTTCTTGGTGGTGTAGCCGTACAGGCTCAGCGCACCGAAGGAAGCCGCGGTGATGAAGAACACCCGTGCGATCGACCCGCCCGTATAGACGAGGAAGATCGAGGACAGCGACACGCCCATCAGCGCCGCATAGACCCAGAAGGTGGTCTGGGCGGTGGAGGCGCTCATCGACTGGATGCGGAAGCTGAGGAAGAACACCATGGCGAGCGGGGCGAGCATCACCACCCACTTCAGCGGGCTGCCGTAGAGCGTGACGCCGAGCTGGGTCAGCAGGGTGCCGTTGCCGAGCGTGGCGGCCGCCTGGGCGGGATCCTGCGTCGTGGCGAAATAGGCAGTGGCCAGAGCCAGCACACCGGTGATGCCGAGGCCGAGGGCCATGTAGTTGTAGACGCCCAGCATGTAGGCGCGCAGGCCCTCATCATAGACGCCGGCCTGTGCGTTTGCGCCGGCCGCAGCGTACCTCATGTTGGAATTGCGGTCGAAGGTCGACATCGAAATCCTCTCTATCCCTTGAATGCGGTTGCCCTTTTTGGGCGGTCTCCCGGCCGCGCCGAGAGCCTTCGTGCCCCTTGCGCAACCCCGTGCCAGTCCTGCAAACGCCGCGTTTCGCGCCGCTTGCACGCACGTCCCCCTGAATATGGGCACAAGCCGGGCAGCCCACAAGGTGCAATCCGCCCGGCCAACATTACCGTTCTGTCATTTTCCGGCGGGGGTTAACGGTCGAAACCGCCTATTTCATCGCCTTCAGGCGCGACTGGATCTGCCGATCGCAGGTGCCGCCCGGCCAGCGTACGACCTCCTCGCGGGCGAAGTCGAGGATCTCCTTCTTCGGATCGCCCATGGTGGCGGTGTCGACGCCGGGCTTGAACCACTGGAGCACCGCATAGTCGCCGCCTGCATCGGTGAGGAAGGCGATGGGCTGGCCGTTCTCGACGATGCCGAGGCGGCCGACGCGCACCGGAGCGACCTCGACGGTGCGGGACTTGCCGTCGATGGTCAGCTTGGTCTTGGAAAGCCGAAGCCGCTTGAAGCTGGAGGCGGACGTGCCCGACCAGGTGCCGAACAGGCGCTCGCCCTTGTTCTCGACCGACAGGCAGGAGTTCTTGTAGTTGGGGATCGACAGGCGCTTGGCCGGATGCTCCACCGGCTCGGCGCCCTTGACGAAGGTGGTGTACTTCATCTCGTGCTCGCCGGTCCGATAGACGCGGATCTGCACCGGCGCATAGGTGCTCTCGCCGATATTGCGGACGAGGAAGTCGAACTGGTTCTGGTCGTTGGTGCCGGCGCGGCGGTAGAGCCAGCGCTTGGGCAGTCCGTCCTCGAAGACCAGCCAGTCGCTGACCACGAGGCCGGTCGGCCCGGTCGGCTCGTTGACCTGCCACACGCCGGTGTGGAAGGGCGACTCGGCCTGGGCGGCAGTGCCGGTGAGAGCGATGGCGGCAGAGAGAAAGGCGGCGCGCACGGCGCGCAGGCGGGTCTTCGTCATGTTCTTGTCCCCCGGGGATCTCATGTCATCCATGCCCGCAAGACGCAGGCCGGATCCCGGCGAGACTATCGCGATATGCGTGTATTGGAACCCTTTTGCCGCGCGCCTGGGGAGAACGGGTGGGCGGCGGGTGCGCTCCCCCGCCCGTTCCCCGACGTCCGATCAAAGGTTGCGCAGCACCGGTGCGGGCTTGCGTCCCAGCACCTGCCAGGTGCCGATCAGGCCGAATCCGACCGTCAGCACGAGTGCGGCAAGGGCCGCGCCGAAGGCGGTCACGGGCAGGAAGGTGAAGGTCGCGTCCATGATCTCGACCAGCACGAAGGAGGCGGCAAGCGCTCCGGCGATCACCGCGAAGGCGGCGGTGACGAGACCGAGGATCGCATATTCCATCGAGAAGCTGGCGATCAGCCGGCCGCGGGTGGCGCCCAGGGTCTTGAGGATCACCGCATCATAGACCCGGTGCCGGTGGCCGGCGGCGAGCGCGCCGCCCAGCACCAGGACCGAGGCGACCAGCGTGATGGAGGCGGCCGCGCGGATCGCCCAGGCGAGCTGCTCCACCAGGTTGTTGACCTGCTGGATGGCGTCCTTGACCCGCACCGCAGTCACGGTCGGAAATTCCTGGGAGAGGGTCTTGAGCAGCGCCAGCCCACGGGCCTCGTCGCCGCCATCGGCATAGGCGAGGGTCCGCAGATGGGTGTGCGGGGCGCCGGCGAAGGTGTTGGGCGAGAACACCATGACGAAGTTGATCGCCAGCGACTCCCACTCCACCCTTCGGAAATTGGCGATCTCGGCGGTGAGTTCGCGGCCGAGCACGTTGACGGTGATCGTGTCGCCGATCTTCAGGCCGAGATCGGCGCCGGCATCGGCCTCGAAGGAGACGAGCGGCGTGCCGCTGTGATCGGGAGCCCACCAGCTGCCCTGGGTCAGCTCGGCATTGGCCGGCTTCTCGGCGGCATAGGTGATGCCGCGATCGCCGCGCAGGACCCAGCCGCCGCCTTCCGGGGCGACGATCTGGTCGCTCGGCACGCCGTTGACCGCCGCGATGCGGCCACGCAGCATCGGCGCGCCGTCGATGGTACCGCCCGGCGCCTCGCGGGCGAGCAGGGCGTCGAAGGCCTCGCGCTCCGACTGCTGCACGTCGAGGAAGAAGAAGCTCGGCGCGTTCTGGGTGATGGTGGTGCCGAGCTCGCGCCGCAGGTTGCCGTCGATCAGCGCCAGCGCGACCAGCAGCGACAGGCCGAGGCCGAGCGAGAGCACGACCGACGGGGTCAGTGCGCCGGGGCGGTGGATGTTGGCCAGCGCCAGGCGCAGCTCCGCGCCGCGCGGATGCGGCATGCGGCGGGCCGCGGCCATGATGCCGCGCGCGATCAGCATCAAGAGCACGAAGACGACCGCCGTCGCGCCGACATAGGTGAGCGAGATGCGCAGGTCGCCGGCCAGCACAATGGCAAGGCCTGCGAGCAGCAGGACGGCGGCGGCGGTGGCGACGATGTAGCGCTTGCGCGGCCAGGTGCGCGTGGCGGAGGCATCGTCGCGGAACAACAGGCTCGGCGGCACGTCATGGGCGCGGCCCAGCGGCCAGAGCGCAAAGGCAAGCGCGGTCAGCCCGCCATAGAGCACGCCGAGGCCGAGTTCGGCCGGGTAGATCGAGGTGACCGCCTTGACCGGCAGCACGGCGGTGATGAAGCCGGTGGCGACAAAGGGGATCAGTGCGCCGAGGACAAGACCGGCGGCAATGCCGAGTGCGGCAAGGCAAAGGATCTGGATGAGATAGACGCGGAAGACGAAGTCGCCGTCGGCGCCGACACAGCGGAAGGTGGCGATCACCGGGCGCTTGGCGTCGAGATAGGAACGCACCGCATTGGCGACGCCGACGCCGCCGACCACCAGTGCGGTCAGGCCGACAAGGGTGAGGAACTGGGCCAGGCGGTCGATGTTGCGCTGCAAACCGGGCGCGGCATTGGCACGCGACTGCACCCGCCAGCCGGCGAGCGGGAAGCGCTGGTTGGCCTCCTTGGCCAGGGTCTCGATGGCGGCGGTGGAGGTGCCCTCGGGAAGGCGGATGCGATAGAGCCAGCGAACCAGGCTGCCGGGCTGCACGAGGCCGGTCTGCTCCAGCGCGGCATCGGAGACGATCATCCGGGGGCCGAAATTGATGCCGTCGCTGAGACGGTCCGGCTCGGCAGCGATGGTGTCGGCGATGCGCAGGCTGGCGCGGCCGAGAACCAGCGTGTCGCCCTTTTCCAGCCCGAGGCGCACCAGCAGCTCCGGTTCCACCACGGCGCCGTAAAGCCCGTCCTGTTGGGCTAGGGCCGCATCCAGCGCCTCGCCGCCTGAAAGCTGCATCTCGCCATAAAGCGGGTAGGCGTTGTCGACGGCCTTGAGCTCGACGAGGGTCTGCTCGCCGCTGTCCGGGACGCGCGCCATGGCGCGCAAGGTGGCAATGCGCGAGAGGTCGCCGAGGCTGTCGAGCCAGGCGAGTTCCTGCTCGTCTGCGGTGCGGTGGATCAGGCGCACCGACATGTCGCCGCCGAGAATCGAGGTGCCTTCGGCGGCGATGCCCTCGACAAGGGCGCGCGAAACCGAGGCAACGCCGGCAATCGCGGCAACGCCAAGCGCGATGCAGGCGATAAAGACGTAGAACCCCTTCAGCCCGCCGCGCATCTCGCGAAGGGCGAAGCGGAAGGCAAGGCCGAGGGGCGGGCGGGCGCGGCGCTGCGAGGGGGCGGGCAGGACACCGTGCATGCTCACGCCTCCCCGGCGAAGACGGGTTCCAGCGTCTCGATCCGGCCGGAGCGCACGCGGATCGTTTCGTCGCAGCGGCGGGCGAGCGCCGCATCATGGGTGACCATGACCAGCGTCATGCCGCGATCGCGGGTGGCGGAAAACATCAGGTCGACGATCTGGGCGCCGGTGGTCTCGTCGAGATTGCCGGTCGGCTCGTCGGCCAGAAGCAGCGGCGGGCGGGTGACGAGGGCGCGGGCTATGGCAACGCGCTGTTGCTCGCCGCCGGACATCTGCGAGGGGTAGTGGGAGGTGCGCTCGGCAAGGCCGACGGCGGCCAGTTCCTCGCGCGCGGCCTCGAAGGCGCGCGGCACGCCGGCCAGCTCCAGCGGCACGGCGACATTTTCCAGTGCCGTCATGTTGGGGATGAGATGGAAGGACTGGAAGACGATGCCGACCGAGCCGCCGCGAAAGCGGGCGAGCTGGTCTTCCGACATGCCCGTCAGCTCCGATCCGCCGACGGTGACCGAGCCCTTGTCGGCGCGCTCCAGTCCGGCCATCACCATGAGAAGGGTCGACTTGCCGGAGCCGGACGGCCCGATGATGCCGACCCGGCGGCCGGCGGCGATGTCGAGGTCCACACCCTTGAGGATGTGCACGCGGCCGGCATCGTGGCCAAGGCTGAGATGGACGCCGGACAGGGAAACGATGGGGGGCGGGACTGTTCCGTCGGTCATGCTCTGCCTATATGAACGGGTCGAATGCGCAGCATGCCGCGCTGCACGCCTTCCTCGCGATATGGGAGGTTACGCAGGGAGCGTCCAGAGGATCAGCCGACATGATACGTTTCGTTACAGTTTTTATCGCCCTCGCCGGCATTTTTGCGGCACTGCCCGCAAGGGCCGAGCCGCTGCGCATCCTGGCGCTGGGAGACAGCCTGACCGCAGGCTATCAGCTGCCTGCCGAGGCGGCGTTCCCGGTACAGCTGGAGGCGGCGCTGAAGGCGCGCGGTCATGACGTGATCGTGATCAATGCCGGCGTTTCCGGCGACACCACGGCGGCCGGCCTTGCCCGGCTCGACTGGTCGCTGGGCGAGGGAGCGGACGCGGTGATCGTCGAACTCGGCGCCAATGATGCGCTGCGCGGGCTGCCGACGGCCTCGGCCAGGGCGAACCTCGACAAGATCGTCGCAAGCCTGTCCGAGCGCGGCATTCCGGTGCTGCTTGCCGGTATCGCCGCGCCCCGCAACATGGGCGAGGAGTATGTCGCCGAGTTCGAGCGCATGTACGCGGAGATCGCGGCCGAGCATGACGCGATCCTTTATCCGAACTTCCTCGAAGGGATCCCGATCTCGCCCGAGACGGTGCTGCCCGACGGCATCCATCCGACGCAAAAGGGCGTGGCGATCATCGTCGAGCGCATCCTGCCCCAGGTCGAAAAGCTGATCGAGCGGGCCGGCGCGGCGCGCGGCTGAGGCGGGCTCCCGCCCCCGCCGGAGCCCTGTGCGGCTGCCCGACCCGCGCCTGGCCGCAGGCGGTTGACGTCGCGCGTGCGAGCGGTCAAGGTCCCGCCACCCTCCTTAATTTCGACAGTTATCGCAGCAGAAAGATCCGCCCATGCAAAAGCGCCGTCTTGGACGCACGGACATTCATGTCTCCAGCCTGTCGCTCGGCACGATGACGTTCGGCGAGCAGAACACCGAAGCCGAGGGCCATGCCCAGCTCGACTTCTCGCTCGACCGGGGCATCAACCTCTTCGACGCCGCCGAGCTCTATCCGATCCCGCCCAAGGCCGAGACCCAGGGGCGCACCGAGGAAATCATCGGCACCTGGCTGAAGGCGCGCGGCAACCGCGACAAGGTGGTGATCGCCACCAAGGTGGTGGGCCGCACCGAGAACACCTGGTTCCGCAACGACGGCAGCGAGGGCCGGCTGACGCGCGCCCAGATCGAGGAAGCCGTCGACAAGAGCCTGAAGCGGCTGCAGACCGACTATATCGACCTCTACCAGATCCACTGGCCGGACCGGAACGTCTCCGGCTTCGGCTCCAACCCGACGATCTGGAAGGAGCCCAAGGCCTGCGACGACGAGACGTCGATCGAGGTGACGCTGGAGGCGATGGACCGGCTGGCGAAGGTCGGCAAGATCCGCCAGCTCGGCCTGTCGAACGAAAGCCCCTGGGGCACGATGCGCTTTCTCGAGCTGGCCGAGCGCAACGGCTGGCCGCGAGTCGTGTCGATCCAGAACGCCTACAATCTCGTCAACCGCACCTTCGAGGGCGGCCTTGCCGAGATCACGCACCGGGAACAGGTGGGCCTGCTTGCCTATTCGGCGCTGGGCCAGGGCTACCTGACCGGCAAGTACCGCAATGGCGCGCTGCCGGCCGGTGCCCGCAAGACCCTGTTCGACCGGCTGCAGCGCTACGAGAAGCCGGGCGCGGAGCCAGCGATCAACGCCTATCTCGACCTTGCCGAGGAACTCGGCGTGTCGCCCTCGCAGCTGGCCATCGCCTTCGTGCTGTCGCGCGGCTTCACCACCTCGGTGATCCTCGGCGCGACCTCGCTGGCGCAGCTGGAGCACGATATGGGCGCGCTCGATCTGGAAATCACCGAGGAGATCGAGGGGCGGATCAACACGCTCTTCCAGCACCACGGCAGCCCCTGCCCGTAAGGGCCGGGCGAATCACGACAGGTCGCCCGCGCCGCCACGGTGCGGGCCGACCACCTCGGCAAAAATGCCGGCATGAGGCGGAATGCGCTGGCAAATCAGCGCGTTCCGTTTTTGCTTGCGGTGCAGCGAAAAACCCGTCCTGATGAAGTCCTTCGGCGACAGCGGAGGGTTTGACCATGCCTCGACTGTTCACCGGGCTTGAGATTCCGGCCCAGACCGGCCTCATGCTCTCCCTGATACGCGGCGGCCTGCGCGGCGTCCGCTGGATCGATCCCGAGAATTATCACATCACCTTGCGCTTCATCGGCGACATCGACGACCGCATGGCCGACGAGGTGGCGGACGCGCTCGACCGCATCCGCCGCGATCCGGTGGAGATCCGGCTGACGGGGCTCGGCGCCTTCGCCAACGGCAAGCCGCATGCGGTCTTCGCAAGGGTGGAGCCGACGCCGGAGCTGATGGAGCTTCAGGCGGAGCAGGAGCGCATCCTGCAGCGGCTGCGGCTGCCGGCGGAGCGACGCAAATACGTGCCGCATGTGACGCTGGCGCGCTGCCGCACCTGCAGCAACCAGGACGTGGCGCGCTGGCTCGCCGAGCACGGCGATTTCTACTCCCAGAGCTTCACGGTCAGACGCTTTGCACTGTTCTCCTCCCGCGCCAGCGTCGGGGGCGGCCCCTACCTGGTCGAGGAGGCCTATCCGCTCGACCGGCAGGGCGGCGGCTACGGCCTTCCGGAAGGGGCGGCGCATTTCGTCGACCACTCCCGCTGAGGAACACGGGGCGCAGCAGCACGGGGCCAGGCGGCGCTTGGCCTTAAGTTGCAGTGCAACAAGTTCCGGCTTGCCTTTGGACACGGCGCTTGCGATACAGCCGCCAACATCCAAAGAGGAGCCCCATCCATGCGTATCGACGCCGTTCCGATCGGAAAGAACCCGCCCGAAGACATCAATGTCATCATCGAGGTCTCGGTGGGCGGCGAGCCGATCAAGTACGAAATGGACAAGGAAGCCGGCGCCATGTACGTCGACCGCTTCCTCTACACGCCGATGCGCTATCCGGGCAATTACGGCTTCGTGCCGCATACGCTGTGCGGCGACGGCGACCCGGTCGACGTGATCGTGGCCAACCAGCGCCCGATCGTGCCGGGCGCGATCATGAACTGCCGTCCGATCGGCGTGCTGTTCATGGAAGACGAGGCGGGGCAGGACGAGAAGATTATCGCGGTTCCGTCCAACAAGCTGACACGCCGCTACGAGAACATCGTCCATTACGAGGACCTGCCGGACATCACCATCCAGCAGATCAAGCACTTCTTCGAGCACTACAAGGACCTGGAGCCGGGCAAGTGGGTGAAGATCACCGGCTTCGGCGGTCCGGACGAGGCCAAGCGCATCATCGAGGAATCGATCGAGCGCGCCAAGGCCGCGAAGGCCTGAGCATCGCTTCGGCTTGAAAATTCAAGGCCGCGTCCGGAAAGGACGCGGCCTTTTGCGTTTTTAGCCTCAGGCGTTTGCGGGTGTCAGGCGCTGTCGCCGGTCTGGGCGCGGATGGCGCGCGCGACCTGCTGCGGGATCTCCAGATGCGGCATGTGGCCGACGCCGTCGAACACCTGGACGGCGATGTCGCCGGGCAGCCCGCGGGCATGGCTGGCCGGCAGGACGCGGTCCTGGGCGCCCCAGATCAGCCGAACCGGGGGGCCGAGCGCCGCGATCTCGGCAATCGGCAGGGTCTTCTGATCCTTGCCGTCGAGCAGGGTCTCGACGATCTCGATCAAGGTCTCGCAGACGCCGGGACGGGCGCGCGTTTCCACCGCCTGCCGCACGACGAGGCGCGGCAGGTCGAAGCCGAGGCCGAAGAACTGCTCCAGCAGGAGCTCCAGTTCGACCGGTGAACTGGCCGCCGCATAGCGGCGCAGCAGGGTCGAGTTGATCTCGCGTCCGAAGCCGCCGGGACTGAGCAGCGTCAGGCTTGCCACCCGCTCCGGCGCCTTCAGCGCGACAAGGGCGGCCGCCGCCCCGCCCATGGAATGGCCGACCAGATGGACACGGGTGAGCCCCAGCGCCTCCAGCGAGCCGAGCACGGCGCGCGAGGCGACGACGGCGCCGCCGATCTTCGGCCAGCCGAGCGCGCGGCCGTGGCCGGGCAGGTCGAAGGCCAGCGTGCGGCGGCTGCGCGACAGCTCGCCCTGGAGCGTTGCGAAACCGCGCGCGTCGCTGCCGAACCCGTGCAGCAGCACCACCGGCTCCGGACTGTCCGGGCCGCTGGCGGTGACGGGCAGGATCGAGGGCGGCAATTCGGACATGGGCGTTGCTCCGCTGGATGGTCTTTCGCCTCTTTTCGCATGCACAGCCTGAGGATGCGAGAGGGGAGGTGCGCGCGGCGGGACCTTCGCAGGCACCGCGCACTTGACAGACGAGGGGTCGCATCGCATGGACTTAAATCGATTGAAATGACGGGAGCGCACCAGAGTGAGCGAGCTTCTTTGCCTCGGCGAGCCGATGATCGAGTTCAACCAGACGGCGCCGGGGGGGCCTTATGTACAAGGGTTCGGCGGCGACACGTCGAATGCGGCAATTGCCGCGGCCCGGCAGGGGGCGCGCGTCGGCTATGTCAGCGCGACGGGGCGCGACGTGTTCGGCGACCTGTTCGACGGGCTGTGGCAGGGCGAGGGCGTCGACACCACCGGCGTGCTGCGGATGGCGCAGGCACCGACGGGCATCTACTTCGTCACGCACGGGCCGACCGGGCACATGTTCTCCTATCGCCGGGCCGGTTCGGCGGCGAGCCTGATGCGCCCGGAGGACCTGCCGCTCGAGCTGCTGCGCAAGGCCAGGATCCTGCACATCTCGGCGATCAGCCAGGCGATCTCGGCAAGCGCCTGCGACACGGTGTTCGCGGCCATCGAGGAAGTGAAGGCGGCCGGCGGGCTGATCTCCTACGACACCAACCTGCGGCTGGCGCTTTGGCCGCTGGCGCGGGCACGGGCGGTGGTCGAGGCGACGGCGGCGATGGCCGACATCCTGCTGCCCGGTCTCGACGATGCGCGCAAGCTGACCGGGCTGGAGAGCCCGCAGGAGATCGCCGACCACTACCGGGCGAAGGGCGCGGCACGGGTGGCGCTGACGCTCGGCGACAAGGGCGTGCTCTATGCAGGGCCGGAAGGGACCGAGACGATCGCCCCGCACCCGGTCGAGGCGGTGGACGCGACCGGTGCGGGCGATGCCTTCGACGGGGCGTTCCTTGCCGAATTCCTGGCCGGCGGCGACGGGCTGGCGGCGGCACGCCACGCCAATGCGGCGGCGGCGCTCGCGGTGTGCGGGTTCGGCGCTGTTGCCCCCCTGCCACATCGCGCCGATGTCCTTGCCCTGCTTGCCAATGAGCAGAAGCGCGGCGCCTGAGGGGCGTGTAAATTCTCCTCCGGGTTCGAATCAGCCGGCGGCGCGGTCCTGCCGGCATGGGGAGGCGACATGCGGATCTTTGCTGGACGGGTTTTCGCGGGACTGGCCGGGCTGGTTCTGGCGGCTGTAGTGGCGGGCGGCACCGCTGCCAAGGCGCAGACGGAGCGCTACTACGATCCGGTGAGCCGGAGCTGGCAGACCTACCGGATCACCCCGGAGGCCGCCGGCAAGATCGTGCGCGAGAAGTACAAGCGCACCGAGGTGCGCTATCGCACCGACAAGAAGCCGGGCTCGGTGATCGTCGATACGAGCGACCGCTATCTCTACTACGTGCTGCCGGGCGGCAAGGCCGTGCGGTACGGCATCGGCGTCGGGCGCGAGGGTTTTTCCTGGTCGGGCACCGAGAAGGTGACGCGCAAGGCCAAGTGGCCGGGCTGGACGCCGCCGCCGGAAATGATCGTTCGCGAGCGCAAGAACGGCCGCAAGCTGCCGGCCTTCATGCCCGGCGGCCCGAAGAACCCGATGGGTGCCCGCGCGCTCTATCTCGGGGCGACCGAGTACCGCATCCACGGCACCAATGAGGACTGGTCGATCGGCCGGGCCGTCTCGTCGGGCTGCATCCGCATGCTCAACGAGGATGTCGAGGATCTCTACGAGCGGGTGTCCGTTGGAGCGCAGGTCACGGTGATGTAAGGCGGGTTCGCCGCCAAAGCCGACCTTGCGACAGGTCTTTGATGGGGCGCCGCGACCGTAAGGTCCGGCGCCCTTTCTCTTATGCGGGGGCGTGCAGCTCCACTTCCTCGCCGAAGCCGGCAAGCCGAAAGCTGCCGAGCGGGGTAAAGGCGCCGGGCGCGCGGGCGGCGATATCGGCGGTGACCAGAAGAGGCCGCCCGAGCGTCTTCGTCATCGCCTCGATGCGCGCGGCAGCGTTCACCGTGCGGCCGATGACCGAGAAGGTCAGCCGTTCGGGAATGCCGATATTGCCGAACATCACGTCGCCGGAGGAAAGGGCGATGCCGCACAGGAGCGGGTGTTCGGTGGCGGCCTGCGCCTGCTCCAGCCGCGCCAGGACCGCATCGGCAGCCTGGAGAGCACGGGTCGCGGCGGCGTCGAACCCGCCCGCCTCGATGGGAAAGACCGCGAGCACCGCGTCGCCGATGAAGTCCAGCACCTCGCCGCCATGCGCCATCACCGTGCGGGCCGTTGCGTCAAAATAGGCGTTGAGATGCGTCATGTAGACGTCCGGCGCCAGCCGGTCGGCAAGGGCGGTGGAGCCGCGCAGGTCGGAATAGAAGATCACCGCGTCGAGGCGTTCGCCGTCGCCGTGGCGGATCAGCCCGGACAGAACCCGGGATCCGGCGCGCGCGCCGAGATAGGTCTCGGCCAGGGTGCGGGCGATCCGCGACTGGATGGTTGCCCGGCAGGCCAGCGCCAGACGGATCTGCAGGTAGTCGAGCCCCTCCGCCGCCTCGTCGGAAAAGCCGCCTTCCGCGCGCGTTGCCCAGGTGACGATCATGCCGGAGGGACCGAAGTCCTTCGAGGTCGGCAGCTCGAACGGGGTGGACAGCACCAGATAGTCGGTGAAGCCCTCCGCCTTCAGCGTCGCCAGGATGGGGAAGTCGCCGGCGGCGTTGGCGCCGGCCAGATTGCGGCGCAGGCGCGTTTCGCGCCCTTCCAGAACCGCGCGGATGGGACTGCGCAGCCAGTCGTCGGTTTCTTCCGCGTCGTGGCGATATTGCGCGAGCTGCGCTTCCAGGCCGGTCCGCCACAGAACCGATTCGGCCTCGACGAGCGGATGCAGGGTCGCCCAGGTGAGCATGGCCCGCTCGACCGGGATGCCGGCGGCGACGAGACGTTCGCAGAAACCGGAGAACATCTCGCCGATGTCCGGCTGGCCGAGCGCCTCGCGGATCAGCCAGTCCTCGATTGCCTCAAGCGTCGAATTGGTTCTCACGCCTCACCTCCAGGACCTGCCTTGGATAAAAAAACGGCGGGCCGAGCAGCCCGCCGTTCCTAGCGTTCCGATCCGGATCCTTGCCAGAGTTCCTCAGGCAAGGGCCCCGTGGCAATGCTTGTATTTCTTGCCCGAGCCGCAGGGGCAGACCTCGTTGCGGCCGACCTTGCCCCAGGTCGAGGGATTCTGCGGGTCGCGCGGCGTGCCGGGGGCGGTGGCCTGGTAGGCCTCGTCGAACTCGTTCTCCCCGGTCAGCGGATCGCGGTGCTCGGCATGCATCGGCGGCAGGTCGCCGTCGCCCGGCAGGCTGGGCGGCTGCTCCTGCACCAGTTCCACGCGCATCAGCTGCGCGGTGGTCGCCTGGCGCAGGTTGACCAGCATGCTCTCGAACAGGGTGAAGGCCTCGGTCTTGTACTCCTGCAGCGGATCGCGCTGGGCGTAGCCGCGGAAGCCGACCACCGAGCGCAGGTGGTCGAGATTGGCCAGGTGCTCGCGCCACAGGTGGTCGAGCGTCTGCAGCAGCACCGCCTTTTCGACCTGGCGCATGATGTCCGGCGAGTACTGGCCGACCTTGCGCGCCATGGCCTCGTCGGCGGCCTTCTTCAGGCGCTCGGTCACCTCCTCCTCGGCGATGCCCTCTTCCTTGGCCCAGTCGGCGACCGGCAGGTCGAGGTTGAGCAGGCGGCGCACCTCGGCCTGCAGGCCCTCGGTGTCCCACTGCTCGGCATAGGCCTTTTCCGGAATGTGCTTGGCGACGAGATCCTCGATCACGTCGTGGCGCATGTCGATCACCGCCTCGGCAACCGCCTCGCCGTCCATCAGCTCGATGCGCTGGTCGAACACGACCTTGCGCTGGTCGTTCATGACGTCGTCGAACTTCAGCAGGTTCTTGCGGATGTCGAAGTTGCGCGCCTCGACCTTCTGCTGCGCCTTGGCCAGTGCCCGGTTGATCCAGGGATGGACGATGGCCTCGCCCTCCTTGAGGCCGAGCTTCTGCATCATGCCGTCCATGCGGTCGGACCCGAAGATGCGCATCAGGTCGTCCTGCAGCGACAGGAAGAACTTGGAATGGCCGGGGTCGCCCTGGCGGCCGGAACGGCCGCGCAGCTGGTTGTCGATGCGCCGGCTCTCATGGCGCTCCGTGCCGATGACGTAGAGACCGCCGGCGGCGAGCGCCTGCTGCTTGCGCTCCTCGACCTGAGCGCGGATCGCCGCCTCGCGGGCTTCGCGCTCCGGGCCGGCCGGCATGTCGGCGAGCTCGTCCTCGATGCGCATGTCGGCATTGCCGCCGAGCTGGATGTCGGTGCCGCGGCCGGCCATGTTGGTGGCGATGGTGACGGCGCCCGGCAGGCCGGCCTGGGCGATGATCGATGCTTCCTGCTCGTGGTAACGGGCGTTCAGCACCGTGAAGATGCGCTCGGCGTTGCCGGTGCCCGCGAACAGCGGCTCGAAGGCGGCCGGCGAGGAGACGTCGGCCTGCTTGTAGCCGGCGGCCTTGAGGCGGGCGGCGAGCAACTCGGACTTCTCGATGGAGGTGGTGCCGACCAGCACCGGCTGGGCGCGCTTGCGGCAGTCCTCGATCAGCTCGATGATCGCGTTGTATTTCTCGTCGACGGTCCGGTAGACCTCGTCGTCGTCGTCGATGCGCTTCACGCCGACATTGGTCGGGATATCGACGACCTCGAGGCCGTAGATGTTGGCGAACTCCTCGGCCTCGGTCTGGGCGGTGCCGGTCATGCCGGCAAGCTTGGTGTAGAGGCGGAAGTAGTTCTGGAAGGTGATCGAGGCCAGCGTCTGGTTCTCGGGCTGGATCTGCACCTTCTCCTTGGCCTCGAGCGCCTGGTGCAGGCCTTCCGAATAGCGGCGGCCCGGCATCATGCGGCCCGTGAACTCGTCGATGATGACGACTTCGCGGTTGCGGACGATGTAGTCCTTGTCGCGCTGGAACAGCTTGTGCGCCTTCAGCGCCTGCTGCAGGTGGTGGACCACCGAGACGTTTTCCACGTCGTAGAGGCTGTCGCCCTTCAGGAGATCCAGCTCGCGCAGGAGGCCTTCCAGCTTCTCGTTGCCGGACTCGGTGAAGGTCGCCGAGCGCTGCTTCTCGTCGAGCTCGTAATCATCCGAAGTCAGGTGCGGGATCAGCGCGTCGACCGTGTTGTAGAACTCGCTGCGATCCTCCAGCGGACCGGAAATGATGAGCGGCGTGCGCGCCTCGTCGATCAGGATCGAGTCCACCTCGTCGACGATCGCGAAGTTGTGGCCGCGCTGGACCATCGACCCGCGCTCGTACTTCATGTTGTCGCGCAGGTAGTCGAAGCCGAATTCGTTGTTGGTGCCGTAGGTCACGTCGGCGGCGTAGGCGGCCTTGCGCTCCTCGTCGGTCAGACCGTGGATGATGACGCCGACGGACAGGCCGAGGAAGCGGTAGACGCGGCCCATCCATTCCGCGTCGCGGCTGGCCAGATAGTCGTTGACGGTGACGACGTGCACGCCCTTGCCGGTCAGCGCGTTGAGATAGACCGGCAGGGTCGCGACCAGGGTCTTGCCCTCGCCGGTGCGCATTTCGGAGATCTGGCCGGCATTGAGGACCATGCCGCCGATCAGCTGCACATCGTAGTGGCGCTGGCCGAGAACGCGGCGGGCCGCCTCGCGGACCGTGGCGAAGGCCGGCTCCAGCAGGCTGTCGAGCTTGGTCCCTTCGGCGAGTTGGCGGCGGAACATTTCCGTGCGCGCACGCAGGTCGTCGTCGCTGAGGGCCCGGAGTTCGTCCTCCAGCGCATTGATTGCCGTGACGCGGTTCCGCAGCTGCTTGACCAGGCGGTCGTTTGCGGAACCGAAGAGCTTCTTGGCGAGTGCGCCGAGGCCGACCATGTGGCGGTCCTTATCGTTTGGTCAGGCCGCGCCGGGGCATCCTGTCCTGGCAGCAACCCGGAGATCGGATTGACGGTACGGACATGCGCAGGCCTCACAACCGCCGCATTGCGGCGAGACGAACGCACGCTCGACTGGGAGCGTCCAGCCCTTCCAAGGGGGACGCTCGACAGATAAGAGGGGGTCCGGAGGTTGTCAACGTCGCGCAAACCGTCTGTCGGCGGGCGCACGGGCGACCGGCGAGAGGCGGACTGCCGTAGAGGCGCCCGCCAGAACACGAGATAACAGGGAAACAGAGCATGACACGCTTTTTTGCCGCAACGGCGCGCCGCACCGCGCTTGCCGCGCTCCTGGCCGGCGGCCTGGCCACTTCCGGCGCGCTGGCGCAGGAGCCGGGCGACGTGGTCGCCAAGGTCGGCGACACCGAAGTGACGGAGGCGGACATCGCCTTTGCCTCGCAGGATTTCGCGGATCAGCTCTCCCAGGTGCCGCCGACCCAGTGGCGCAAGATCCTGACCGATGTGGTCGTCGACATGAATGTCCTGGCCAATGCCGCGCGCGAAGCAGGCATTCAGGACGAGGAGGCGTTCAAGCGCCAGGTCGAGTTCCTGACCATGCGCGCGCTGCGCAACGCCTATCTCGCCCGCGAGATCGAGGGCAAGATCACCGACGAGGCGGTGCAGGAAGCCTATGACAAGGAATTCGCCAATTTCGAGGGCGAGGACGAGCGCAAGGCCCGCCACATCCTGGTGAAGACCAAGGAAGAGGCCGAGGCGGTGATCGCCGAGCTCGACGGCGGCGCCGATTTCGCGGACGTGGCGAAGGCCAAGTCGACCGGTCCGTCCGGCCCCAATGGCGGCGACCTCGGCTATTTCACCCGCGGCCGCATGGTCAAGGAATTCGAGGACGCGGCCTTCGCGCTTGAGGTCGGCGCCTATACCAAGGAGCCGGTGGAGACCCAGTTCGGCTGGCACGTGATCAAGGTCGAGGAGGCCCGCAAGCAGCCGGCGCCGGCGCTGGCCGATGTGCGCGACCAGCTGCGCCAGCAGCTGCTGCGCGCCCGCTATGCCGAGGTGCTGGCAGACCTGAAGGCCAAGACCACCATCGAGGTGATGGCCGAGGAAGCCCCGGCCGAAGCCGGCGAGGCTCCGGCCGAGGCGCCGAAGGCCGAGTAAGCCGGATCTGGCGTCAGGCCGGCCTTGCCGGTGCCGCGCGCCAACCTTCCACGAACAGGCAGACGGCCGCCCTCAGGGCGGCCGTTTCCATATCCAGCCGCCCGGTCAGCAGTCGGCACCAGGCGAAGCTGACCACCAGCTCGATGGCGAGGCGCGGGTCGACATGGGCGCCGATCTCGCCGCGCTGGCGGGCGCGCTCGATCATCTGCGCGGAATGGGCGAAGCGCTCTTCCATATAGGCGCCGAGCGCCTCGGCGGCGCTTTCCTCGCTCTGGGCCTCGGCGATGACCGAGCGGAAGACCGGACCCGTCGGCGTATCGCGCCAGTGACGGAAGAGCGAGTCGAGAAAGGCGGTCAGGTCTTCCACCAGATCGCCCGTGTCGGGCGCGACGACACCGTGCTTCTGGCGGTGATAGACGTCGAGCAGCAGGGCCGCCTTGCTCGGCCACCAGCGATAGATCGTCGGCTTGCCGGCCCGCGCCCGGCGGGCGACCGCCTCGATGGAAAAGCGCGCATAGCCCTCTTCCGCGAGAATGTCGGCGGCGGCCTGGCGGATCGCATCGGCGCTCGCCGGATTGCGCCGTGCTCCGGTCGAGGGGCGGGCAGGGGGCGATGCGTCGCCGGCGCGGGTCCCGGCGGCGCCCTTCGCCTCGTCGTCCGTCATGTCGTGATCCCCCATCCGGTTTCCTCAAGCGTCCCGTCATTCGCCCGCCGTCCTGGCGGCGCCTCGAAAAGGCGCGCTGGTCATGCGGCTCTCTTGTTGATTTGAGCCTTAGCACAGGGCTTGACTAAACGAAACGGCCCGTTTAGATAATGCGAAACGAAACGGGTCGTTTCGTATATTCTAGCCGATCGCGGGGGGGCTGCCCGCCTGCCCCGGCGACGGAGCTGCCTTCTCCGGACCGTTCCGGCCGGGCGGCTCATTGCGAGGGCCCGCGAACCAGGAGACCTGCCCGATGTCCACACCGCTTGCTTCCGCCCTTTCTCCCCAGTCGCCTGCTGCGGGCGCGTCAGACGCTGCGGCCATCGCGCCGCGCATCCTGTCGCGCCCCCGCTTTGCTGTGCTGGTCTTTGCCGGCGTCTATCCGCTGGTGACGGCGCTGCTCTATCTGGTCGCGCCGCTGACCCGCGGCTGGACGTTCTGGCAGCAGACGCTGGTGATCGTTCCGGTCGTGGTCGTGACCATGGTCTGGGGGCTCATCCCCTTCCTGCACCGGCGCTTTTCCGCCTTCCTCCACCCGGTTCGCAAGCCGTCGGCAGGATAGGGCTTGCGCGAGCGGTAGCGATGGGGCAAGGCTCGCGACAGTCTTTCCGGCCCGCTTTTCATGGGAGTGACCGATGTCCACGGCCGTCTCGCCGCTCGCCCCGAAATCCTATCCGGCGCTGCCCGCTGTCGCCGGCGTGCGCTTCGCAACGGCGCAGGCCGGGATCAAGTACAAGGGCCGCACCGACGTCCTGATGGTGCTGCTCGACGAGGGCGCGGATGTCGCCGGCGTGTTCACCAAGTCGCGCTGCCCGTCGGCCGCGGTCGACTGGTGCCGCGACAATCTCGCCGGCGGCCGCGCCCGCGCGCTCCTGGTCAATTCCGGCAATGCCAACGCGTTCACCGGACGCAAGGGCCGCGAAGCGACGGAGCTTTCGGCCCGCTATGTGGCAGAAGCCGCCGGCTGCGCCATGGGCGAGGTGTTCCTCGCCTCCACCGGCGTGATCGGCGAGCCGCTGCCGGCGGAGAAGTTCGCCGGCGTCGTCGACGCGCTGGTCAGCGATGCGGAAGCCGGCGACTGGCAGGGCGCGGCGCGCGCCATCATGACGACGGACACGTTCCCCAAGGCTGCCTCGCGCAGCGTCGATCTCGGCGGCCAGACCGTCACGCTCAACGGCATCGCCAAGGGCGCGGGCATGATCGCCCCCGACATGGCGACGATGCTCTCCTTCCTCTTCACCGATGCGCCGATTGCCGCGCCCGTCCTGCAGGAGCTCCTGTCGGAGCAGGTCGGGGGCACCTTCAACGCCATCACCATCGACGGCGACACCTCCACCTCCGACACCGTGCTGCTGTTCGCGACCGGAAAGGCCGGCGGCGAGCGGGTCGAGCGGGCGGACGATCCCCGGCTTGCCGGTTTCCGCCAGGCGCTCGGCGAGCTGATGCGCGAACTCGCGCACTGGATCGTCAAGGACGGCGAGGGCGCACGCAAGTTCGTCTCCGTCACCGTGACGGGGGCGGAAAGCGACGCCTCGGCCAAGCGCATCGGTTTTTCCATCGCCAATTCGCCGCTGGTGAAGACCGCAATCGCCGGCGAGGACGCCAACTGGGGCCGCATCGTCATGGCGGTGGGCAAGGCCGGCGAGCCGGCCGACCGCGACCGGCTGGCGATCTGGTTCGGCGATGTGCGCGTGGCCGTCGACGGCGAGCGCGACCCGGGCTACTCGGAAGACGCTGCCTCCGCCGCCATGCGCGAGGAGGAGATCGCGATCCGCGTCGATCTGGGTCTGGGCGAGGGCGAGGCCACGGTCTGGACCTGCGATCTCACCAAGGAATATGTCGCGATCAACGGCGACTACCGGTCCTGAGGCGGACGCCTGGCATGCCGGGTGACGCCCCTTCGCTGGACCTTGCAAGGCTCAAGGCGCTCGAGGAAGCCAATCTCAACGGCTTCCCGAGCGAGCGCAGCGTTGTCGACGGGGCCTGGGTGGCACGGCTTTCTCCCGGCAATCCGGCCCGGCGGGTGAACTCGCTCAACGTGATGGACCCGCTCGACGGGAGGGAGGCGCGGCACCGGCTTGCCGAAATGCAGGTGCTCTATGCCCGCAACGGCGTGCCGTTCCATCTGCGCCATACGCCCCTGACGCCACTGGCACTTGCGGAGATCGCCGACAGCGAGGGCTGGACGCGCGCGGGCGATGCGGATGTTTGGGTGCGCGATCAGGACGCTTTACCGGCCGGCATCGATGCGGGGGAGGGAGCCGACGGCATCCGGCCCGTCGATCTCGATGCCTTCATCACCGCCTTCGGCACGATCGGCGGCACGCGGGCGGAGGCGGCGACGGGCGCCGCCCTGCAACGGCTGTCCGATGCACTGGGCCGGGTCGCGGTCGCGCGGCTGACCTTCCTTGCCGAGGACGAGACCGGGGCACCGCTCGGCGTGGTGCTGGCGGTTGCCGAGCGCGGCATGCTCGGCATCTACGATCTGGCGGTGCGGCCGGAAGCCCGCCGCCAGGGGCTTGGCGCCCGGCTCGTTGCCCGCTGCCTTGCCGAGGGCGCGGCGCGCGGCTGCCGGCTGTCCTGGCTCCAGGTGACGGCGGAAAACGAGCCGGCGCGAGCGCTCTATCGGCGGATGGGCTTTCGTCACGGCTACGGCTATCACTACCGCGTGCCGCAGGAAGCGTCCGGCATGGTGAGCAAAACCTTGCGGCAGCGTCCCGAAACGGAACGGGGAAACGGATGAAACTTTTGCTTGTCGCGGCCTGCGCGCTGCTCGATGCCGACAACCGCGTTCTGATCGCCCAGCGACCCGAGGGCAAGGCGATGGCCGGCTTGTGGGAATTTCCCGGCGGCAAGGTCGAGCCGGGCGAGCGTCCGGAGGAAGCGCTCATCCGCGAATTGGCGGAAGAGCTCGGTATCACGGTTAAGAAAGAGTGCCTCGCACCTCTCACATTCGCCAGTTTCGCTTATGAGGAATTTCACCTGCTGATGCCACTTTTCGTATGCCGACGATGGTCGGGCACGGTGGCGGGCCGGGAAGGTCAGGCGATCAAGTGGGTGAGAGCGGTGAGGCTTCGGGACTATCCGATGCCGCCGGCGGACGAACCCCTGATCCCGCATCTGATCGATCTGGCCTGACAAGCGGAAGATCCGCAGCCGCCACCGTTGACGCAGTCAGCACGGGACGCGGCAGATGCACGGACAGTTCGACAAGTTGCGCGATCGTAGCGACCAGTTCGCCGACCTCGCGGGCACCATGCGCCGCGACGAGGCGGGCGCCACCGCAATCGAATACGGCCTCATCATGGGGCTCGTCTCCTTTGCGATCATCGGAGCGCTGCTGAGCATCCAGGGGGTGCTGGGAGACGATGTGTTCGCGGTGGTCGCCTCCGCCATCTCCAACATCTGATCAGGGCCGCCGGTCGCCGCGATGCGGCCGCGCAAGCCCCGCCCGCGTTTCGACGAACGAAAGACCCGCGCCGTCAATCCGGCTGCGGGTCGTTGTTTTTGCGCTCCGCGTCGATGACCGACAGGGCGTCGGCAAGGCTCGTCCTGGCCGATCCCGGCTTCAGCGGCTTTTGCTGGCTCTCGTGCGGCGCCCATCCCGACAAGGAGACGAGATCGAACGTGGCACGGATCCGCCCGTCCGGGTCGGCGTGGCGCTCGGCATAGATTTCTGCGGCGCGCGCGAGAGTGGCACGCGACAGCGGCGCGCGGCTGCGGTCGGCAAGAATGTTGGCCGCGCCCATCGCCCTCAGGTCGCGCATGAGGGCGAACATGTCGGCGTAGCGCACCGTCAGGCGGTCGACATCGGCAACCGGCAGGGCAAAGCCCGCACGCTGCAGCAGCGCGCCGAGCGCGCGCGTATCGGCGAAGGGAACGACATGGGGCGTCGCCCCTCCCAGCGTTTCCAGCTCTGCCAGCATGAAAGCGTCCTTCAGCTCGAACAGCGTGTCGCCGCCGAGCAGGTTGGCAAGGAACAGGCCGTCCGGGCGCAGGGTCCGTCGGATCTGGATCAGCGCGCCGGGCAGGTCGTTGACGAGATGCAGCGACAGGGCCGAGGCGACGAGATCGAGCGAGGCATCGGCAAAGGGCGGGAAGGCGTCGTCGGCGACGAGCGCAGCACCCGGCACCGAGCGGTCCTCGACCAGAAGATCGGCGCGCAGCACGGCGCCGACCCGGCCCGAAGCGGCAAGGGCCGCCGAGACATGGCCGCGATGGCCGCCGAGATCGACGGCAAGCGGAAAGTCGCGGCTGACCGCGGCCAGCCGTTCGCCGAGGTCCGTCGCAGCATTGGCCAGCAGGAAATCCGCATCGCCCGAGGTGGCGGCAAGGCGCTCCAGCGCGCGGGCGCGGCGGCGGGCGAACAGGCGCCGGTCGAAGATCTCAGGTCGCTGGCTGTGTGACACGGCTGTTCAAGTCCTGTGCGGGTGGCCCGGCCGCCACGTCGGCAGCGTGCCACTGGTAGCGCCGGGAAGGGCGAGGGATCAAGGGGGCGGCGTGTTTGCTTCCAAAGGGCCAGAAGCCGGTTCGCGTTTCGATTGCATTGCGCGCCGCTTGCGCGTTCACTTGTGCCGGAAAAGCTCGGGCGGCAAGGCAGGCGGGAGAATGGCGGGCAGCGAAGCGATAGCAGACGGCGACCGGATCGGCAGGCGGGTCGGCGGCAAGGCTGTGGCGGGCGCCTTCGCTGCCGCCGGGCGGCGCGTGCTGGATCTTCTGTTGCCGCCGACATGCCTTGCCTGCGATGCCATCGTCGGGCAGGAGGCGACGCTCTGCCCGTCATGCTGGGACGGGATGCCGTTCCTGGCGCCGCCCTGGTGCGAGCGTCTCGGTCTGCCCTTCGCCTATGATCTTGGACCCGGCGCCCTGTCGCCGCAGGCAATCGCGCGGCCGCCGGCCTTCGACCGGCTGCGGGCCGTTGCGGCCTATGAGGGGCCGGCGCGGGTGCTGGTGTCGCGGCTGAAATATTACGACCGGCCGTCCATGGCCGGTGCCATGGGGCAGTGGATGGCGCGGGCGGGCAGCGAACTGCTTGCGCCGCGCGAAGACGAGGCAGGGCCGCCCGTGATCGTGCCGGTGCCGTTGCACCGCCTGCGGCTGTGGGGCCGGCGCTACAATCAGTCCGGACTGCTGGCGCGCGAGATGGGCCGGGCCGTGGGGCTGGAGGTCGCGCCGCAGGCGCTGGTCCGGAGCAAGCGTACCCGGCAGCAGGTCGGGCTGGATGCGGCGGCGCGGGCGCGCAATGTCAGCGGCGCCTTTACGCTCACGCTGGAAGGGCTGATGGCGATCTCCGGGCGGCGGGTGGTGCTGGTCGACGACGTCTACACGACGGGCGCGACGGTCGGCGCGGCGACCCGCGCCTTGCTGCGCGAGGGCGCGGCGGCCGTGGATGTCATGGTCTTCGCGCATGCGGGGGCGGACACCCCGCTCGGCTGACGACTTGCGGCGAACGCGAAATGGTCAATATATGCAAGGGAGGAAAACCCGTGCCGGCTTCGCAAGGATGCAGTCGGCGCGCAAGCTTGGGGACGGCAGGACGGATATCATGGCAGTGGAGATCTATACGCGGCAGCTGTGCGGTTATTGCGCCATGGCCAAGCAGCTCCTGCAGAAGAAGGAGGTGGCGTTTCGCGAGTTCGACGCCACCTACAGCCCGGAGCTGCGCAAGGAGATGATCCAGCGGGCCAGCACCGGGCGCGGCGGCACGACCTTTCCGCAGATCTTCATCGGCGATACCCATGTCGGCGGCTGCGACGACCTGATGGCGCTGGAGCGCGAAGGCCGGCTCGACGCGTTGCTCGCGGCGAACTGAGTCGCGCCGGGCACGAAAACCGGAAGACCGAGAACGGGACGGACGTCATGAGCAAGGCAACGGGCGGCACAGTCGTCGCGGCTGTGATCCAGATGCGCAGCGGGCGGGACGTTGCGGCCAATATCGACGCGGCAACGCAGCTGATACGGCAGGCCGCGGCGGACGGCGCTACCTATGTCCAGACGCCGGAAATGACCAACCTGCTGGAGCGCAGCCGGGCGGATCTTTTCGCCAAGATTTCGCCTGAGGCCGAGGATCCGTCCGTTGCCGCCTTCTCGGCGCTGGCCGCCGAGCTCGGCATCGTGCTGCATATCGGCTCGCTGGCGATCCGCACGGGCGCGGAAAAGGCTGCCAATCGCGGGTTCCTGTTCGGGTCCGACGGGGCAATGCTTGCCCGCTACGACAAGATCCACATGTTCGACGTCGATCTGCCCAACGGCGAGAGCTGGCGCGAATCGGCAACGTACCAGCCGGGCGGCGAGGCCCTGGTGGTGCCGGCCGCCGGCACGCTGGTCGGGCTCGGCATCTGCTACGACATTCGTTTTCCGGCCCTGTTCCGTGCCCAGGCGGGCGCGGGCGCGCGGGTGCTCACCGCGCCGGCCGCCTTTACCCGGCAGACGGGCGAAGCGCATTGGCATGTGCTGCAGCGGGCGCGGGCGATCGAGAACGGCGCCTTCGTGGTCTCGGCTGCGCAAGGCGGCCGCCACGAGGACGGGCGCGAGACCTACGGCCACAGCCTGATCGTCGCGCCCTGGGGCGAGGTGATCGCCGAGGTGGATGGCGACGAGCCGGGCTACGCGCTGGCCACGCTCGAGCTCGAGAAAGCCGATGAGGCGCGCCAGCGGATCCCGGCCATCGCCAACCAGCGGACCTTCACCGTTGTCGCCCCGCAGGGCGGCACGGCCAGGACGGAGGCTGCCGAGTGATCCGCTACGCGCTGTGCTGCAAGGCCGGTCATGCGTTCGAGGGCTGGTTTCGCGGGCTTGAGGACTTCGAGAAGCAGAAGGCAAGCGGCTTTCTTGCCTGCCCGGCCTGCGGGTCCAGCGACGTCGACAAGGCGTTGATGGCGCCGGCTGTCTCCACCTCGCGCAGCAAGGAGGCGCGGGTCGAGAAGGCGGCGGCCTCCGTGCGGCAGGCGGCCGCGGCAGAAGGGGCGGAGCCGGCACAGGTGCCGGCGATCGCCGCCGCGCGCTCGCCGGAGCAGGCGGCGCTGATGGAGAAGCTGCGGGCACTGCGGGCGGAACTGACCGCCAATGCCGAGGATGTCGGGACAGCCTTTCCGGAAGAGGCGCGCAAGATCCACTATGGCGAGGCGGAAGCGCGCGGCATCTTCGGCGCGGCCTCGCGCGAGGATGTCGGCGAGTTGCTGGAAGAAGGCATTCCGGTATTGCCGCTGCCGGTGTTGCCCGAGGACCGGAACTGACGGTCCTGTACGGATCGCGCCTTGTGCACGGTTTCTCCTAGCTTCCGATATTTCCCAGAGCCCCCAGCAACCTGCGCGCCTGATCCGGCCCGTCGCCGGGTAGCGACGCGTCGATCTCCGCATGGACCGAACGCCAGACGGGGACCGCGGCGATCAAGGTCTCGTGCCCCTTTTCGGTGAGGATCAGCAGCCGGCTGCGCCGGTCCTTCGGATCGGGACGGGAGGCGACGAGGCCGTTGCGCTCCAGCGGCTTGAGCGCGGCGGTCAGCGTCGTGCGGTCCATCGCCAGAAGGCGTGCGACCGGGCCGAGCGGCGGCGGGTCGGGCCTGTTCAGCGACATCAGCAGCGAAAACTGTCCGTTGGTGAGGCCGAAGGGCTTCAGAGCCTCGTCGAAGCGGCGCGCAAGCGCCCGCGCGGCCCGCTGTGCGTGCAGGCACAGGCAGGTGTCGCGCACCTCTATCGTCGTTTCGAAGGGTAGCCTGTTTGACATGATCTAAATATGTTGATATCAACCTTTTAGTCAAGCGAATCCGACACTCCGGATGCGTTTGTTCACAGGCTTCGCAAGCATGGTGCCGTGCGAAGCGGCAAAATAAGGAATTCTGCGTGACCAAGATGATGTTTCTCAACCTGCCGGTATCCGATCTCGGCGCTGCCATCGGGTTCCACCAGGCGCTGGGCGCGACGCAGAACATGCAGTTTTCCGACGATCGGGCGGCGGCGATGGTCCATTCGGACAGCTTCGTGGTGATGCTGCTGACGCACGAGCGGTTCTCGGACTTCACCGACAAAGCCATCATCGATGCCCGCACCCAGGTGCAGGGCCTGTTCGCACTGTCCGTCGGTAGCCGCGACGAGGTGGATGCGCTGGTGGCCGCCGGGGTCGCGGCCGGAGGGCGGGCAGACCCGGGGCCGGTGCAGGATCACGGGTTCATGTATGGCCGCAGCTGCGAAGACCCGGACGGCCACATCTTCGAACTTTACTGGATGGATCAGGCGGCGCTGGCGCAATCGTAGGCGGCTGACCGTTTCCTGGAAATTCCCCCAACGAGCAAACAAACGGGAGACACGGATATGGTTGCAATGGGGTATGTCGATGGTTTCGTGGTCGCGGTACCGGCGGCCAACAAGGACAGCTATCTGAAGCTGGCGGCGAAGGTTGCCCCACTGTTCCGCGAATTCGGCGCCAGCCGCGTGGTCGAGTGCTGGGGCGACGATGTGCCGGACGGCAAGGTCACGGATTTCCGGGGCGCCGTGAAAGCGACGGAAGACGAGATCGTCGTGTTCAGCTGGATCGAATATCCGTCCAAGGAGATCCGCGACGCCGCGGTCCAGAAGATGATGAGCGATCCGCGCATGAAGGAGATGGGCGACACCATGCCCTTCGACGGCAAGCGGATGATCTTCGGCGGCTTCGCGCCGATCCTCGACGCGTGACGACCTGGCCTTGCGCTCGCATGCCGGCCGGCGGCGGGCGCAAGGCGCTTTCATCCAACGGCTCGGAGGAGGCCATGGCGACGATCATCCAGCATCTTTGGTTCCGGGAGGACATGGCCGGGGCGCTTGAAACCTACACCCGGCTGATTCCCGGCTCGGCAATCGAATGGACATCGGCACTGCAGGCGGAATCGCCATCGGGCCCGCCCGGCAGCGTGAAGATCGCCGCCTTCCGGCTCGGCGACCAGCGCTACAGGGCTTTCGAGGCGGCCGCGCCCTGGGGCTTCAACCACACGTTCTCGGTGATGGTGGAGTGCGAGGATCAGGCCGAGATCGACCGCCTGTGGGACGGGCTCTCGCAAGGGGGCGAGATCGAACAGTGCGGCTGGTTGCGCGACCGCTGGGGCCTCAGCTGGCAGATCACGCCGCGACGGCTCCGAGAACTGATGGACGATCCCGATCCGGCGGTCGTGAAGCGGGTTTCGGAAGCCATGCTGTCCATGGTCAAGATGGACATCGCCGGGCTCGAGGCGGCCGCGGCCGGCAACTAGGACCCGGTCCGGCCGGTCAGGCGCCCAGCCAGGTGCGCATCAGGCCGGTGACGGCGTCCGGTGCCTCGAGCGTGGGAAGATGTCCCGCGCCGACCACCGTCTCGAGACGGGCGCGCGGGATCAGGTTCTGCATCTCGCGCGCCAACTCCGGCGGTGTCAGCCGGTCGCCCGTACCAACGACGATGGTGGTCGGGCAGGCGATGGCACCGAGGAAGGGACGCGAATCCTCGCGGGCCAGAATGGCCTTTTCCTGCCGTACGAAGGCGCCGGGACCGGTTGCTGCCGCCATCTGCATGACGAGCGCGCGCAGCGCGGAATCGTCCTGTCTGTCCTCATGCACGAAGAGCGGAAACAGCGACGGCGTCACCTGGTCGAACTTGCCGCTTTCGGCAAGGGCCATCAGGCGGCGGCGGTTCGCCGTCTGCTCGGCGGTGTCGGCCCGAGCCGAGGTATCCAGCAGCATCAGCCGCGTCACCCGGTCGGGCGCCCGGCGCATCACCTCCATCGCGACGTATCCGCCCATCGACAGGCCGGCGAGAGCGAACCGGGGCGGTGCCTCGGCCAACAGCCGGGTGGCGATGGCCGCGATCGTCTCGTCCTGCCGGTGATCGGCGACCTGCACCTGGACCCCGTCGCGCGCCAGCTCGCCGATCTGCGGTGCAAACAGCGCCTCGGTGCAAAGCAGACCGGGAACGAGAACGAGGGGATCCATCGGCTGTGTCCTTGTGTCGGCCGGTCAGCGGCGAGGCGTCAGGCCGGCCGCGAGAAGAGCATCATGTAGTTGACGTCGGTGTCCGATGTTTCCTGCCAGCGGTCGCGCAGGGGATCGAAGGAGACGCCGCAACGCTCCATCTCCTGCAGGCCGGCCGCCGCCAGCGGCTCCAGCAGTTCCTGCGGGCGCACCAGCTTCTCGTAGGTGTGGGTGCCGCGCGGCAGCCAGCGCAGGACGACTTCCGCGCCGATGATCGCCAGGGCGTAGGCCTTCAGCGTGCGGTTGATCGTGGCGACGAACATCAGCCCGCCCGGCTTCACCAGCTGCGCACAGGCGTCGAGGTAGAGCTGCACGTCGGCGACGTGCTCGACCACTTCCATGTTGAGGACGACATCGAATTGCTCGCCTGCCGCCGCCAGAGCTTCCGCCGTGGTGGCGCGGTAGTCGATGGCAAGGCCGGAGCTCGCGGCGTGGATCTTTGCCACCTCGATATTGGTGGCCGAGGCGTCGGCCCCGGTCACCTGCGCGCCGAGACGGGCCATCGGCTCGCTGAGCAGGCCGCCGCCGCAGCCGATATCGAGCAGGCGCAGTCCGGCAAAGGCATCCGGCGCCTTTTCGTCGCGGCCAAAATGGGCGCAGACCTGGCGCTTGATATAGGCAAGGCGCACCGGATTGAACTTGTGCAGCGGGCGGAACTTGCCTGCCGGATCCCACCATTCGGCGGCCATGGCCGAGAAACGGGCGACCTCGGCATCATCGATCGTGGTGCCGGATCCGCCGGCGACGGTTTCTGCGGCGCTCATGCTGCTGTCCTTTCGGTTTTCCCCGAAGGTTTGGTCAAGTGTCGCAGGCTCTTTGTCAAGCGTGGCAGTTGCGGCGGCGGGCCGCAGTCTGTATGGATGTCGCCCGATCCGGCCCGCTGTCCCGGCGGCCGACCTTCACCTTCTCGAAGACGACTTAACACAGCTCATGGCCCGTCTGGTTCTCAAGTTCGGCGGCACGTCCGTCGCAAATCTCGAACGCATCCGCAATGTGGCGCGGCATGTGAAACGGGAGGTCGACGCCGGCCATCAGGTGGCGGTCGTCGTCTCCGCCATGTCGGGCGAGACCAACAAGCTGGTCGGCCTGTGCCGCGAGGCCTCCTTGCTGCACGACGCCCGCGAATACGATGCGGTGGTGTCGTCCGGCGAGCAGGTGACGAGCGGCCTTCTGGCCATCGTGCTGCAGGACATGGGCGTCGAGGCCCGGTCCTGGCAGGGCTGGCAGATCCCGCTTAAGACCGATTCCCAGCATGGCGCCGCCCGTATCACGGATATCGACGGCGGCAAGCTGATCGAGCGGCTGGAAAAGGGTCAGGTGGCCGTGGTCGCCGGTTTCCAGGGCGTTGCCCCGGACAACCGCATCGCGACGCTCGGGCGCGGCGGCTCCGACACCAGCGCGGTTGCGCTGGCCGCGGCCATCCGTGCCGACCGCTGCGACATCTACACCGATGTCGACGGCGTCTACACCACCGATCCGCGCATCGTGCCCCGTGCACGCCGCCTGGAGCGCATCGCCTTCGAGGAAATGCTCGAAATGGCGTCGCTCGGCGCAAAGGTGCTGCAGGTGCGCTCGGTCGAGATGGCCATGGTACACGGAGTACGCACCTTCGTGCGCTCCAGCTTCGACGACCCGGATGCGCCGCAGCTCGGCGCGGGCGGCCTGCCCCCGGGAACACTCATCTGCGACGAGGACGAGATCGTGGAACAGCAAGTCGTAACCGGCATCGCCTTCGCGAAGGACGAGGCGCAGATTTCCATCCGCAACGTGGCCGACAAGCCCGGCGTCGCCAGTGCCGTGTTCGGCTCGCTGGCCGATGCCAACATCAATGTCGACATGATCGTCCAGAACATCTCGCCGGACGGGCGCACCACCGACATCACCTTCACGGTGCCGGAAAGCGACTACGACCGCGCGTTTTCGGTGCTGCGCGACAAGAAGGACCTGATCGGCTACCAGGCGGTCGAGGGCGCGCGCGACGTGGTCAAGGTGTCGGTGATCGGCATCGGCATGCGCTCGCATGCGGGCATCGCCGCGCGCTGTTTCCAGGGCCTTGCCGAGAAGGGAATCAACATCCGCGCCATCACGACGTCGGAGATCAAGATCTCGGTTCTCATCGATTCCGCCTATACCGAGCTTGCGGTGCGGACTCTCCATTCGCTATACGATCTGGACGGGTAAGCGATCCGCGGCACCTGCCGCCTCGCGACGCGGGCCTTCGGGCCCGCGGGCCCATGACGGTGGTGCGGAAAGGATCTGACGGGTGATGCGGAGCACTCTCGCAGGGCCGCGCGTGCTGTTGCGGCGCCTCCGCGAGGTCATGGCGGAGCCGATCAACGCACAGGAGCGGCTCGACAAGATCGTAGTCCTGATCGCGGCCAACGTGGTGGCCGAGGTCTGCTCGGTCTATATCCTGCGTGCCGATGGCGTCCTCGAGCTCTATGCCACCGAGGGCCTCAACCGCGATGCCGTCCACAAGACCAGCCTGAAGGTCGGCGAAGGCCTTGTCGGCCTCATCGCCGCCGATGCGCGGCCGCTCAACCTGCCGAACGCCCAGGCGCATCCCGCCTTTGCCTATCGCCCGGAAACGGGTGAGGAGGCCTACAACTCCTTCCTCGGCGTGCCGATCCTGCGCGCCGGGCGGACGCTCGGCGTGCTCGTCGTCCAGAACCAGTCGCACCGGACCTATTTCGAGGACGAGGTGGAGGCGCTGCAGACCACGGCGATGGTGATCGCCGAGATGGTCGCCGCCGGCGAGCTGGAAGCCATCGTCCAGCAAGGCACCAAGCTCGACCTGACCCGTCCCATGCATTTCCAGGGCGTTGCCCTGTCCGACGGCGTGGGCCTTGGCCATGTGGTGCTGCACGAGCCGCGCGTCGTGGTCACCAATCTGATCGCCGAGGATGCGGGCGCCGAGCTGGAGCGGCTGGAGCGGGCTATCAACCGGCTGCGGATCTCGCTCGACGATCTGCTGAATTCCGGCGACTTCGCCCAGCACGGCGAGCATCGCGACGTGCTCGAGGCGTACCGGATGTTCGCCCATGACCGGGGCTGGATCCGGAAGATCGAGGAAGCGATCAACAACGGCCTGACCGCAGAGGCGGCGGTGGAGAAGGTGCAGTCGGACACGCGCGCGCGCATGCTGCGCCAGACCGACCCCTATCTGCGCGAGCGTCTGCACGATCTCGACGATCTCGCGCATCGTCTGATCCGCGAGCTCATGGGCCGCCAGCACGGGCCGCTGTCGGAGAGCCTGCCGCAGGACGCGGTGATCATCGCCCGCAACATGGGCGCGGCGGAGCTGCTCGACTACGGCCGCGACCGGGTGCGCGCCATCGCGCTGGAGGAGGGCGGTCCCACCAGCCATGTCACCATCGTCGCGAGGGCCCTGGGCATCGCGGCGGTGGGACTTGCGGACAATCTCGTCAGCCTCGCCGAGGCCGGCGATCCGATCATCGTCGACGGCGAGAGCGGCCAGGTGCATCTGCGGCCGGCAACCGACATCGAGAATGCCTATGCGGAGAAGGTCCGCTTCCGCGCTCGCCGGCAGGCCCAGTACCGGCGGCTGCGCAACAAGCCCTCGATCAGCCGCGACGGGGTGGATGTCTCGCTGCAGCTGAATGCCGGCCTGCTGGTCGACCTGCCGGCGGTTGCCGAATCGGGGGCGAGCGGCGTCGGGCTGTTCCGCACCGAGCTGCAGTTCATGGTCGCCTCCGCCTTTCCGCGGATGAGCGAGCAGCGCGACTATTACCGCCAGGTGCTGGATGCAGCGGGTGGACGGCCCGTGACCTTCCGCACGCTGGATATCGGCGGCGACAAGGTACTGCCTTACCTGCGGGCGATCCAGGAAGAGAACCCGGCCATGGGCTGGCGGGCGATCCGCTTCGGCCTTGATCGTCCGGGGATCCTGCGCACCCAGGTCCGGGCCCTGCTGCATGCCGCTGCCGGGCGCGATCTGAAGCTGATGTTCCCGATGGTGACCGAGGTTGCCGAGTTCCACCGCGCCCGCGGCGTGGTCGAGCGCGAGATGAAGCACCTGCGCCGCCACGGCTATCCGGTTCCCGAGCGGCTGATGCTCGGGGTGATGATCGAGGTGCCTTCGCTCCTCTACCAGCTCGACGAGCTGTTCCAGGCGGTGGACTTCGTCTCGATCGGCTCGAACGATCTGTTCCAGTTCTTCAGTGCCGTCGACCGGGGCAACACCCGGGTTGCGGGCCGCTTTGACACGATGAGCCCTGCTTTCCTGCGGGCGCTGAAGCATATCGTCGACAAGGCCAAGGCCTATGCCACCCCGGTCACGCTGTGCGGCGAGATCGCCGGACGGCCGCTGGAGGCGATGGCGCTCGCGGCGCTGGGCTATCGCAGCCTTTCGATGTCGGCGTCGGCTCTCGGCCCGGTAAAGGCGATGGTCCGCACGCTCGATGTCGGCCGGCTGGCGACGCGCCTGCTGCCGCGTCTCGACGAGCCGGCGGCCGCCGCCGATATCCGTGGCTTCCTGCGCGCCTTTGCGTCCGACACGGACGTTGCCTTGTAGCGAGGCTGCCTCCCCGAAGGGCCTGCCTTGCCCGCAAGGGCTTCTTTTCCCGAACCTTGAGGATCGTAACGCCATGATCCCGGCGGAAAAACTGGATGCGCTGCTGACGCGCGTCGCCGAACTCGAATACCGGATGAGCCAGAATCCGGACCCGCAGACCTATGTCCGCCTGTCGCGCGACTATGCCGAACTGGAGCCGCTGGCCGCGCGGATCACGGCGCTGCGCAAGGCCGAGGAAGAGCTGGCGGGCGTGGAGGCGATGCTTACCGATCCGGCGGCGGATGCGGAAATGCGCGAGCTTGCCGAGCTCGAGCTGGACGACTTGCGCGAACGCGTCGAGGCGCTGGCGCAGGAGGTCCGCATCGGCTTTCTGCCCAAGGATGTGGCGGACGATCGCAACGTCATCCTCGAGGTGCGGGCTGGAACCGGCGGCGACGAGGCGGCGCTCTTTGCCGGCGATCTTTTCCGCATGTATCAGCGCTATGCGCAGCTGAAAGGCTGGAAGGTCGAGATCGTTTCGGCGAGCGAGGGCGAGGTTGGCGGCTTCAAGGAAGTGATCGCGTCGGTGACCGGCGACCAGGTCTTCGCCCGGCTGAAGTTCGAATCGGGCGTCCACCGGGTGCAGCGCGTGCCGGAGACGGAATCGGGCGGGCGCATCCACACCTCGGCGGCGACGGTGGCGGTGTTGCCGCAGGCCGAGGACGTCGACGTCCAGATCAACGATGCGGATCTGCGCATCGATACGTTCCGCGCCTCGGGCGCCGGCGGCCAGCACGTCAACACCACCGATTCGGCCGTGCGCATCACTCATATGCCGACCGGCATCGTGGTGGCGGTGCAGGACGAGCGCTCGCAGCACAAGAACAAGGCCAAGGCCTTGCAGCTGCTGCGCGCCCGCATCTTCGACGAGGAACGCGCAAGGCTGGCGAGCGAGCGGACCGAGGCGCGCCGGCTGCAGGTGGGGTCGGGCGACCGGTCCGAACGCATCCGCACCTACAACTTTCCGCAAGGCCGGGTGACCGACCATAGGATCGGCCTGACGCTCTACAAGCTCCCCGAGGTGGTCAGCGGCGAGGCGCTGGACGATGTGATCGAGCCGCTGGCGCTCGACCATCAGGCAACCCTGCTGGCGGCGGAAGGACTGTGAGCGCAGGTCCGGACGACCGTCGGATCGGCGCGCTCTGCCGCGAGGCGCGGGCGCGCCTTGTGGCGGCGGGCGTGGAGACGGCGGCGCTGGACGCGCGGCTTCTGGTTGCCGCAGCCGCCGGTGTGGAGCCGGTCGTTCCCCTTACCGATCCCGACCGCGAGCTCACAGACGAGGAGCTCGCGCGGGCGCTCAGTCATATCGCCCGGCGGCTGGCTGGCGAGCCGGTCGGCCGCATCCTGGGCCTTCGCGAATTCTGGGGGCTGACCTTCGCCCTGTCGTGCGACGTGCTGGAGCCGCGTCCCGACACCGAGCGCCTGGTGGAGGCGGTCCTCGACTGGTGCGCAGGCGCGCAGGGGCGTGAGCATCCCTACCGGTTCGCGGATCTGGGCACGGGAAGCGGGGCTATCGCCATCGCCCTGCTCAGCGAGCTGCCGAACGCGGTTGCCGTGGCCACGGACATGGCGCCGGGGGCGCTGGCAACGGCCCGCGACAACGCCGTGCGGAACGGCGTCGGCGAGCGGTTCCTGCCGTGTCTGGGAGACTTTGCCTCGATGCTCGCGCCGGGCATGGATTTCCTTGTCTCGAATCCGCCCTATATTTCCCTTACGGAAGAATCTCAGCTCTCCCGAGAGGTGAGGGACCACGATCCCCGCGCTGCCTTGTTTGCCGGCGAAGATGGTCTGGATGCCTACCGGGTGATCCTGCCTCAGACGCGGGCACTGCTTGGACGATTCGCGCCGCTTTTTCTGGAAATCGGTGCATCGCAGGCAGGGGCCGTGTCGGAAATGGCCAGATCGGCCGGTCTTGAGGATATTCAAGTATTTCAAGATCTTGCCGGGCAGGATCGGGTTGTGCGCGCAGCATGTGTTGCAAAATAGCGGCAGATACAGTGCTTGTGAAAAAGACGCTTGGAAAACCTGGCGGAAAGGGCTAGGTTCACCTCGCCGAGACCCGACGGGGGTGGCATTCGAAGCCACGGGTAGGCAGTACGATAGTTTTCGTTCCGGCCAGATCTCGCATCGCACGACGGAACTAACCGTCGGCAAAGATGCCCGGTGGACCAGATGGTCCCGGGGTTGCTCGGCATCGGTCTGTTCAAGATGAACCCTTAAAATCCAGCGGGAATGAACGGCGTCAGTCGTATCGCGTCCCGCCGAAGGTCTGTCTTGATCGGCCCACGCAACACAGGCCTTGTGCAGTTGCGTTTCATGGCGCCGGTCCCGATGGTGGACCGGACTCCTGACCGGATTTGCCGGTCGCCGTTCTTGAGAGTTAACGGCAGAATGAGACCAGGAAATCAGAGCAACAAGCGCATCCGCGGTCGTGGTGGCCGCAAGGGACCGAATCCGCTTTCGCGGACCTATGAGTCCAACGGCCCCGATGTGAAGATCCGCGGGACCGCGCACCATGTCGCCGAGAAGTACCAGCAGCTGGCGCGCGACGCCGCCGCTGCCGGCGACCGCGTGATGTCCGAGAATTATCTCCAGCACGCCGAGCATTACCTGCGCATCATCGCCGCAGCTCAGCAGAGCATGCATCAGCCCGTGGTTCTGCCGCGTGGCGACGAGGCAGAGGACGAGGCGGACGAGCTCGAGGAGCGCAACGAGCGTGCGGAGCGCGCCGAGCGTCATGATCGCACCGAGCGCAGCGAGCGCGGCGAGCGTCATGACCGCGGTGAGCGCCGCGACCGGGATCGTGAGGCGGCAGCCCCTTCGGGCAAGTCGGTGATGCCGGTGGATGCTCCGCAGCCTTTCGTCGACGACATTCCGGTGATCAACAGCAAGTCGCTGCCCGGCGAGAGCGCCGACAGCGACGATGACGGCACCGAGGGCGAGGGCGAAGGCGACGACCGCAGCCGGCGCCGTGTGCGCGGTGCTCGTGGTCGTGGTCTGCGCCGCAGCCGCACCGCCCAGGGCGAAGGCGATGCTTCGGACGAAGCGGCGAACGGCAGTGCCCAGCCTGCGGCCGAGGCCGAAGGTTCCGGCGAAGCTGCCGAAGAGAAGAAGCCGCGGGCCCGGCGCGCTCCGCGCAGCCGAAAGCCGGCGGAAGCCGAGCCGGCCGCGACAGAGGCTTGACCCTCGCCGGTACGCCAGGGCTCCCTGACGCCAGAGTTTCGAAAGGGTCGCGGCACCATGCTGCGGCCCTTTTGCGTTGCGGCGCAGCTATCCGCACTCTCCCCCTCTTTTGTGCTCGAAATGCAACACTATATGCTGGGTACGGCCCTTGAGGGGCCGTGCGGATGCCATGACGGGTCCGCATTCCGAAAAGGCCGCTTCGCTGCGGGGGGCGGCCGGATCTGGAGGTCATGATGGATTTCGAGAAATACACCGAACGGGCGAGGGGCTTCGTCCAGTCGGCGCAGACCCAGGCGCTGGGACAGTCTCACCAGCAGTTCACGCCCGAACACCTCTTGAAGGTTCTGCTCGACGATCCCGAAGGGCTCGCGGCCGGTCTGATCGACCGTTCGGGCGGGCGCTCGCGCGACGTGCTGGCAGCCACCGAAAAGGCGCTTGCCGGTCTCCCGAAGGTCTCGGGCGGCGGCGGTCAGCTGTATCTGGCGCCGGCTCTGGCGCAGGTGTTCGACCAGGCCGAGAAGCTCGCCGAGAAGGCGGGCGATTCCTATGTCACCGTCGAGCGGTTGCTGGTCGCGCTGGCGATCATCAAGGACAGCGCTGCCGGCAAGGCGCTCGCCGATGGCGGGGTCACGGCTGTCCGGCTCAACGAGGCGATCAACGACCTGCGCAAGGGGCGCAAGGCCGACAGCGCCTCGGCGGAAGGGCAGTACGACGCGCTGAAGAAATATGCGCGCGACCTGACGCAGGTCGCCCGGGACGGCAAGCTCGACCCGGTGATCGGCCGTGACGACGAGATCCGGCGAACCATGCAGGTCCTGTCGCGCCGGACCAAGAACAACCCGGTGCTGATCGGCGATCCGGGCGTCGGCAAGACGGCCATTGCCGAGGGGCTCGCACTGCGAATCGTCAACGGCGACGTGCCGGAGAGCCTGAAGGACAAGAAGCTGCTTGCGCTCGACATGGGGTCGCTGATCGCGGGTGCGAAGTATCGCGGCGAATTCGAGGAGCGGCTCAAGGCCGTGCTGTCCGAGGTTCAGTCGGCGGCCGGCGGCATCGTCCTGTTCATCGACGAGATGCACACGCTTGTCGGTGCCGGCAAGGCGGATGGCGCGATGGATGCCTCCAACCTGCTGAAGCCGGCGCTTGCGCGCGGCGAGCTGCATTGCGTCGGTGCCACGACCCTCGACGAGTACCGCAAGTATGTGGAGAAGGACGCAGCGCTTGCGCGGCGCTTCCAGCCCGTCTTCGTCGATGAGCCGACGGTGGAGGACACGATATCCATCCTGCGCGGCATCAAGGAGAAGTACGAGCTTCACCACGGGGTGCGAATCACGGATTCGGCCGTGGTGGCGGCCGCGACCCTGTCGAACCGCTACATCACCGACCGGTTCCTGCCCGACAAGGCGATCGACCTCATCGACGAGGCGGCGAGCCGCCTGCGCATGCAGGTCGACAGCAAGCCGGAGGAACTGGACGAGCTCGACCGGCGGATCATCCAGCTGAAGATCGAGCGCGAGGCTCTCAAGAAGGAGACCGACCCGGCGGCCCGCGACCGGCTGGACAAGCTGGAAGGCGAACTGGCGGACCTGGAAGAGGAGTCGGATGCCCTCACCACCCGCTGGCAGGGCGAAAAGGAGAAGCTGTCGTCCGAACAGAAGCTCAAGGAGCAGCTGGAGCAGGCCCGCATCGACCTGGAGAAGGCGCAGCGTCAGGGCGACCTGGCGAAGGCGGGCGAGCTCGCCTATGGCGTCATTCCGGGGCTGGAGCGGGCCCTTGCCGAGGCCGAGGAGCGCGGCGGCACCGATGGGGCGATGGTCGAGGAAGCGGTGACCACGGACCATGTGGCCCATGTGGTCTCCCGCTGGACCGGCATCCCGGTCGACAAGATGCTGGAAGGCGAGCGCGAGAAGCTGCTGCGCATGGAAGACGAGCTGGCACGGCGCGTCATCGGCCAGCAGGAAGCGGTGCATGCGGTGTCCACCGCCGTGCGCCGTGCGCGCGCAGGCCTGCAGGACCCGAACCGGCCGATCGGCTCGTTCCTGTTCCTCGGGCCGACCGGCGTGGGCAAGACCGAGCTGACCAAGGCGCTGGCCGAGTTCTTGTTCGACGACGAGACGGCGATGGTCCGCCTCGACATGTCGGAATACATGGAGAAGCACTCGGTTTCCCGGCTGATCGGCGCACCTCCCGGCTATGTCGGCTATGAGGAGGGCGGCGCGCTGACCGAGGCGGTCCGGCGCAGGCCCTATCAGGTCGTGCTGTTCGACGAGATCGAGAAAGCCCATGGCGACGTGTTCAACGTGCTGCTGCAGGTGCTCGACGACGGGCGGCTGACCGATGGCCAGGGCCGGACGGTCGACTTCCGCAACACGCTGATCGTTCTCACCTCCAACCTGGGGGCCGAGTATCTGGTGGCTCAGCCGGACGGGGAAGACTCCTCGGCGGTGCGGGACCAGGTGATGGCTGTGGTGCGCTCGTCGTTCCGGCCGGAATTCCTCAACCGGCTGGACGACCAGATCCTGTTCCACCGCCTGCAGCGCTCGCAGATGGCAGCGATCGTCGACATCCAGCTCAAGCGGCTGGAGACGCTGCTTGCCGACCGGAAGATCGGACTGGTGCTCGATGCCAGCGCCCGCGACTGGCTGGCCGAGAAGGGCTACGACCCTGCCTATGGCGCAAGGCCGCTGAAGCGGGTGATCCAGCGCGAGGTGCAGGATCCGCTGGCCGAGATGATCCTGGGCGGGCGTGTTGCCGACGGCCAGACGGTCGAAGCGAGCGCTGGATCCGACCGCCTGCTCTTCGAGGTGGCGGGATCGGCGAGCGCCGCGGCCTGACCGGTCGTTCCACGGCGCACCAAAGACAAAGGCCCGGGCAGCGATGCCCGGGCCTTTTTGCATGTCTCGATCATGGGCTCGCGGAGCGGAGCCGAGCGTCAGTTGATCGCCGAGGCCGAGGCCGAAGCGATGCGCGAAGGGCCGGCGGCACGCTCGACAAGTGCGTCGATGCGCTCGCGCTCGCGGTGGAACGCCGCCAGCAGGTCGCCCTCCAGCACGCGGCCGCGCGGCAGGCGGATACGCATCGGGTTCACGAAGCGGCCGTTCACCTTGACCTCGTAGTGAAGGTGCGGGCCGGTCGACAGGCCGGTCGAGCCGACATAGCCGATTACCTGGCCCTGGCGCACCTTGACGCCTTCGCGGATGCCGTCGGCGAAGCTCGTCTGGTGGCTGTAGGTGGTCTCGTAGCCATTGGCATGCTGGATCTCGATGCGCTGGCCATAACCGGAGACCCACCGCGCCTTGGTCACGACGCCATTGCCGGCGGCCATGATCGGCGTTCCGCGCTGAGCCGACCAGTCGACGCCACTGTGCAGCCGCATCACGCCGACGATCGGGTGGCGGCGCATGCCGAAGCCGGAACGATACTGGCCGCCGGACAGCGGCTTGCGCATCAGGAACTTCTTCGCGCTCTTTCCTGTCTCGTCATAGAAGTCGACCAAGCCGTCGTCGGGCGTGCGGAAGCGGTAGAAGCGGCGCGCCGTGCTGCGCGTGGTCAGTGCCGTATAGAGGATTTCGGCCGGAACGTTGTCGCTGTCCTGTTCGAGCCCGTAGAAGACCTCGAAGGAATCGCCCGGCTTGACCCGTGACTTGAAGTCGACGTCGAAGGAGAAGATGCGCACCAGATCGGAGATCATCTCCGGCTGCATCTCCTGCTCCAGGGCCGTCTGGTAGAGACTGTCGTAGATGGTCGGGGTGGTGCCGGCATAGCCGACCCGGTCGGCCTCGGCAAAGGCGTCCGCCAGGAACGTGTCGGGTGCCTGCGCGGAGACGAACTCGCCGGTGTCTGAGCGGGCGATCGTCGCGCGGTGCTCGGTATCGGCATAGAGGCTGACGCGCTGCGGCTGCAAGCGGCCGGTCTCGTCCGGGCTCGGCGCAAGGGCGATGCGCAGCCGCTGGCCCATGTCGAGCTTCTCGATCCCGAACTCGCGGGCGAAGGCGTCGACGATGCTGGCCGCTTCCTCCTCCGTGGCATAGTTCGCCATCAGCTCTTCCTGGAAGCTCTCTTCGCCCGTTACCGGCACGATCTTCTCTTCCATGCCGGCATAAATGTCCGAGGCTTCGCTCTTGGAGACGAAGGAGACGTTTTCCGGAGTGATCCGAACGCTGAGGCGCGACAGTTCGGGTTGCTGCGCCAGGTTGAAGTCGAACCGGCCGGGGTCGATGACCGGGCCGCTGGCATCGCTCACCGCGTTGCCCGACAGGAAGTGTGCCGACTGGCGCACGAACTGCTCGATCTCCAGCTCCTCATAGCCGCCATCGGTGGTGGCCAGGGGATTGTCGACCGGAAAGTCCCGGGTGCTGATCGTCACTTCGCCTTCGACACGGGCGTCATAGACGGCATCGCTGACGGCGCGGGCCGGGATCACGTTGGCATCGGAGAACAGCTGCAACGGATTGAACGGAGGGATCTCCTCCGAGGCCTCGCGCGATGCGCGGGTGGCCAGCGTCGCGGTGACCAGCGCATAGGGGCGCAGCTTGATATGATCGCGGCCGTCGATGCGGTTGAGGGTCGAGACCGGGATGACATGCCGGTTGGAATATTGCGCGGCGGCGCGAATGACGCGGTCGCCCTTGGTGGACCCGTTGCCGCCGACAACGCGCGAGGTCGTCGCTTCCGGCTGGTCGCCCCGCGAGGGGGCTGCGGAGACCTGGTACTGTCCGTCGAGCGCCGCGAACAGGGCACCGCCCATCAGGGTCACCGAGGTGAGACCGGTCAGGACCGAGCCGGTCAGCCAGCGCAGGCTGACCCTGCGGCGGTCGGGAAGCTGGTCGCGCTCGTCATGGACCATGAGCGGCGGTTCGTCGCCAAGGTCCAGAGAATTGCGGTGTGTCGCGCCGAGATGCATTCCGTCCTTCTCGTCGTGCTCGAAAGCCACCGCCAGCGCCCGTCGGCGCAGCAGCCGCTACGTTCCTTCTTGCGGGCCGCGTTTCGCGGCCCGTCCCTGCTTCTCGCAGCCATACGCCTGCCCCGGCGCCCGGCGCGATGCCTATCCTTGAGGGGGCCGGCGGGAGAAGGTCTCCCGGGCGGGCCCGAACCTTTCAAAAGAATCCGCGCC